>NZ_MAOS01000024.1:0-126870 GCF_001721285.1 Pandoraea sp. ISTKB
AGGTTGATGGTGGACAGCGCGACCATCGCGCCGATCATCATCACGTCGGCGTGGGCAAAATTGATGATGCCCAGAATGCCGTAAACCATCGTGTAGCCCAGTGCGATGATCGCGTACACGCTACCCAGCACGAGGCCGTTCAAGATTTGTTGAGCAAAAATATCCATACGAGATTTCTTGTGGTTGATTTGGACGATGCAGCACGGCTGCGAGAAGGCCTCTGCTGCTCCACTCGTGGATTGCGACGGTCGAGGACCGCGACTATCGGAAGTCGGGGATGAGGAAACGTGTCATTGAAAAAGTGAGAAGCGCGCAGGATTCAGCGGGAGCGCGAAAGAAAAAGAGGACGCGTGAAACGAAACCCCACATCGCCGGGGGACACGGCGCTCGAAAGCGTTGACACGTCAGGTGATGGCAGATTCGTCGGGATGGCGAGTAGCTCCCTTGCATCCGTGTCCACCGTGATGACGACGATCTGCGAGCGCGGCGCAAGGGATGCGATGCGCGTCGGTCGATCGAAATGCTGCCCAACGCCCTGCACAAGCACTCCATCGGCACATTCAGCGACACGAACGATGCCCTTGACGCGAAGCAATCGCCCTTCCAGAAACCCGGCGACGTTTTCCATCCAGTCAGAGAACGCCTGCCAGTCGAGCGGTGCGTCCCACGACAAGGTGAATGCTTTTACGCGAGCATGACCGCCGGGTAGCCCCACGCGCGTCATGGCGGGGTCCATGAGCATCGGCGCCACGGACGGATCTTCCGAAAAAGCGGCCGTAGCCCTGCGCTCCCGGTCGTGCTCGACGACGCGATGGGAAAGTGGCGCCAGCAGATCGATCTCGGCCAGCGCATGCGATCGTTGCGCCGCGTCGCACAAATCGAGCTTCGTAACGACGACCGTGTGAGCGCCGCAAACCTGCGCCGCCAATAGCGGGAAGTCATCGCGGCTGACGAGATTATTGGCGGCATAAGTGGTCACGACACGAACTCGCATGCCGTATGACGCCAGGGCAGACAGTCCTCGCATGACTGCGCCAGGATCGGACAGTCCGCTACATTCCAGAACAATGCGCGAAAAGGCTTGATCCGTCGTCGCGCGACGCGACGCAATCAACGACTCCACAGTGAACTGAAGGTCGTTGATGAGACTACAGCAGACGCACCCGTTGCCCAGCGTAGCCATCGGCACACCGTCGTGAGCCGCCAGAATCGCGCCGTCGATGTTCACTTCGCCGATGTCGTTGACGATGACCGCTGTCCCGCTGTCCGCTCCCTGCCTGAGAAACTCGGACAACAACGTCGTCTTACCGCTGCCAAGGAACCCGGACAGAATGACGAAGTCCGTGAGGTCAGATGCCATCCCGTGCCTCCCGGTCTTTCGCCTGAGCGACCATCGCTTCGACGTCCGTCAGCAATTCGCCGGTATCGAACACGACCCCGTCTTTGATGGTGTACCTCAGACAGCGATGCCAGACGCCCGCCTGACGCGCTTCGTCGAGCCGTAGCGCACCGGTTCCGTAGAGCTGCTTGAAATCGTCGAGAGGATTCGTATCGTGCACGAGCAGGTCCGCCCGCTTGCCGACTTCCACGGTACCGACACTGTCGTCGATACCGAGCAGCTCCGCGCTCGATTGGGTCGCAGCACGCAGCACTTCGTGCGGGTTGAATCCGGCCTCCTGAAGCAACTCCAGCTCTCGAACGAAGCCGAATCCGTAGACCTGATACATGAAGCCGGAATCGCTTCCTGCGCAAACACGTCCTCCGCGGTTCTTGTAGTCCCGCAGAAAGTGCATCCAAAGCCGGAACGTCTCGCGCCAGTCGACCTCGTTCTGCGTGCTCCATCGATACCAATAGGCACCGTGGCCACCGCGATGCGGCTCGAAATAGCGCATGAGCGTCGGGTCGGTGAACCGGTCGTGCCAATCCGCGCGACGGGTGCGCATGAGATCACGATTGGCGTCGTAGACGTTCAATGTCGGCACGAAGGTGTGTTTCGCGGAAAGAAAGGCGTCCAGCACGTCGTTCCACTTGGCGCTCCCGGGCTTCGCCGCCTGGAGGAACGTGGTCCCGGCGGTTGAGAAGCGCAGATACTCGTCGTTGTAGTGATAGTCGGCGGGAAACGACTGCACGGTGCGATCGTCGAACAACGCTTCGGGAAGTCCGTACGAGTGCTCGGAACTGGTCAGCCCCCAGCGCGCCGTGGTCAACGCATTCATCCGGCTCACGGCAAGCGTGGCGTGATGGCAGCAGGTTCGCAGCCCGGCCGCACACGCTTCGTCCAGCGCGGCTTCCATGACGGCTGGCGGCGCGCCGAAGAACTTCACACCATCGGCGCCCGCCTCGGCGACGCGGCGAATCCATTCTCGGGCCTGCGCCGGTGTGTGAATCGTCTTCAGATAATCGTTGATTGCCGGGAAATAGGCATAGGCGTAGAGATTCGGCGCGGCGATCTGATGATCCAGAGACGCCTGTTTCTGCGCTAACGTCCACGCCAGGCCGTTAAAGCACCCGGCCTCGCGGATCGTCGTCACGCCGTGTGCCAGCCAGAGCTTGTAGACGTAATCCGCACTCGGCATGACACCGCGAGCGGCGTGAAATGGCGCGCCGATGTGCGCGTGAGCGTCGATGAATCCGGGGGTGACGAACTTACCGTGACAATCGATCTCGAAATCCCCCGGTGCGGGGCGCCTCTCCGGCTTGATGGCAAGCCCCGGCGCCCCCACGCTGACGATGTCCGCAATGACGCCGTTCTCGATGACAACGTCGACGAATCCCCAGGGGGGTGCGCCGGTGCCGTCGATCAGCGACGCGCCTCGGAGAATCAGCCGACGGTGTGGGCCGACGCCCCGGTCGCGAGAGGTCGCGGGAACTACGCTTGGCAGTTTGTATTTGGCAAAGCCCGCGACGATTTCCTCGCCAATGGCGATCTGACGCGCGGCGCCATGTTGATTCGAGTTCATGATGTGCTTTCGCGAGGGTTAAATCGTCTTCCGAACCTGCCGATCGGCACGGTTGCCGAGGGCGACGGCAATGCTGACCAGAACGGCGCCGACAAGCGCCGCCGGTTCCACCCCGCGCCCCAGAAAGAGACCGACGAACAAGGTCGACGCAATGGGAACCGCGTAAGCCAGAATCGCAATCTGGTTTGGACGGCCGCGCTTAATGGCGAAATCCCACATGTAAAACGTGCCGCCCAGAGGGCCGAGCGCAAGAAAGGCAAGCGTTGCCCATTGGCGCAAGCTCAGGTCGGCAAGACCGAACATCGACGTCGTGCCATCGCCCCCTGAGCCACTCTGTAGTCCGGCATGTAGTCCAAGGGCGAGCCCCCCGGCCAGCACACAGTACAAAGCCACCGTCGAGGTGGGCACCGAACAGCGCTTGCGAGACCAGACCGTGTAGTAGGCCCAGATCAACCCGGAAACGCCCGCGAGCGTGAATCCGGCCCAGGTGCTGCTGGAAAATGCGGGGCCGGAGATCATGCAGGCCGCCGCGCCCGCGAATCCGCACAGAGCGGAAAACACATGCAGGAGGGAAATCCGGTACTCCCTGAGCATGACCGGCGTCAGAAGAATGATGAAGAGGGGCCAGAGATAATGCAGAAGGCTGGCGGCAACCGGGTCAGCCCATTGCAGGCTCAGGAAATAGAGGGCGTGATAGCCGAACATCGAAAGCGAGCCGACCAGCACGGCGCGCCAATCGAGCGAACGCCATTTCACCCAAGGCAAGCCGATGAGTCCCCCGCCGGTGAGCGCGATGCCCGTGGTCAAAAGTGGTGGTACCGCACTGAGACTTACGACCGATACCGCCAATGTGCTCCAGATCAGCAACGTCAGAATAGCGACCATGAGCGGCAGGGCGTCGGCATGGACTTGCGGCGAGCTCACGACCTTGATGGGCGAGCGGTCAAAGGCGCGCTCATCCATCAACTGTCGCGCGGCTTCCGGGCTCATGTCGCATCCCCTTGTCCCAGCGCAAAGACGCCAGCCATCAGTGGCGCCAGGCGCTCGACCTCGGCCAACGCGGCTCGGTCGATCTCCGTCGCATCGAAAAGCAGCGCAAAAGCTCCGATCGTGCGGCGACACACGACGATGGGAATGTTGACCAGCGTGCGAACGCCCAGCGACTCCAGCAGCGCGTAGTCGGGAAAGAAGTGTTTCAGGGGCGCTTGACCGGAGGCGATCAGCGTTTTCTGCTCAATGAGCACATGCTGTGCCCAGTCGCTGCCCGAGAGGTGTTTCCACCCGCCTACCGGATATGCCGTGGGGACGGTGGAAAACACGCGGCGTACGTCGCCCGGCGATCGATCAGCCGTTGCATTCGACGCGTCGGACGCACTGCACACCAGCGCCGTGGCGTGAATGAACGGCAGTAGCGGATTGACGATAGCGTCCCACGCCTGGAACGCCGCAGTTGTCGACGCCGCTTGCCGGATTTTCGACAGTAACGCCTCGGCAAAATCCTCGTGATAAAGCCGACGTCGAGCGGCAACTGCCGTCTCATCCGCATATCCGTTACGGGTGACGAGCGTGCACGCGGATACCGCGCTTGCGAATGCGAACTGTCTCCTGTTCACAGAATCCTCCTCGCTTGGAATTTACGTACGAGGATAGGTATTCAAAAAAACAGGTACATCAAACACAACGTACGAGGTTCGGCGCTCCGATTCGTACGGTTCACACAGATTGTCGACGCGGCGAGCCCGAATTCCCCCGCGTCCGCCCTACTTCGGCCACCGCCAAACCGGATCCGAAAGATGCGCCGCAAAGTAGTCCGACAGCGCCGCCACCTTTGCCGGGCGCGCTCTTGCCGATGGCGTGACGAAGTACAAGCCACCCTTGGTGAGCGACCAGTCGGTCAGCAGCGCTTCGAGGCGTCCGTCGGCAAGATATTCACCCGCCATGAACTCGGGCAACTCTGCGATGGCGAGACCGTCGAGCAGCATCGGTAGTAACGCCTCGGAGTTGGTCACACGCAACGGCCCCCTCGGGCTGATGGCCTCCTCTTCCCCCGCGTCGTTCGTGAAACGCCACACATCACTGCGGGCGCGGTACGCGTAAGACAGGCATGGCCGATCCGCAAGTTCTCGCGGGTGCACCGGCCGCCCTTCCCGCTTCAGATACGCGGGCGACGCCACGACGAATTGCGTCACCGCGCACAACCGTCGGGCGACCAGGGACGAATCCGGCAGCGCGGCAATACGTAGCGCGGCGTCAAATCCGTCCGCCACGATATCGACCGACGCATCCGACAGGTGCAAGTCGATAGACACCTCGGGATACGCCCGGAAGAACCCCGGTAGCAGCGGCGCGACCCAGCGCAGCCCGAACGCCATCGGCACCGCCAGACGCACCAGCCCTCGCGGCTTCACCGACATCTCCCTGGCAGTGCTTTCCGCCTCCTCCGCCTGACGGTAAATCTCCCCGGCCTTCTCGCAGATCGTCCGGCCGAACTCCGTCAGCGAAAGCTGCCGCGACGTACGGTTGAAGAGCCGCGCGCCCAGCCGGTCCTCCAGCCGCGCAACGCCACGCGACACCGTCGCCACGGATACCCCCATCGTCCGCGCCGCCGCCGCGAACGATCCCTCCTCGGCAACCTTCGCGAACATCGCCAATCCTTCGAAATCAGGTAGCTTTGCCATTCGCCCTCATCATTTCATTTTTGCAACGTTTGTTTGCAATTGATTCTATTTCGAAAAGATCGGGACGTCGATATTCTCCTTTCATCGCAGCACGCAACACCTCGCGCGCTCACTCACTGGATGGAAGGAGAAACATCATGGCAAGCAAGCTCGACGGCAAGATCGCACTCGTTACCGGCGCCAGCAGCGGGATCGGCCTCGCCACCGCACAGCGTTTCGCGGCAGAAGGTGCACACGTCTATCTCACGGGACGCCGTCAGGCAGAACTCGATGCCGCAGTCGCCGGCATTCGCGAAGCCGGCGGCAGCGCCACGGGCGTCAACGTCGATTCCACGAAACTCGATGAACTCGACGCGCTCTATGCGCAGATCGACAAGGAAAAGGGACGTCTCGACGTGCTGTTCGTCAACGCCGGCGGCGGTTCGATGCTGCCGCTCGGCGCCATCACCGAGTCGCACTATGACGACACGTTCGATCGCAATGTGAAGGGGGTGCTGTTCACCGTGCAAAAAGCACTGCCGCTGCTTGCCGAAGGCGCATCGGTGATTCTCACGGGGTCGACCGCGGGTAGCGCAGGCACGGCGGCATTCAGTGTGTATTCGGCGTCGAAGGCTGCGGTGCGCGCCTTTGTCCGTAGCTGGATTCTCGATCTCAAGGACCGTCGGGTGCGCGTGAACACGATCAGCCCGGGCGCAACCCGTACACCGGGTCTGCTGGACCTCGCCGGCAACGACGCCGCCCAGCGACAAGGCCTCGCCGATTACCTGGCCGCGCAGATTCCGATGGGACGTCTGGGTGAGCCCGGCGAAATCGCCAGTGCCGCCCTGTTCCTAGCATCCGACGACGCGAGCTTCGTCAACGGCATCGAATTGTTCGTCGACGGCGGCCAACAGCAGATCTGAAAGCACTTCGGGCGTGGATGCCATCCTTGCAGATCGCATTCCACGCCCGAAATGTCTGGCGCCCATCACGGACACCGCTTGACCGACACTCGCCCGCGACTCGCCTTCACGGCAATGACTCCGGCATCGCCTGAAAACGCGGACTTGCGGGCTAATCCGACTTAACGCCCGTCGAGATTGCGCGACGTCACCGCCACGGTCGTCGGCGAATCCGCCAGCGAGACGAATTGACGCGTTGCGCCGTCAAGCGCTTCGATGCCGCCAGTTTCGATGTCGTAGACCCAACCGTGCAGGTTCATGCGCCCCTGCTCCAACGCCAGCGCCACGGAAGGGTGCGTGCGCAGGTTGGCCAACTGCGCAATGACGTTCTCCCGCACCAGCCCGTCGAGCTTGGCATGCGGCGTATCGAACGAGTGCGCTGCGTTGATCACTTTCGCAGCATCCGCATGGCGCAACCAGTTGGCGACCGCCGGCATATGGTCCAGACACGTGCACCGCGAGATAGCCCCCATCGCCCCACAGTCGGAGTGACCGCAAATCACGATGTCTTTGACGCCCAGCACGGCGACCGCATATTCAACGGTCGCGGAAACACCACCGGGCTCAGGGCCGTACGACGGAACGATATTGCCCGCGTTGCGGATGACGAACAGTTCACCGGGCTCGCGCTGCGTCAGCAGCTCCGGCACGACGCGGCTGTCCGAACATGTCACGAACAGCGCTTTGGGGTTTTGGCTTGTGGCGAGCTGTTTGAAAAGCTCGGCACGCTGAGGATAGGCCTCACGCTGAAATCGCAGGAAGCCGTCGATGATGTCACGCATAGCGAATCTCTGAGTTAAGACGCCGACACAGGCGTGCCCCAGTGCGCGAAGCAACGTCCGGCCTGCCGACGGACGCCCATTATCGCCGATCTCTGCGAAAGGCAAAATGGCGTCGCATCATCAGCCCTGTTATCGGCTCTGCTCGCCCGACGCGTCAACGATGACGGGGAGCCGTGCCCGATTGGCCTCCCACGACGCCGCATATTCCATGATCCGCGCCGTTTCCTGCGCCACATCGCCCCCGAGAAAGCGTTGCAGCAGATACAACGTCGTGTCGATCCCCAGCGTCACGCCCCCGCCGGTGACAATTTGCTCCTCATCGACGACCAGCGCCTCGGTCGACTCGATACCGAAGCGCTCACGCAACACTGTCAGCGGTGGCCGTTCGGCGGGCGTCACCTCGAACTTGGTCGTCGCGCGTTTGCCGTCGAGCAAACCCGCTGCCGCGAGAATCATCGCGCCGGTGCACACACTCGCCACCACCTCACCGGCAGCATACCGACCTCGGATGAAATCGAGCATCGGTGGATGTTGGGCCTGCGCCTGCCATCCGGGACCGCCCGTCACGATCACTACGTCCACGGGCGGCGCCGACGCAAAGTCGTGATCGACCTGCACGGTGAACCCGTTTTGCAACGTGAGCGCGCCACCCTGCTCCGCGACCGTGAAATATTCAAGTTGATCGGTCACACGGGTCGCCATGGACAACACACCCACCACGGCAAGATCGATCGGCTCAACAGCCTCATACAGCACTACGGCGACTTTCAATTGGCATCTCCCAGGAGAAATCGGGGCAAATCATTGCGAATAAAATTCGGATTCCGAATTAAATAAGAGAATTTCCACCGCACACATCACCCCAACCTCCATCGTCGCCCACGTCCGGCCATGGCATCCATGACCTGAACGCGGGCCTTGCCGGTCAGTGCTCGTCCGCCTCGCCCTCAGCCGCCCCCTGCATGACGACCATCGCTTGCGCCTCGCCTTCCAGGCTGTAGCCACGATGCGGCAGACTGGAGTCGAAGTAGATGCTGTCACCGGCTTCGAGCGTATAAATTCGCTTGGCGTCGCCCAGCATGACCTCGAACGCCACCTTGCCCGACAGCACGTAGATAAACTCCTCGCCCGCGTGCTGAAAGAACTGGTCGACGTCGCCCGACGCCGGGAAGGTGAACGCAAACGGCTCCATCAGCTTGTTGGCGCGCTTGTGCGCCAGACTGACATAGTCGTACCCGAACGCCGAACCGCCGCGCGTCACAGGCTTGCGCTCCCACTTGTGCACCACGGAGACACGGGACTCGTCCAGCCGGGCGGACGTGCTGGTGACGTCGTCGACGAAGAAGCAGCTCAATTCCTGCCCCAAGGCCCGCGCGATCTTCGCCAGCGATGCGATGGGCGGCGCCTTGCCACCGTTTTCGATCCGGGAAAGGTATCCCTTCGTGAAACCGGAAAGCGCCGCCAGCGCTTCGAGCGTCAGTCCCTTTTCCGTGCGAAGCGCACGCAGTCTGCGACAAACGGCCTCTTCATCATCGTTGAACAACTCGCCGTTGGTTTCGATGGAACGGATGTGTGCTGCGGTCTGTTTCTTGGTCATATTCCAGTGTGTGCCCGGATTCCAGGAAGCGCGAACAGCGCACCCTGTCTCGAAGGTGCACCGTTCAACGCCCCGATTGTAACCCTTTTGGGAAACTCCAGGCACCACACTGGTGCTGATGTTTCCGATCAGTACTTCTTATTCTCGAAACCAGCGACCGCATTGAAGAACGTATTCGGCTTGCGGTAGACGGCGAGAAGCAAGCACCCTTCGTCGGAATGGGTCTCGTGCAACGACCCCGGCACGCGATACACGTACTCACCTGCCCGGCAAACCCCGTCGTGATCGTAAAACGACCCTTCGAGCACGAAACTCTGCTCGATCTCCGGATGACGGTGAAACGGCAGCGTCGCGCCCGGCTCCCACTTCAGCAACACCGTCATCTCCCCTTCCTGATCGTTGCGGTACAGCACCTTCATCCAGATCTTGTCGAACTGGGACTTCTGCCACTCCATCGACTTCGGGTCAACGTACACGGACCCACCTTTCGTCGGTTCCAGCTTTCCCTGCAAACGCTGGTTGAAATGTTTCGCAGGGGTGTTCTCTGCCATCGCTTCAATCGTGTCCATAGCTTCGTTTCCTTGACTGGATGAATCGCCCCGCCTGTGCCGGCGAGGGGTTAGCTGCACTGTACGTCCGTGTTTCCTGATAGGACATCAGTGTTTACGATTATGAAACTATTTTTGATTTGTTTTTTATCAGGGCTACGCTTGTTTCATGTTTGTGTTCCTCGGGCAGGACCGAAGTCCCGCGTCAAGACGGCGCATTCATTTTTTGGAGAAGGGAAATGGCACTTACGGGCGTAGAACACCTGGACTCGCTACAGACGGCAGCCAGCCGGACGGCCGCCGCCGAGCGATCTCGAATGCGAACCATCATGTTGTCGAGCGTGATCGGCACGACGGTGGAGTGGTATGACTTTCTGCTTTACGGCGCAGCAGCGGCCCTGATTTTCAACAAGCTGTTCTTCCCCGCGTTCGATCCGCTGGTGGGGACGATTGCGGCGCTTGCGACCTTTGCCGCCGGCTTTGTCGCACGGCCGCTGGGCGGCGCGATTTTCGGGCATTTCGGCGACAAGCTCGGGCGCAAGACCATGCTCGTCATCACCATGTTCATGATGGGCGGCGCCACGTTTCTGATCGGCTTGCTGCCGACGTACGACCACATCGGCGTGTGGGCACCGCTTGCGCTGGTCTTCCTCAGAGTGATTCAGGGTATCGGGCTCGGTGGCGAATGGGGTGGCGCGGCGCTGATGGTGATCGAGCACTCCCCACCCGGCCGACGCGGACTCTACGGCGCCATCGTGCAGGTGGGATTTCCGCTTGGCATCGTGCTATCGACCGCCGCGTTCGCGCTCGTGAGCCGATTGCCCGACGCGCAATTCCTCACCTGGGGCTGGCGTCTGCCGTTCATGGTCAGCATCGCGCTCGTCTTCGTCGGTCTGCTGATCCGTCTGCGCGTGACCGAATCCCCCGAATTTTTGCGTGCCATGAAGGACGAGCACGCCATTAAGCTCCCGCTGGTCGAGGTCTTCCGGTCGTACAAGCGCAGCCTGTTCATCTCCATCGGACTGAAGGTGTCGGAAGTGGCGTGGGTTTACCTACTGTCCGTATTCGTCGTGATGTACGGCTCGCAGGTCGTGGGCATTCCGCGCGACGTCATGCTCAACGGCGTGCTCATCGCCGCCGTACTGGAGTTCGTGACGGTGCCGCTCGCCGGATGGCTCTCCGACAGGATCGGCCGGCGTCCGCTGTACTTTTTCGGCGCATTCTCCACGATCGTCGCTTCGCTGCCGCTCTTCTATTTCGTTCAGACGGGCAGCCACACGGCCGTCATCGTCACGATGGCCGTCTGCATGAGTCTGGGGCACGCCACGCTATTCGGGCCGCAAGCCGCCTTCGTTCCGGAACTCTTCGGCACGCGTGTGCGATGCAGCGGCGCCTCGCTGGGTGTGCAGATCGCCGCCGCGCTGGGCGGGGGGCTCACGCCGATGGCCGCCACCTGGCTGCTCGCCAGGACCGGACACATCGAATCCGTCGCCGCACTCATGGCAGCGCTCGGGCTGATCACGCTGGTCGCCACGTGGGCCGCGCGTGAAACCTATCGGGAGAATCTTTCGGAAACGCCGTAAGTGATCGGGGAACGCTGACCAGATGACGCTGGCAGACGAACCGCCTGCGATGGTCCGTCGATTGCGACGGCCATCGCGCTAGCGCTTGCGTGCGCGCCCCCCATGCGCCGCGCGATTGAGGAGACACGCAATGACTTGCGTCGTAACAGAACCTTGCATCAAATGCCGCTTCGGGGACTGCGTTTTCGCATGCCCCGTCAGCGCCTTTCACGTCGGGCCGGAATTCGTGGTGATCAACCCGGCCGTGTGTGTCAATTGCACGACTTGCGTCATCGTCTGCCCGGTAGGCGCGATCGTGCCGGACTATGAGCTGCGCCCCGATCAGAGGTGGTTTGCCGAGGAAAACGCCCGGCTCGCCGGCGTCTATCCGCAAGCCGACGAACCGGTCACACCGCTGCCCGATGCCGAAGCGTGGGCGCTCAGGACGGACAAGAAAGCATGGCTCGCGACGCCACCGGGCAAATAACGCAGCGCCATCCTTGTCGCGGCCGCACGGGTGCGTTATTCGGCGTTGCTTCCGCCAGCGTCGCTCGTTTGCGCGGCAGCCTCATGACGCATGGCGGCTGCGGCCAGCGACGCTGCAACCGCAGGCGCAGCATCCTTTCGTTCGCTGTACCGGTCAGTGAGGTATTCGCTCCGGTCTCTGACCAGCAGCGTGAACTTGTAGAGCTCTTCCATGACGTCGACCACCCGGTCGTAATACGGCGACGGCTTCATGCGCCCATCCGCATCGAACTCCTGATACGCCTTGGCCACGGACGACTGATTCGGGATCGTCACCATCCGCATCCATCGCCCCAACACACGCAGCGCATTCACCGAGTTGAACGACTGCGAACCGCCGCTTACCTGCATGACGGCGAGCGTGCGTCCTTGCGTGGGACGCACCCCGCCCATCTCCAGCGGCAACCAGTCGATCTGATTCTTGAAGACCGCCGTCAACGTGCCATGACGCTCCGGACTGCACCAGACCTGCCCCTCGGACCACTCGGAGAGCCTGCGCAGCTCCACCACCTTGGGATGATCGGCCGACACGCTATCGGCCATCGGCAAACCGGACGGATCGAAAATGCGCGTCTCCGCACCGAAACGGCGGAGAATCCGCTCCGCCTCCTGCACCAGCAACCGGCTGTACGACGTGGCTCGCAACGAGCCGTAAAGCAGCAGGATTCGCGGCGGATGAGCGCTAGGGGGCACCGGATTGAGCTTGGAAAGATCCGGCGTATCGAAGACGGATTCTCTGACATTCGGCATATTCAGCAGGTCGGACATCACGCAATCCTCCGTCCGTCGGCGTCCACAACCGGCTGACCATCCTCTTTGACGAAGGCCCCCTTTTGCGGCGACGGCAGAATGTCGAGCACCACTTCCGACGGGCGACACAGCCGCACGCCCAGCGCCGTCACCACGAAGGGCCGGTTGATGAGGATGGGATGCGCGAGCATGGCGTCGAGCAGCGCATCGTCGGACAGCGACGGATCACCCAGCCCCAACTCGGCGTATGGCGTGCCTTTTTCCCGAATGGCGTCGCGCACCGTCAGGCCCGCATCGTGAATCATCGATTGCAGTGTGCTGCGGTCCGGCGGCGAACGCAGATACTCGATCACCGTGGGCTCGATACCGGCGTTGCGAATCATCGCCAGCGTGTTACGCGACGTCCCGCAATCGGGATTGTGATAAATGGTGACGGACATGGTGCTTTCTCATTGCCTCATTGCGATTCGTACCAGCGTTGCGATCGGTTGACGACGCCGACGACCAGCAGCATCACAGGGACCTCGATCAGCACGCCCACCACGGTGGCGAGCGCAGCGCCGGACTGGAAACCGAACAGACTGATCGCCGTGGCGACCGCCAGCTCGAAGAAATTGCTGGCGCCGATCAACGCCGACGGCCCCGCCACACAATGGACGACCCCCAACTTTCGGTTGAGCCAGTAGGCGAGCGCGGAGTTGAACAGCACCTGAATGAGGATAGGGATCGCCAGCAGCGCAATGATCAGCGGTTGCTTGACGATGGCATTGCCCTGAAAGCCGAACAGCAGCACCAGCATGAGAAGCAATGCGGCAACCGAATAGGGCCCCAGTGCGCCGACGACTCGCTGGTAAGCGGCCTCGCCGCGCGCCAACAACGCTTTCCGAACGACCTGCGCGATCACGACCGGCACAATGATGTACAGCCCGACCGAGATCACCAACGTATCCCACGGCACGGTGATCGACGACAACCCGAGCAGCAACGCCACGACAGGCGCGAAGGCCACGATCATGATGGCGTCGTTGAGCGCGACTTGCGACAGCGTGAAATAGGGATCGCCTTTGCACAACTGCGCCCAGACGAAAACCATCGCCGTGCATGGCGCCGCCGCGAGCAGGATCAACCCGGCAACGTAGCTATCGAGCTGATCCGCGGGCAGCCATCCGGCAAACAGATGGCGAATGAAGATCCAGCCCAGCAGCGCCATCGAAAACGGTTTGACGAACCAGTTCACGAACAGCGTGACGCCGATGCCGCGCCAATGTCCGGCCACCTGCCCCATCGCGCTGAAGTCGATCTTGATGAGCATCGGAATGACCATGACCCAGATCAGCAGCCCGACCGGCAAGCTGACCTGCGCGACTTCCATCGTGCCGATCGTCTGGAAAAGCCCCGGCAGCCATTGACCGAGCAAGACCCCGGCGACGATGCACAACGCGACCCACACCGTGAGATAGCGCTCGAAGAATCCGATGGCTGCCGGCGGCGACGCGACGACCGCCTTTTGCGAAAGGCTCATCGCGACTTCCCTGCCGTTTCGCCGACCTTGCAGGCGACATCAGGCAAACACGGCACACCACCGCAGCAGTTTTCCGTGAGGTAGCCGAGCAATCCGTTCATGGTCTCGAAGTGCGCCATGTAGATGATGGAGCGGCCTTCCTGTCGGCTCGTCAGCAAATCGGCGCGATGCAGTTCCTTGAGATGGAACGACAAAGACGACGCCGGCATCTCCATCAGTTCCGCAATGCGACCGGCGGGCAACCCCTCGGGGCCCGCCTGGACCAGCAAGCGGAAGACCGTCAGACGGACGGAATGCGCAAGCGCCGCCAGGGCAGTGAGTACGTTTTTAGTTTCCATGATTCGAATTTAGTCGAAATATGGAAATGTTGCAAACGGAAATTTCAGAACAGCAGCGGCACAGCGGGGAAAGCATTGACGGTCGGGTGTGCCCCGGCCGAGTCAAAGCGACACGTTTCTCGACTTGAATTCGTCGCCGGCCCACTCCAGGAAGACGCGAACACGCGGCGACAGTTGACGTTTGCGCGAATAGAGCAGCGACACCGGGGCAGACGGGGGGCGTGCGTCGGCCAGAATTTCGATCAGCTTGCCGGTTTTCAGATCGTCCTCGACATGGAAACGCGGGACCTGGGCAATCCCAAGGCCCAGCCGGATTCCGGCGAGGTAACTCTCGGTGCCGGTCACGATGAGCGGCCCTTTGAGCGACAGCGTCTGCAACCCGTTCGCGTGCTCGAACTCCAGAGGCGTCACCAGCCCCGTCGTAATGGAGCGCAGCCCTACCATGCGGTGCCCATCGAGCGCATCGATGCTGGCAGGCGTGCCGAACTTCGCCAGATAGCCGGGTGTTGCACAGGTCAGTCGCGTCAACGTCGCGACACGCCGCGCCACAAGATCGCTGTCCGGGAGATGGCCATATCGCACCGCGCAATCCACGCCTTCGTGCACCAGATCCACCCATCGATCGCTTTCGCTCATCGAAAACTCGATTTGCGGATAGCGCTCAAGAAACGCGGGCAGGCCCGGCATCAGGAAGTGACGCGCCAGCGTGCCCTGCACTTCCACGCGCAACTGCCCCGTGGGCTGCGCACCTCGAAATGCCCCTTCGGCGTCTTCCAGATCGTCCAGGATACGCACGCACCGCAGGTGGAATGCCTCGCCGTCAAGCGTCGGACGCACCACACGCGTCGTGCGTTGAAGCAGCCGCACGCCCAGTCGCGTCTCCATCTCCGCGATCACTTTGGTCGCCGTCGAGCGGGGAATCTCCAGATCGTTCGCGGCCAGGGTGAAACTGCGCCGCTCCACGATTCGGACGAAAAGCCGCAGGGCATCCAGACGGTCCATGACGCATTCTCCCGATCCGTTATTGTTCGCCATAGGGAAACAGTGACGTGCAATGTACACCGATTATCTCCGGACCGAAAGATCGCATAGTTCTCTCAACGCCGCGATCCCGCGGTCTCAATCGGAGAACTGCCATGACTTCCCTCACCAAAGTTGCCATCGTCACCGGTGCGTCGCGCGGTATCGGCGCCGCCATTTCACGTCATCTGGCGCGCGACGGCTTCACCGTCGTCGTCAACTACGCAGGCAGCACCGCAGAAGCAGAACGCCTCGTCGCCGACATCGAAGGCGCCGGTGGCCACGCCATCAGCGCGCAAGCCGACGTCAGCAAGCCCGCCGATGTCGCGCGCCTGTTCGACGCCACCGAAGCGGCCTACGGCGGCGTCGACGTCCTGGTCAACAATGCCGGCATCATGAAGCTCGCCACGCTTGCCGACAGCGACGACAGCCTGTTCGACAGCCAGATCGCCATCAATCTGAAAGGCACGTTCAACACGTTGCGTCAGGCTTCGCGCCGACTGCGCGACGGCGGCCGGATCATCAATCTGTCCACCAGTGTGGTCGGGCTGAAGCCGGAGACCTACGGCGTCTATGCGGCAACGAAGGCGGCGGTGGAGACGATGACGGCCATCCTCTCGAAAGAACTGCGCGGCCGCTCGATCACGGTCAATGCCGTGGCCCCCGGCCCGACCGCCACCGACCTGTTCCTCAACGGCAAGTCGCCCGAACTGATCGACCGGCTGGCGAAGATGAACCCGCTGGAACGCCTCGGCACCCCCGACGACATCGCCCACGCCGTTGCCTTCCTTGCCAGTCCGGCTGGGAGCTGGATCAACGGGCAGGTGCTGCGCGCCAACGGCGGCATGGTCTGAGTGCCGTCCGCCCTGCTATCGAACCTCGAAACCCCGTCACCGACTATCTAATCAGCCAAGGAGAATCACCATGAGCAAGATCATCCTCATTACGGGCGCATCGAGCGGCTTCGGCCGCCTTAGCGCTGAAGCGCTCGCCCGTGCCGGCCACACCGTCTACGCATCGATGCGCAACACGACAGGCCGGAACGCCCCGGTCGTCGAGCAGATGGCCGACTTTGCGAAGCGCAACGGCGCAGACCTGCGCACCGTCGACATGGACGTGCAATCGCAGGCCTCGGTGGACGCCGCCGTCGCCCGGGTCATCGCCGACACCGGTCGCATCGACGTCGTCATGCACAACGCCGGTCACATGGTGTTCGGCCCGGCCGAGGCATTCACGCCGGAGCAGTACGCGCAACTCTATGACGTCAATGTCCTGAGCGCCCAGCGGGTCAACCGCGCCGTGCTGCCGCAACTGCGCGCGCAGGGCCAGGGGCTGCTGGTCTGGGTGTCCAGCAGCAGTTCTGCCGGTGGCACGCCGCCCTATCTGGCGCCGTACTTCGGGGCGAAGGCGGCCATGGATGCGATTGCCGTGCAGTACGCCCGTGAACTCTCTCGCTGGGGTATCGAAACGTCGATCATCGTGCCGGGCGCCTTCACCCACGGGACGAACCACTTCGCCCATTCGACGACACCAGCCGATCAGGCGCGCGTGGCCGAATACGAAGCCGGCCCCTATGCCGGGTTCGGCGAACAAGTCCAGAAGGCCTTCGCCGAGATCGTGCCCGAAGACGCCGACGCCAGCCTCGTGGCCGAGGCCATCGTAAAAGTGGTCGACACCCCGTTCGGCAAGCGTGCGTTTCGCGTGCATATCGATCCGTCGGAAGACGGTGCGGACGTTGGCTTCACGGTACTCGATCGCCTTCGTGCCGAAATGCTGCATCGCGTCGGGCTCTCGGATTTGCTCAAGCCTCGCGCCAATACACGTTGATGGGTGTTGACCGGTGCATCCCTCACCAACGCAGCAACCTCGGCCCGAGCAGCGCACCGATGAGCGTGGGCAGCAACAGGCCGAGCAAGTACCACAGGCCCCAGAACGCCGGGCTCATCTCGGGGCAATGCAGGCAATAGACCAGCGTGCCGATGGCGCTCGCCAGCAATCCCGCCGCAGCGCCCGCCCGACGCGGGCGCGTCGGCGCCAGCCCTCGCATCGCCCAGATCATGGCGACGAAGCCCGGCGTCGACAGCAGCAGGATGTTGAACGGGCATGAGCGCCACGTCTGCCCGAGGAGCAGGCCGAGGCGCGCCTCCGGCACCGCCGTCGCCACCACCGCTGCGGCAGCCAGCCAGACGACGAGCACCGGTGCGCTTATCAACGGCAGCCCCATGCCCACACGCGCTGCCGGTCGCGCGAGTCGGCCGACGGCAACCACCGCGCCGACGGCCAGACTCAGCGGGAACGCCACCTTTGCCCAGAAAATCGGCGTCCGGGCCACCAGACCGATGTCCGGCCGAATCCCGTAGAGCGCCAGCATCAGCACCGCACCGCCCACCAGCGCAACGGCAATCGCCACGGAAAACCGTCGGGCCGCCACACCGCGCGGCACAGGCGACTCCCCCGCCGCGAGGAGATTCACGAATTCATCCGTTCTCATATCGCGCCCCTCACCAATGCCGCCAGCGCCTTCAGCCCGCGATGGATGCTGACCTTTACCGCCGACTCGCTCAATCCTGTCAGATGCGCCGCCTCCGCCACCGACAGCCCCTGCAACTTCACATGCTCGATCGACAACCGCTGCTTGTCCGGTAACCGCGCGAGCAGCGTGCCGATGTCACGACGCGCCTCCGCTGGCTCATCGTCGGCATACGCGAAGATGTCCTCGTCGCCGTCCAACGGCTCATGCAGTGCGTCGCGTCTCGAATGGGTGCGAAAGAAGTCCATCAGCTTGTAGCGGGCGATCGCATGAACCCACGCCGTCAAAGGCTCGTCCGGGCGGAACGTATGACGGGCGTTGTGCACGGCCAGCAGGATCTCCTGAACGAGATCCTCCGTATCGTCGCGAAAATGCGGAATCCGCTTGCGGAGATAGCCACGCAAGTGTCGGGTCAGCTCGATGAGGAACGAGCGATAGTCGGCCGAATTACCGGAAAGCCCGCTGGCAAACAGGGCTTTCAGGCGCGGCTCTGCGGAATACAAGGTCCAGCCTCCAGAATCACGGCACGCGTCGATTCCCGGTCCATGGCCGCCCGACAGGGGCGAGCCTGCGGCGTCGCCGGTCGTGCATGTCGCGCAGATAGCACAGGTAGCACATATCGACCTCAACGCCACGGCCACCGCTAAGCGAGCGATCGCTCACACCCGACGTCAGCCGGAAATCAGCCGGAATCTTATAACGCCACAATTCGGTAAGTTCGCTGGAAAACCTCCCCCGGTTACATCCCCTGAGAAAAATATCGTCCGGCGGATCACCCGGCCGGATGAAACGGCAGATAGCCGATGGTGTCCGGCAGACCGTCGCCGGGCAGCACAGCCAGCGCCCCGGCGGCCTGAAGGACATCCCGTGTGGGCGACCGGTTCGTCAGGAAGATCCATTCCTGATGGATCGAATCGGCGTCGATGTCCATGCCCTGCACTTCGACGAGTGCCGCCTCCAGAACGTGTGAAGGCGGCGTATGCACCGCGAACCCCTCGTTCGCCAGCGACGCGACGAAAACGCCGAGGCGATGACACAGCCAGGTCTTGCGCCCCATGTCCTCCACACTCGCCTGACGCGAGCGCGCCACCAGCGCCGCCGTCGGTGCATCGACCAGTGTCCCGTCGGTCATCAGGCGCGGCAGCGAAGGTGCCCACGCCTGCGGCGGACACGCCTTCTCCATCGGCACGAACGGCACAAACGGATTCACCTCTGCCGGATAGATGCGACAGACGCGTGGACGCACCTCGTACGCGCCGCACTTCATATCGGGTTCAAGATGCGGGCACGCCCCCTCGAACGCCGCCACCAGCGTAATCACTACGCGCACCGGCAACCCGCCGCTGATCGCAGCAACGGACCGCTCGCGCTTGTACCCGGCCATCCCGTCGAGGTTCTCCGGGTCTGCCGGCCACGGAATCGCCTCGCACAGCACCTGCACCTCGCCGCCGTTGCGGATCCATTGCAGCGCCTCGCCTGTGTCGACGGGCAATCGCAGGTCATGGCAACACTTGCCGCACATCGTGCAGGAGAAATGGTGAGTCGATGTCATGGGGATGCCGCGCGGGCGGCAGGAAAGGCAAAGTAAGACTCAGTTCGTTCCAGCCTTCCCGCCGGTTACATCCCATGACGAAATCTCCGTAGCCCGCCCAACGAACTCGGATGGTCCGGGGTTATGACGCCGGCTCTCGCACCCATTGAATCGGCTTTACCGGCACCACGTGCCGTCCCAGCCCGAGCGCCTCGGCGTCGAGTCCCAGGGCGAGCCCGACCAATTGCGGCAAATGCAGCACCGGGAGGTCCAGCGACTGGCCCAGATCCTTCGCCATATCGTCCTGATAGGTATCGAGCACCGTATGGCACAGCGGGCAAGGCGTTACGATCGCCTCGGCCCCTGCGGCCTTGGCTGAGGCCACATGACGGCCGCTCAGCTTGACGGGGATCACGTCGGTCTGGGCGGAGCAGTGAAAGCCGCAGCACGACGTTCTGCCGGAATACTCGACGGTCGAGCATCCGAGAATCTGCGCGAGGGTTTCGATCGAACGCACCTCGCGCGCGTCGGTATCGCCATACAGCGAGGGCGGCCGCACGATATGGCAACCGTAGAACGCCGCGATCCGATGCTCGCTCAGCGGTGTTCTGACCAACGAACGCAGCCTCGCCTCGCCGACCTCTTCGAGCAGATACCAGAGGAAATGCGTGATGCGTGCCGTGCCCCGGTACGTTAGCCCCTCCTGCGCCAGTTTGGCATTCACACGCTCGCGCAATGCGGGGTCGTCGTCCACCCGCTGCTTCGCCTCGATCAGATTCAACGTGCAGGTGTTGCAGATCGTCATCAGATCCAGCCCCTGCGCCTCGGCCATCGCAATGATGCGCACGTTGAGCGCCACGAAGCGTTCGACATCGGCGGCACGAATCTCACGACTGCCGGTACACGTCGCAGAACTCAGCGCGACCAGCTCGATGTCGAGACGATCGGCCACCGCTTGCGTCGCCAGCAGCAACTCGCCGCACGTCGTTCGGGCGCTGCACCCCGGATAAAAAGCAATTCGCATGACCATCCCTCAACGGAAGAAGATTTGCCGGATCTTTTCGATGCCCGCCACAGGCCGGCGCAGCAGCGCCGCCATCGGGCGAACCTTGCCTCGCAGCAGCAACCTGAGCGTGCGCGCCGGGCGTTGCAGCACCGCACGCCAGCCGCGCGTGCCCAGCACGAGCAGCATGGGCTCGATGCGCCCCCGTCGCGAAACGATCTCCATGAACGTGCGCGCGTGCGGCGACGCCTGCGGGTCGCTTGCATAAGCCATGCGCTTGAGCGGCTCGATGGCTGCGCTCACGATCGGAATATGCGCGGGACAGACCGCCTCGCACTGGTAACAGCTCACGCAGTGGTGCACATGAGCCTCTTTCAGAATCGTCGACACACGCGAGGCGTCGTCGCGAGCGTCGAGCGCCACGCGAGCGAGATGCACCAGCGGGGCCGGCCCGGCGAACGCAATCTCGTCCGGGAAATCGAGCACGGGGCACGCCGAATAGCACGCGAGACAGCTCAGGCAATCCATCGTCGACCTGAGCGTGGCCGCATTGGCCGCGTCGACCGGCTCCGGAAAGCCGCCATACGGACGCGAGCGCTGAAGCCAGGTCTGCATCGACACCAGCTTCGCCTCGGCCGGCCCGCGATCCACCGCCAGATCCCGGATACGCGGCAAGTGCCGCAGCGGTTCGAGGGACATCTCCGCCTCGGCCGCCTCCCAGCAGGCGAGCACTTCCTTGCCGTTCATGCGCACTGCGCAAGTGCCGCACTTCTTGGTACCGCAATACCACCGGTAGCCAATGTCGACGCCGAGCGTTTCCTGCACATAGTTCAGCGCATCGATAATGCGCATGTGCGGCACGTGCGGCACCTGAAAGGTCTGTACGTACGGCGCGGCATCCATCTGCGGATCGAAACGCGAGATGTGCAGCGTCACCATGGTCAGCTCATCGCCACCGCTTTTGCCAACTTCTCCCTGAAATTGCCTGACGTCCGAATACATGTGTCCCCTCGGTAAGAATGTTTGGGTACGGCTCACCACGGCACGCTGAAGTACTCCTGCCGCGCGAAGTCGGGGGCAATCGTGCCCACCGGGTACGACGCCTTGCGGAACCGGTAGTCGGCGCCGTCGCGCGCCACGATGTTCTTGCACTGCCACTCGGTGTTGTCGACGTACGGGAAGTCGGTGCGATAGAAGCTGCCGCGACTCTCCTCGCGCCGCAGGGCGCTGCGCAGCGTGACGTCGCAGACGTCGATCAGGTTGTGCACGTCCAGTGCGTCGAGCCACGCGGTGTTGAAGCAGCGCGAGGCACTCGGCGGCGTCATGCGCGGCAACTCGCGCTCGCGAAGCGCATCGAGCCGCGCCAGTCCGTCGCGCATCGTCTGACCGCTCTTGATGAGGCCGTACGCCTCGCCCATCAGGTCCCAGATGGCGGTCTTGACGTGCATGGGCGCGATGCCCGGTTGACCCGCCGCCTGTGCGGCGCTGGCGCCTGCGCTTGCCCCGACCCGAAGGCCCTCCACCCGGCTCGCCTCCTCGCGGATTTGCTGCGCAGTGAATTCGTCGTGACGGTGTCCGGTCGGCAGATGGCCTGCGACCGACTCTGCGGCAAGCCCCCCGTCGTAGATGGCGACGGCCAGACTGCCCGTGACATGCGCCCCCACACCCCCAGCCACCCACAACCCCGCAACGCTCGTGCGCATGGAGTGCGGATCGGACTCGATCCCGCCTTGCCGGTAGTGCATGGTCGTGCGCGCCTCGACCTTGTCTTGCGTGATGTCGAGCCCCAGCTTCTCGAACGCCGAGCCGGCATATTGATAACGCCGCAGCACATCGGCATCGACGTGGCTGTACGACGTGAAATACCCGCCGCTAAAGCGCGCCTTTCCTGCCAGCACCTGTTGCGTGAGCCGCTTGACCTGAAGCGTGTAGGGGGCGAGCGCGGCCGGCGCGTCGCGCGACTGCTCAAAGAAGCACTCGCCCTGCGCGTTGTACACGCGCGAACTCTGATCGGTGCCCACCAGCGGATTCGGATAGATGTGCAGACGCTGCCACGTCGGCGGATTCGCAAAGTCGCTGATGTGCCAGAACTGCATCTCCAGATTGGTCATCTCGGCGCCGGCGCGCAGTGCCAGCGCAATGCCGTCGCCGGTCTGCTCGCGCGTGCCGGTCGAGCGACGCACCAGCCGGTCGGCATGCCCCGTCGCCATGACGACGGCCTTGGCCTGCACGGCGAACAACTCGCCGCGCACGTAGTCGAGGGCCACCAGCCCGCACACGTCGCCATTGGCATTGCGCAGCAGCGAGGTGACCACGCACTCTTCATGCATCGGGATGCCCAGCGCCTGCAACTGCTTGCGCCGGATATCCATGAGCAGAATGCCGGTCTGCCCCTGCATGGGCGCAACGGCCCACCGCACCGGCGAATGGCTCATGGCGATATTGCCATTGTCGTCGCGCGAGAACAGCAAGCCGAGCGACTCCATCTCCGGATAGAACGTGTTCTCGATCCACTCCCCGGCCGCCGCCAGATAAGACTGGTCGACGAGAAAGTGGCTGTAGTACTTGGCAAAGAATTCGAGCGAGCTGGCCGCGTTCTCCTCAGTGCCGCCCAGCATCTTCGAGCCGACGATCACGGCGCCGGCCATGATCGACGCGCCGCTCTTGCCGACGAGCCCTTTGGAGATCAGCATTGGCTTCAGACCCAGGGCGTGCAGACGCAGCGCCGCATAGGTGCCGGCGCCTCCCCCGCCCACAACCACGACATCGCACTCGATCACTCTCATCGGAGCAGCGCCCTCCTTGGGCTGGTAGTGAACCGCAATACCTTCATTGTCGGCAGCCAGGCTCACCGCTAATGCAGCCATCGGGACACGCGGTCTACCAATCCGGCCAAGGTGACGGCGGCGATTGATGTGCCGGATGTGCCGGATGTGCTTGAAGTGCAGGAGGACGGGAAGCGTCGAACGCGTCGGTTTTGTCCGCTTTGCGATATGTGTTGTCCCGGCAGCGGTGTCCGCCATGCCCGGGAAGCGGTACGTTGAGGTGGGCCTTCAATCCCCTACGACAACGATCAGCCAACAGGAGACAACACCATGGATGCGACCCTGCGAGCCGTGCCGCACAACGAACGTGCGTCGCCCGCGAAATCGGTCATTTTGGGCGCGGGTATCGGCAACGCGCTGGAGTGGTACGACTTTGCGTCGTTCGTGCTCTTTTCCCGCTACTTCTCGACCCAGTTCTTCCACGCGGAGGACCCGACCGCCGCCTTCCTCTCGACCCTTGCCGTCTTTGCCGTCGGCTTTCTGCTGCGTCCGATCGGTGGCATTTACTTCGGCTGGCTTTCGGATCGCCGGGGACGACGCCTCGCCATGGTCGCCTCGATGGCCGTGACGGCCGCCGGCTGTCTCGTGATCGCCGTCGCGCCCACGTATGCGTCGATCGGCGTCATGGCACCCGCCCTGCTCGTTTTCGGCCGTCTGCTGCAAGGCTTCGGTCTGGGCGGCGAGATCGGCGCTTCGTTCACGTTCCTCGTGGAAAGCGCCCCCGTCCAGCGCCGGGGACTCTGGTCGAGCAGCATGTTCATCGCGATTACCGGCGGCTCGCTGCTGGCCACCGCAGTCGGACTCATCCTCACGCAAGTCTTTTCTGCCGACGAGATGACCCGCTACGGCTGGCGGATCCCGTTCTTTTTCGGCGCGGCACTCGGCGTGTATGCGCTCTTCCTGCGCGGCAGACTCAAGGAGACGTCGGCCTTCGAGCAGGAACAACACGACGCGCGCTCGGGCACGCACGAGCAAACGATGGTGCAGGCCATCTGGGAACACCGTGCGTCGGTGCTGCGGATCATTGCGCTGACCGCCGGGCCCACGCTCACGTTCAATACCTGGATGTCGGGGGCGATCACATTTGGCACCCATTTCAAGGGGGTCGATGCCCGGCAGGGGCTCTGGGCGCTCACCATCGGGTGTCTGGTCTATATGGCGGTACAACCGCTGTGGGGGGCGCTCTCGGACCGCATCGGCCGCAAGCCCAACCTGTTGCTGGGCGCTGGGGGTTCGGCGCTCGTCATCGTGCCGTTGCTGCTGCTCATCGATAACTCGTTTGCCCGGTTGACGCTTGCCATCTGCGGCGGGCTGGTCGTGCTCGCCGCATGGACCGCCATCGCCCCGGCCGTCTACGCCGAGCTGTTCCCGACGCGCATTCGCGCCACGGGCGTCGCCATCCCCTACTCGCTGACGGTGGCGATCTTTGGCGGCACAGCCCCCTATCTGCAAAACTGGCTCGCGGATCACGGCCATCTGGGATGGTTCGCCGCCTACCTGATCGCGCTCAACCTGCTCACGGTCGTGGCGGTGTTGCGCATGCCCGAAACCCGTGGCCAGCCGCTGGAATAAGCCTGCAATGACTCACCGGGCGGCCTGTAGGCATGGGGCCGCCCGTCGCATCCGGCCTCGTCCTGATTCGCCCCTGACCGTACTTCCGTGTCGCGCTTCGGCGCGCTTCAGTTCTCATTACCTCGCGTCACCCCGCCATCCCCCATGTTTACCCCCATGTCCAGCGTTGAGGGTTCGAGAAAAAATGAAACGGGCATCTCTCTCCCTTTCGGCCATGGGGCAAGTCATGCAGACCCGGATCATTACCGCACAGGATGTCGAGTTCTTCGAGTCCCGCATCTCGCCGGCCCCCATGGTGGGGCTCGCGTTCGAGTTCCCGTCCGGCGGCGGCGTCGAACCGCACGTGCATCCGTACGGTCAGGTGCTCTTCGGCGGCGAGGGCATCATGTGCGTCGACACCCCGCGCGGCACGTGGGTCGTACCCCCGCAGCGCGCTGTCTGGATTCCGCCGATGACCTTGCACGCTGTGCGGGGGCGGGCCTCGTTCGGCATGCATAACCTGCTGATCTCCCCGCACGCGGTCGCCGATCTGCCCAAGACGTGCGAGCCGCTGGTCGTCTCGAACCTCATGCGCGAACTGATCCTGCGCGCCGCTTCCACCGAAGAACCGTTGCTGCGCAAACGCCACGTCGACAAGTTCTTCGAGATCATTCGCGACGAACTCGAATTCATCGACGAAATGCCGCTTTCGCTGGAGATTCCCCGCGAGCGCCGCCTCGCGCGCCTGTGCACGGAGTTTCTGAGAGAACCGTCGGACAATCGCACCCTGCAGGAATGGGGCGATCATGTCGGGGCGAGCGCCCGCACGCTGTCTCGCCTGTTCACGCGCGAACTCAACCTCACATTCGACGAATGGCGGCGGCATGTCCGCCTGCAGGAAGCGCTCTACAGACTGGCCGAAGGCCGCGCGGTCTCGGCGGTGGCCAACGAACTCGGCTACGAGAGCACGACCGGCTTCATCGAAATGTTCCGCAAGTCGCTCGGACGCACGCCCGGTCAGTATTTCGCCTGAATTCGCCGCCCCGCTCCGGGGTAGCAGCACCCGAACCGCCCGCCTGTTCACCGGCATCGCTCGCCGTCGCCCGGCGCCGCACCGGCCGCCCTGTCGCTTTTAAGTCTTATATAAGACATAAGACATTTGACCTTACCTGCCATAGGGACTAAAATCTCGCCAAAAGCAGTACTGGAACGAGCCTTGGAGGCCTCAAAACCTCCCCCGAAACGCAACATCAGCAGGTCTCCTCATGCTTGAAAACTATCGTGCTCACGTGGCCGCTCGCGCCGCGCTTGGTATCCCGCCCCTGCCGCTGACGGCCCAGCAGACCGCCGAACTGGTCGAGTTGCTGACGAATCCGCCGGCCGGCGAAGAACAAACGCTGCTGGATCTCATCACGAACCGTGTGCCCGCTGGCGTGGACGAAGCCGCCCGCGTGAAGGCCGGTTTCCTCGCCGCCGTCGCCAAGGGTGAAACGGCTTGCGCGCTGATCTCGCGTGCACGCGCCACCGAACTGCTCGGCACGATGCTGGGCGGTTACAACATCGCGCCGTTGATCGAACTGCTGCCGGATGCCGAAGTCGGCGCCGTCGCGGCCGATGCGCTCAAGAAAACCCTGCTGATGTTCGACCAGTTCCATGACGTCAAGGAACTCGCCGACAAGGGCAACGCCAATGCAAAGGCCGTGCTGCAAAGCTGGGCCGACGCCGAATGGTTCACGAGCCGTCCGGAAGTGCCGGAAAGCCTGACCATCACCGTGTTCAAGGTCACGGGCGAAACCAACACCGACGACCTGTCGCCGGCACCGGACGCCACGACCCGCCCGGACATCCCGATGCACGCGCTGGCCATGCTCAAGAACGCACGTCCCGGCATCACGCCGGAAGAAGACGGCAAGCGCGGCCCGATCAAGTTCATCGAATCGCTCAAGGAAAAGGGCCATCTGGTCGCCTACGTCGGCGACGTGGTCGGTACGGGTTCGTCGCGCAAGTCGGCCACCAACTCGGTGCTGTGGTTCACGGGCGAAGACATCCCCTTCATTCCGAACAAGCGCTTCGGCGGCGTGTGTCTGGGCAGCAAGATCGCTCCGATTTTCTACAACACGATGGAAGACGCCGGCGCCCTGCCGATCGAACTCGACGTGTCGCAGATGGAAATGGGTGACGTGGTCGAACTGCGTCCGTACGAAGGCAAGGCCCTGAAGAACGGCGCCGTGATCGCCGAATTCCAGGTCAAGTCCGACGTGCTGTTCGACGAAGTGCGCGCTGGTGGCCGTATTCCGCTGATCATCGGTCGTGGCCTGACGTCCAAGGCACGCGAAGCCCTCGGCCTCGCCCCGTCGACGCTGTTCCGCCTGCCGCAGCAACCGGCCGACAACGGCCGTGGTTTCTCGCTGGCACAGAAGATGGTCGGTCGCGCCTGCGGTCTGCCGGAAGGTCAGGGCATTCGTCCGGGCACGTACTGCGAACCGAAGATGACCTCGGTCGGCTCGCAGGACACCACCGGCCCGATGACCCGTGACGAACTCAAGGATCTGGCCTGCCTCGGCTTCTCGGCCGACCTCGTCATGCAGTCGTTCTGCCACACCGCGGCTTATCCGAAGCCGGTGGACGTGAAGACGCACCAGACGCTGCCGAACTTCATCAGCAACCGTGGCGGCATCGCCCTGCGCCCGGGCGACGGCGTGATCCACTCGTGGCTGAACCGCATGCTGCTGCCCGACACCGTGGGCACCGGCGGCGACTCGCACACCCGCTTCCCGATCGGCATCAGCTTCCCGGCAGGTTCGGGTCTGGTCGCCTTCGCCGCCGCCACCGGCACGATGCCGCTGGACATGCCGGAATCGGTGCTGGTCCGCTTCAAGGGCAAGATGCAGCCGGGCGTCACGCTGCGTGACCTCGTCAACGCGATCCCGTTGTACGCCATCAAGCAGGGCATGCTGACGGTCGCCAAGCAAGGCAAGAAGAACATCTTCTCGGGCCGCATTCTCGAAATCGAAGGCCTGCCCGACCTGAAGGTCGAGCAAGCGTTCGAACTGTCGGATGCCTCCGCTGAGCGTTCGGCTGCCGGTTGCACGGTGCACCTGAACAAGGACCCGATCATCGAGTACCTGAACAGCAACGTCACGCTGCTCAAGTGGATGATTGCGCAGGGTTATCAGGATCCGCGCAGCCTGCAACGCCGTATCGCGGCGATGGAGCAATGGCTGGCCGACCCGCAACTGCTGTCGCCGGATGCCGACGCCGAGTACGCCGCCGTCATCGAAATCGATCTGGCGGACATCCATGAGCCGATCGTTGCCTGCCCGAACGACCCGGACGACGTGAAGACGCTGTCCGACGTTGCCGGCGCCACGATCGACGAAGTGTTCATCGGTTCGTGCATGACGAACATCGGTCACTTCCGAGCTGCGTCCAAGCTGCTCGAAGGCAAGCGCGACATTCCGGTCAAGCTGTGGGTCGCGCCGCCGACCAAGATGGACCAGAAGCAACTGACGGAAGAAGGTCACTACGGCGTGTTCGGCACGGCCGGTGCCCGCACCGAAATGCCGGGCTGCTCGCTGTGCATGGGTAACCAGGCACAAGTGCGCGAGGGCGCCACGGTCATGTCGACGTCGACCCGTAACTTCCCGAACCGTCTGGGCAAGAACACGAACGTGTACCTCGGCTCTGCGGAACTGGCAGCGATCTGCTCGCGTCTGGGCAAGATCCCGACCAAGGAAGAGTACATGGCCGACATGGGTGTGCTCGCCAGCAATGGCGACAAGATCTACAAGTACATGAACTTCGACCAGATCGAAGACTTCAAGGAAGTCGCCGACACGGTGCAGATCTAAGTGTGCTGTCGGATTACGGCGTGATCGTTACGCCGTAGCCCGATGAAAAAAGCGCCGCTGGCCAATGGCTAGCGGCGCTTTTTTATTGATCACAGAAATACATCAACGGCCGTCGCAACTAAATCGATAGCTGTTATCGAGTTCCTTGGCCAGCACCAGCGTGCGCAAATTGGCCAGACTTGCCGCGTCGCACAGCGTGCGTTGCAATGCCGGCGTTCGATACGGCAGCCAATACTCCGCATTGAGTACCGGCTTGTTCTTCGCCGTGAAGACGGCATAGCCCTCGCATTCCTTCTGCTCGTTGCACTCCTCGTTGACGGCGAAATCGAACCACGGCTCAAGCGCGGCGAGTTGGCCCACGTCGTTCTTGAGCCCGACGGCGAGTTCTCGCCAGTGGGCTTCGTTGGCAATGAAGGTGTTGAAGTCGAGCTGATCGCGCGCCGTCAGCGAGAACCCCGTGTCGTTCGCATAGCCGTCGACGTTATCGGGCTCGACGCCGTCACACCCCTTCGCCGCTGCCCTGTCCAGGCGCTGCTTGACGACCCTCCGAACGTTTTCCGAGCGAATGTCCAGCCAGCGCTCGCCCTTCCATTCGTGAAGACGCTTGCCCATCTCCGCCGCATTGAACTGCGGGAAATCCGGCCGCCAGTCCTCCGAGCTTCCCGCAGAGAAGTAGCACACGACCTTGCGGCCCGCGCGCTTGAGCGCATCGATGGTCGACGGGTCCACATCGAACAGATCGACGTCGTAGATCTTCACGTCGTACGACGTATCGATCTTGCCTCGAAGCTGCCATTGCCAGGTGTCTGAGACATGGGGCGTCCAGTGTGCAGGCACATTCGCCGGCGCAGCCTTCACAGGACTGGCTGCAATCATGGCAACGGGCACGGTGGATGCCGACGCATCGGACAGAAATGCAGCACAGAACAATACAGCGGTGACGCAGGACAGCACTTTGAGCGTTTTCATTACGTGAGCGAATTTACCGTTGTCGACGAATATCCCGGGAGATGGTATTCGTCACCGCGATTCGCTCGATGAACAAATAGTGGAGTTTCGAGGGAGTTTCATGCTGCCAGACGGCGCCCGCCAACGACAGGCCAATGAGCCGGGTCAGACGTTGCGAGCGAAAGGCCCACAAAGTCTGTCCGTTGTCTCATATCAGAACACCCTCACCACTCAGGCGTGTCCAGCCACACGTATCAACTTTCGGTTCAAAAACTCCCCGATGCCGATCTCCGAGAGTTCTCGCCCAAAACCGGAATTCTTCACACCACCAAACGGCAACCCCGGCGAATCGGCAAAGCACGAGTTGATGTAGACCATTCCGGCGTCGATGTAAGACGCAACGCGCTTGGCATTCTCGACGTCAGCATCAAACACGTAACCGCCCAGGCCATACGGTGTTGCGTTCGCCAACTGAATGGCCTGCGCTTCATCGTCGACGACATAGAACGACAGCACGGGGCCAAACGCTTCCTGTCCGTAGAGCGGATTATCGGCATCGATATCGGTCAGAATCGTCGGTTCGAGATAGAAGCCGGGACGATCGATACGCTTGCCGCCAAAGACCACCGTCGCGCCAGCAGCCTTCGCATCGTCGATCTGCTTGAGCAGCCCCAGCAACGCCTGCTCGCTCACCAGCGGCCCCAGCAACGTCGTCTCGTCTGTCGGATCACCGACCGGAATGGCAGCAAACTTCGCTTTGAGTGCCGCCAGCACGTGTTCGCCGCGCTCCTGACCGATCACAATGACGCGTTTGATGTTCACGCAGCCTTGCCCGTTGTTGAACGTGCGCCCCATGACGATCTGCTCCACCGCGTGATCGAGCGGCGCACCTGGCAAGACAATCGCCGGGTCGCTCCCCCCGAGCTCAAGAATCACTTTCTTGAGGTTACGCCCCGCCCGCTCGCCAACCGATGTCCCGGCGCGCTCACTGCCCGTCAACGCGACGCCCCGCACACGAAAATCGTCAACCAGACGCCCGATCTGCTCGACGCTACAAAACAGATTCGTATAAGCGCCCTGCGGCGCCCCCGCCTCCTCGAACAAACGGGCAAATGCCTGCGCACACTGCGGCACATTCTCCGCATGCTTCATCAGCACGACGTTGCCCGCGATCAACTGAGGCGCAGCCACACGCGCCAATTGGTAGTACGGGAAGTTCCACGGCTCGATAGCCAGAATGACGCCGATCGGCTCCGACAGCAGCGTTGCGCCGGGCTCCCCCGGGAGCGCCTGCTCTGCCAGCAACCGCGCGCCGTGCATGGCGTAGTAATCGAGAATGTCCGCGACCAGATCGATTTCCATGTAACCGAAACGCGTCACCTTTCCCATTTCGAGCGTTGGATACTTGACATACTCGTCACGTTTTTCGCGCAAGATCCGTGCGGCACGCGCCACGATTGCCGCTCGCTCGGCGACGGGGCGCCAGCGCCAATCCTCACGGTAACGGCGGTCGGCCGTCTCTAGCGCGGCGAACACTTCCTCGTCCGTCTGGAAAGGAAACGCCTTGATCAGTTCTCCCGTCGCCGGGTTGATAGTTTGAAAGCTCATGGTTGACTCCTGATAATCGACCCGACGGACACCGACCGAAACGGTGCCTCACACCTTGGTCGATGATGAATGCACCGACAACACGAAAACGTTTTCGTAAAAAGACAAAAAAATATCAAATCACGGGGGCCTGCGCGAACTGCGTCGCGGTGGCTACCGGCGAATGCCAGCCCCAAGCGTGTTCCATGTAGATCTCCATCTGCGGCATTACCCCGGCCGGATCGTCGAGGGTGCCCGCTTTGACGATCATCATTTCGGGCAGATTCATCGCCTCCGTTCTCACCGGAGACCCGCATTTGCCGCAGAAATGCCGGTAAGAGGGCAGACCGCTGTCCCCGCTATCCGTATAGCAACTCGTCTCTCCCGTCTGCACGTAATGACTCGCACCAACCAATAGATTGATCGAGTACGCGCTCCCACTCGCCCGCTGGCAGTGCGTGCAGTGACATACGACGACTGCCGCCGGTGCCCCTGTTATCCGGTATCGGACAGCCCCGCACAGGCATCCGCCTTCCTTGACATCCATGACTTGATTCATACGAATTTCCCGAAACAACGAAAACGTTTTCGAAACATTGTACATCACGGCCAAAAGAGGAGACGAAGACCACTTTGGGGATGGGGCTTAGACGCGTCGAGAAACCGAGGCGTCAGATGCCGGGCGCGACACTCACGCCATGGGATGACCGAAGTATCAACTCGGGCGACCAGACTTCCTGCAACGATTCCACGGACTTGCCGTTCATTTGTGCGAGCAGCAGATCCACCATTCGCTGACCGGCTTGCAGTGTCGGTGCGGAGAATGTTGTGAGAGGCGGGTTCAGGTACGGGCCAAGCGGATGGTTATCGCAGCCGATGATCGCCACATCGGCCCCCGGGCGTTTGCCCGTCTCGGTAATGGCCTGTATCGCGCCGCTAGCGATGAGGTCGTGTCCGCACATGATGGCCGTCGGCGGTTGCTTCATCGCCAGCAGCTTGCGCGCGCCCGCGAGACCGCCCGCTTCCGAAAGTTCCGATTCGACGATCATTTCCGGATCAAAAGGCAATCCCGCCGCATCAAGCGCGGCGCAGTACCCTTCGCGCAGATGCTGGCTGAGCATGAGGTAACCGGGCGTGCATAGCAGGGCGATCCGACGATGCCCAAGCCCGATGAATCGGGCGGTACCGTTACGCCCGGCAACCGTCCTGTCGATATCGACGAAGGGGAACGGATCGCCGGTTTCGCTTCGCCCTAACGTGACGAACGGGATGCCTCGCTCCTGCAGAAAACGGATTCGCGGGTCGTCACGACGTGTGCGCCCGAACATGACCGCATCCACGCGCTGCTTCTCTACGAGACGGCGAAAGCTGTCGACTTCGCTTTCGACACTCCGGGCGGTAACGATTACCAACTGGAATGGCGTTTTCTCCAGTCCCTCGTCAATGCCCATCAGAAGGTCGAGGAAAAACGGATGGGCAAAGTGACTTTGCGGCGGGGACAGAACAAAGCCAATCGTTTCCGAGTGCCCACTACGAAGGCGCCGGCCGGCGGGATCGGCAGAAAACCCGAATTCCTTCGCGGCGTGCAAGACCCTTTCCCGGGTGGCTTCGCTCACGTCGGACCGACCGTTCAGCGCTTTGGAGACGGTCGATACCGCCAAATCGAGCTGGCGCGCCAACTCGACGATACTGATGCGCCGATTCATCTCGTTTCTGGTACCCGACAGGCCTTAGACCGCAGCACTCTATCACGATACCCATACCGACGAAAACGATTTCGAGCCGTGGTTTCGCACGTTTGTGCCACCGTTCGACCGAGGCCCCCGTCACCGCCGGCGCAGTCTTCGCGCTGACCTCGGACGATCGACGGACCTTGTAAAATCACGGGCAAATTCTTACGCTGGCCCACGTTGTTGCCGCCCTCGGCCCTGCCGTCGGCACACTGGGCGAGGCACCCAATGAGACGTAGCATGCAGACAGTAGCGATCCTCGACTTCGAAACCACCGGCCTCTCGCCCACTCAAGGCGACCGGGCCACGGAAATCGCCGTTATCCTCCTGCGCGACGGGCAGATCGTCGACCGTTATCAGAGCCTGATGAACGCCGGGCGGCGCATTCCGTCGGACGTCGCAGCACTGACCGGCATCACGAACGACATGATCGCCTCGGCACCGCCCGTGGCGCAGGTGATGCGCGAGGCGGCCGCGTTCGTCGGTCAATGCCCGGTCGTCGCTCACAATGCCGGATTCGACAAACGCTTCTGGCAAGCCGAACTCGCCATGCTGGGCACACGCGCCGATCATGCATTCGCCTGCACAATGCTGACCGCGCGGCGCCTCTATCCGAACGCACCGAATCACCGGCTCTCCAGCCTCGCGGATCTGCTCGCACTCCCGAAGACCGGTCGTGCCCACCGGGCCATGGTCGATGCGGAAATGACGACCCACCTCTGGCGTCGTATGCACGACGACATCTCGCGCACCTACGGCCTGAAGCGGGTGGACCACGCTCTCATCTCGCGCGTGCAGAGCACCAGCAAGGACAAAGTGCCGACGCTGCTCAGATCGCTTGCACAGGACACCTGACCTGGGCTTGATCGAATTCAGCGACCAAAGATCAAGGATCGATGCGCTCCAACGCCCGCCGCCACGCCTGCCGCCGACGCGAACGTGGCGTTCGTCATGGCGTTCGACGCATCGCCCGCCGCAAAGACGCCCGGCACAGTGGTTTCCTTCCAGTCGCCCACACGAATCAACGGGCCCAGCGGCCCTTCGTCGATCGCACAACCGAGTTGCACGGCGAGATCGTTCGCCATAGCGGATTGGGGAGTGATGAATAACGCGTCGACAGGCACAACACGGCCATCGACCAGACGCACCGCTTCGATGTGCGGCACATCGCCAAGCAACTCGGCCACCGGCGTGCGCTCGACAACAACACCACGCGCAGCCAGCAGCGCCGCCTCTTGCGCATCGGGTTCGACGATACCTTGCGTGAACCACGTCGTCGGCCCCCAATCAGGGATCAGCATCGCCTGATGCACCGACAATGAATGCGTCGCCAGCACGCCCAGTCGTCGGCCGGCCACTTCGAAGCCGTGACAATACGGACAATGCAACACGCCGACACCCCATCGCGATTCGATCCCCGGTACCGGCGGCAACACGTCCCTCACCCCAGTTGCGAGAATCAGGCGACTCGCTTCACGCTGCGCGCCGTCGGCCAGCGCAACGCGGAAACCCCCAAGCGCGCCGGAGACCTTCCGCACCTCGGCCTCGATCACTGTCACTGTCGGATACTTCAGTAACTGCGCTGTCGCCGTCGCGACGATCTCCGACGGCGAGACCCCATCAAGTCCAAAGAAGCCGTGCGAATGCGGTGCAAAGCGGTTGCGAGGCAGGCGGGCGTCGATCATCAGCACACGACGACGCGCACGCGCCAACTGCATCGCTGCAGACAAGCCAGCAAAGCTGCCGCCCACGATGATCACTTCGAATGGTTCCTGCATTCGCATTTCTCCCATTAAGCAACGGGATGAAATCGAGTGACATCACCCCACATAAGAAACTTTAAAAGTTACATGATAGAGCACAACAACCCTATCACGCAACTTCATATGTTTCGAATGAGAAGGATGGGTATGGAAGGCTCACCACAGTCCCTGCACGGCAAGCCTTCCGTCGATTTGACGGCGCGTTACAGCCCCTTCACCGCCCCTTCACCGCATCCATGACGGGGACAGACGAGACTTCCGGCGACTGACGATTACGCAGTTCCCTGCGCGCGACGCGGGGACCGTACCAGACGGCCACCAGGCTGACGAGAATCAACGCCGAGTAGAAAAGCTGGATCGGCAGGATGCTCGGCGAATAGGCGCTCACCAGCGCAACGGCCCCCAAAGGCACGATGCCTGACACCAACGCACCGGAGAGCTGATACCCGAAGGAGATGCCGGTAAAGCGCAACTCGACCGGATACAGCGTCGTGAAGAATCCGGAGAGCGTGGCGTAATACAGGCCGTGTCCGACATACGAGAGAATCACGCCCGCAAACACGCTGACCGCGCTACCGTCCTTGATCAGCGCGATGAGCGGCACCGGTACACAAACGAGGTACAACACCGTAAAGATGATCTGCGCCCGTTGTACGGAAATCCTGTCGGCGATCATCGCCGCCACGGGGGTGACGAAAATCTGCACGAAAGCGCCCGCCAGCAACGCGCTCAGGAACAGGCTCTTGTCGATGCCCAGCGTGCCCGTCGCCCAGTTCAGCGCAAAGATGTTGCGGAAATAAACACCCGCCACGGCAAACGAACCGACGAACACACAAAGGCTCGTGAGCGGAAACTGTCGGAGCACATTGGTGAGCGGCGCGCTCGCTTCCTTCATCTTCTTCTGCCGCTCGCGAGCGGCAATGAACTCCGGATTCTCTTCGAGCGTCATGCGGATCAACAAGCCCACGATCAGCAGCACGCCGCTGAGCAGGAACGGGATTCGCCATCCGCCATTGATCAGGAAGTTGTCGCTCATGGCCATGAACGTCAACGTCGCGAGGCACGAACCGGCCGGCGAGCCCATCTGTGCCATCGATGCGGCAAGCGCCTTGCGATGCGGCGGGGCCGCCTCAGAAGCCACGAGCACTGCCCCGCCCCATTCGCCGCCGACGGACAGGCCTTGCGCCAGACGAAGCAGCACGAGCAGTACCGGCGCCCAGATGCCGATCGACTGGTACGTCGGCAACAGACCGATACACATCGTCGATCCGCCCATCAACAGCAGGGTGATGAGCAGCGACGACTTGCGGCTGATCTTGTCGCCGATATAACCGAAGACGATCGCCCCGATGGGACGCAGCAAAAAGCCAAACGCAAACGTGCCGAGCGCGAGCAACGTCTGTGCGAGATGATCGTCCGAGGGGAAAAACAGTTTGCCGATAATCAATGCGGCAGCGGTACCGTAGACGTAAAAGTCGTACCACTCGATGGTCGTGCCGATGAAGGCGCCGAGGGCGGCGCGACGCGCCTGACGGGATTTGTCTTGCGATTGATTCAACTCCGACATCATTGTCTCCGGGGGTGATGTTTTCGGAACTTGTTATCCCCCTCTTCGTCGACTGCGAAGTGTTATTGGCCGAAGCCTGGATCTTTGACGTGCGTGTGCGAGCCGCAAAGAGGGTCGCGTATTATTCGGACACCCGGCTCCAGCGGTAAAGCAACATTAAATTATCGGGTGATGCGTTTTTGTCAGCATCTTCCCTTCGTACACCTCAATACACCTCACTACACCTCACTACACCTCCCCGGCAGCCCCAAAAGCAAACCGCCCCGAAACACGGTGCTGTATGCACCGTTTCGGGGCGGAGAATCAGAACAGCGCGATCAGACCGATGCGACAGGCAGGAAGTGATTCACGATGCCGAGCACGACCAGCAAGACGATACCGAGCGTGAGGCTGCCCGCAATCAGTTTCTTCTCGATGGGAAGTAACGGCTCTTCCGGAATTTCGGCGATGCTTTTCGACAGTTCGTTGAGATCGGACATACGAATGGGATTCCTCAGATAAGACGGCGAATCAGTCACGGGCGGCACAGTGTCAGGCCAGCGGCGGCTTCACGCCGTGGAAGAACAGCCACGAGATCAGCAGTCCGACCCAGATCACGAAACCGAACAGGCTGATGACGTAGACGGCGGCGAGCTTGCCGATACCGTCCGCCCAGAGCTTGCGGAAATTCGACAGCAAGCCGATGGAGAAGAACGTCAGCACGAAGAAGATCACGCGGAAGTTGTTGGCCTCCCCGACCGCGCCTTTGATCCTCGCGGCCACTTCCGGGCCGGCGCTCAACGAGAACGCGAGCGCCACCGCGAACGTCACGACGAAACCGATGATGAACTTCGGGAAGCGTTCCCAGATTTCACGCGGGCGCGCACGGTTCGACGGGTCGGTGACGTTGATGTGATTCGTCCAGATCCACGCGAGGATGAACGACCAGATGCCGATGAACACGTCGATAAACACCTTGATCGTAGCCGTCGTGCCGACGATCCAGCCTGCGGCGTAGTGCGTGCCGCCGGCGGCGGCCTTGGCGTTGATCAGCGCTTCGGTGATCGCACCGCCGGCCACGGCAGCGCCGTCGGTCTTCACCGCGAGACCGAGCCATGCCGCGGCGACCAGCGGATCATCCGCCAGAAAGTGCTGCGCAAAAAACGGGAGGATCAGCAGTTCGATGACCGCGAACACCACCACCAGCGACGACACGAGAATCGGCACCGCCGGGCGCGCACGAATGGCGCTCCCCGTCGAAATCGCAGCGGCGACACCGCAAATCGAGATGCCCGACGCCAGCGGCACGGCCCACTCGCGCGGAAACTTGAACCACTTGCGCGCGATGAAGTACACGACCGCCCAATAGATCAGATACGCCTCGACGATGGCCGCGACACCGCGCAACAAAATCGACGACGCGAACGACAGCCGCTCGGCGACCGTCACTGCGATGAACGCCCCCAGCACCACGATGGCCGTCTTGATGTACCACTCGGGGCGCACCGCGTCGGAGAGCCAGGCTGTCGCTCCCGGAAAGACGTTGGCGATCACGAGGCCGGCGAGCAGCGCCACGATGTAGCCGCCTTCGTTGGTGAGACGCAGCGACCAGTCGATGCCGAACTTCGCCTGTTCCGTCGGGGTGACGGCCGCCAGATGCGCGTAGCTGCCGACGAACCAACTGGCGTAGGCGAGCCAGAACAGGACCGAGAACCGCACGGCAAAGCGTTTGACGTCCTGTTGCAGCGACGCCGCACCGAGCGACAGCACGACCGTCAGCACGATCCATGTCGCAAGAAAAGCGCCGATGCCGCCGATCCGCCCATAACCGGCCGTGGCCGGTGCCAGCGCCGCCGCCGGATCGGTCCAGACGCGCGTGGTAACGACCCAGCCGATCGGGTCGGCCCCCGAGACGCCGATCAGTCCTGCGGCAACGATGACGAGTCCGATGATGACCGCCAGCCAGTCTTCACTGAGCGGCTTCGCAGCGACGAGCTGCGGTGTTGTGGTGGCTTCCGCCATAACGCATTCCCCCAAAAGTACGTGTTACGTGACGTATTGAACGATGGCCTGGGTGCACCGCCTGATGACTGTTGTGGGTGTCGTTGCACAGAAGCAGCACTGGCAACGCAGGCGGGCGAGCCCATCCTAGGCATCGGACGACGTCGGGGGAACCAACGATTTGCGCTATGGATGGATGCGGAGGTGGCGCATGCAAATGCGCGTGGACCCCATATGAAAAGCGAGATTTTTGCCTCGCGTTTTGTCTGTCGAGACCGCGCCGCCAGGGCGTGGCGTGCGCCGCGACGATGCGGGGCAAACGAACGTGAATCCGTTCGCGATTGCATTTGTCACAAACGACTTTTATAGTTCGGAAACTTAACTATTCCCGGTTCAGCTTAAGAGGTTGTCGGCATCTCGCATGTTAGACACCTCTGCATTCGCCGAAGGATTGCTCCTCGGCCTTGGCCTTTTCACTTCTGTCGGCCCGAAAGACGCGTTCGTCATCCGGCGCGCCATTACCGGGCAGTACCTGTTGCTGATCGTTCTGATCTGTGCGGGCAGCGATGCACTGCTCATCGCGCTGGGCACCGGTGGACTTGCGGCACTTCTGAACCGCTATCCGATGGTGTTGAGCGTTGCCTTGTGGGGCGGCATCGGGTATCTCGTCTGCCACGGGCTGGTCGCATTGCGCTCGGCGATTCGCGGTCATCACGAAGCGACGACGGGCGACGTCAGGCAGCGTCACACTGTCGTCCAGACCTTGCTCGCCACCTCCGCCGTCTCGCTGCTGAACCCCTATGCCTGGGTCGATACGGTGCTGGTGCTGGGGTCAATTACCGCGAGCAAGGCCGTCGAAGCGCGCATGCCGTTCACCTTCGGCGCGGTCGCCGCGTCATTCGCATGGTTCTTCGCGCTCACGTATCTTGCCTACGCCTGCCGCTGGATCTTCTCGCGCCGTGTCGCATGGCGCGCTCTGGACGGCTTCGTCGCGCTCATGATGTTCGGGATTGCGGGGCATCTGGCAATGCAAAGCGCTCAATCGTAAGCCCGCGCATCCTCCACCAGCTTCCCGTCCGCCGGGAGCGAGCCCGCGGCCACGAAGTCGACTTCGCCGCGCAAGCGCGTCACATCGCGCAACGTCTCCTGCACGCGCGCCGCCAACCCTTCCGGCGGCGTGTCGGTCGTCTCGCAGAGCAGTCGCATCCGGTCGTCACCCACACGCCCTTCCACGCGCAGACGCACGCGAACCAACTCCGGATAGCGCTTGCCGATCTCGCCGATCTGGCCCGGATGCACGAACATGCCCCGCACCTTGACGGTCTGATCGGCGCGGCCGAGCCAGCCCTTGAGGCGCACGTTCGTCCGCCCGCACGGGCTGATACCCGCCTCGATCGCCGACAGGTCGCCGGTCGCGAACCGGATCAACGGATAGTCCGGATTGAAGTTCGTCACCACGACCTCGCCGACCTCACCGTCCGCTACCGGCTTCGTTCCGCCCGGCTCCACCAGTTCGACGAGCACGTTCTCGTCGACGATCAACCCGGCCTGCGCGTCGCTCTCGAACGCGATCAGTCCGAGATCCGCCGTGCCGTACAACTGACGCGCCGTAATCCCCCGCCCGTTGAACCATTCCCGCAACGACGGCGGCAGCGCCTCGCCGGATAACGTCGCGCGCCGGATGCTGCTGATGTCCGCTCCCGCCGCCTCGCCCTTCTCGATCAGGATCTTCAGGAACGACGGCGTGCCCGCATACGCCACCGGCCGCAGATGACGAATCGCTTCCAGTTGCAGCTCCGTCTGCCCCACGCCAGCCGGGAAGACGCAGCAGCCCAGACGCGTCGCCCCCGTCTCGATCATCATGCCCGCCGGGGTGAAGTGATACGAATACGTGTTGTAGACGAGATCCCCCGCGCGCAATCCGGCCGCGAACATCGCCCGCGCGAAGCGCCACCAGTCGCTGCCGCGCCCGTCCGGCTCATAGATCGGGCCGGGCGATTGATAGACGTGAGCCAGCCCGCTGACGGGCGTCGCGTTCAGACCGCCCAGCGGCGGGTGCCGCTGCTGGAAGGCCGACAGATCCGATTTGCGCGTGACGGGCAGGCCGGCCAGTGCGTCGCGCGAACCGATCTGGCTCGCATCGACGTCGCCCAGCGTCTCGGCAAAGTAGGCCGCATGCGTGCGGGCGTGGGCCACCTGCCCGGGCAGCGCGGCGAGCAGCGCCTGCTCGCGAAGCGCCGGCGCACGCGTTTCCAGCGTATCGAAGTATTGGTTCATATCCACGATGAGGCGATCAGGATTCAGGGTCCCGCGCACGGCCATGCCCCTGGCGGCGTCTGGACAGGCCGGCGTTCTTTCGGGTGCGTTCGGGTTCGTTTGTCTATCCGCTGGCTATCCGTTCAGGCGATCCAGCGCTTACGACGCCGGTAGCTCTTGACGTTACGGAAACTGCCCGCGCTACTCGCGCCGTCCTTGGCGATGCCGAGATAGAACTCCTTGACGTCCTCGTTATCGCGCAGCACGTCGGCGTCGCCGTCCATCACGACGCGACCGTTCTCGAGGATGTAGCCATAGTCGGCATAGCGCAGCGCCGCCATGGTGTTCTGCTCGGCCAGCAGGAAACTGACGTTCTCGCGCTGGTTCAGATCGCGCACGATCGTGAAGATCTCTTCAACGATCTGCGGCGCCAGCCCCATCGACGGTTCGTCGAGCAGAATCATCGACGGCTGCGCCATCATGGCGCGACCGATCGCACACATCTGCTGCTCGCCGCCCGACGTGTAGCCGGCCTGCGACTTGCGGCGTGTCTTCAGACGCGGGAAATAGGCGTAGATGCGCTCCAGCGCGTGCTGCTGCGCACTGCGCGACGCGTGCCGCACATAACTGCCGGTCAGCAAATTCTCTTCGATGGTCAGATGGCCGAAGCAGTGACGCCCCTCCATCACCTGAATCACACCGCGCTTGACGAGCCCGTTCGGGGTGAGCTTTTCGACCCGCTCGCCGCGATAGTCGATCGTCCCCTTCGTCACTTCGCCCCGCTCGGCATGCAGCAGGTTCGAGATGGCCTTGAGCGTCGTACTCTTGCCCGCGCCATTGGCCCCCAGCAGCGCCACGATCTTGCCTTCCGGCACGATCAGCGACACGCCCTTGAGCACCAGAATGACGTGGTCGTAAATGACTTCGATGTTATTGACGCGCAAACTCGCTTCCATGCGTGACTCCGCAATCGTTGCTGCCGGGACCGGTGGGTGATGGCATCCCTCCCCGCCGGATCGTCCGATGTGTCGATGTGTCGATGCGCCCCTCGCCCGTGCTACGTGCCGCCATGCAGCGCCGGCGAGGGGCCTTGCCTAACGGCTCTGCCCGTCCTTACCCCTTGAAGCAGGCGGGCGTCATGCCCTTTTCCTTGGCGTATTGCTTGGCCGACGCTTCGAACAACGGGTGGATCAGACGACGATTGCCCTCGATCCAGTCGGACACCATGACCCACTTGGCGCCGTCCCATTGCTGAATGCGCACCTTGCCCGAGCCTTCGTGGTCCTCGCAGCTCGTCTTGATGTCCGGCAGCAGGCCCGTCGCGCCGAGCGCCTTGAGACGGGCAGCGTCGATGTTCAGGTTTTCGAGCGCCCAGCGCACCTGCACCGGCGTGGAGACCTTGCCTTTACCGAACTTGTTCTGTGCGGTATTGAGCGCCTCGACCGTCGCTACGGCCGCCGACACGCCACGGTTGTACAGGACCGAACCGACCTTCGACGGGTCCTGCATATTCCCCTTGCCCGCGCCGTACACGACCTTTTCGATGTCGGCGATGAGCGGCACCTGTTTGCCCGCCACGTTCCACGTCGCACTCATGTAGCCCTTGGCCGCCGGACCGGCCGGGATCGTGTCTTCCTCCGAGCCAGCCCACCAGCTACCGACGATCTTCTCGCGCGGATAGCCGACCTTCTGGGCCGCCTTGAGCGCCGTCTGGTTCATCACCCCCCAACCCCAGAACACCACGTAGTCGGGGTTCTCCTGACGAATCCGCAGCCACTGCGCGCCCTGCTCGTTACCCGGGTGCGCCACCGGAATCTCGATCAGGTTGAACTTGTGAATCTTCGATTCGGCCTGCATGGCGACGATCGGCTCCTTGCCGTACGCCGAGTCGTGGTACAGGAACACGATCTTCTTGCCATTGAGCGATCCGCCGTTCTTGTCGGCGAGGAACTTGATGATGGCCGACGCCTGCATCTGGTACGTCGTCACCAGCGGGAACGCCCACGGGAACACGGTGCCGTCTACGGCGTCGGTGCGCCCGTAGCCCATCATCACGAGCGGCACCTGATCGGTGGCCGTCTTGTCGATCAGCGCGTACGAAATGCCCGTCGCCATCACGTGATAGGCGGTACCTTTCGTCACCGGGTTCTTGCCCTTGAGACGCTCATAGCACTCCACGCCCTTGGCGTTGTTGTACTCGGTCTCGCACTCTTCCCACGTGAGCTTGACGCCGTTCACCCCGCCGTTCTTGAGGTTGACGTATTGCAGATAGTCGATGAACCCGCCATAGAACGACTGGCCGTTGGCGCCATACGGGCCGACGCGATAGTCCGCCAGCGCGATGAACTGCTCGTTCGACTGCGCGAACGACGTCCCTGCCACTCCCATCGCCCCCGTGCCGAGCGCCAGCGCCAGGCCCAACGATGTCGTCAACTGTTTCGTGTTCATGCTGTGTCTCCATCTGTGGTTTTGTGTATGACCGAACTTGCACCGGCAATACGTGAATACGTGCCGGCTTGGCGAACCTCAATGCGGGAAGGGCCAGATGCGAAGCTTCTCCTTGGCGATCTGCCACAGCCGCGCCAGCCCATGCGGCTCGACAATCAGAAAGAAGATGATGAGACCGCCGAACACCATCATCTGGATGTGCGAAACCGTGGCGTTGGTGAACGGCAGATGCAGGAAGGTAGCGATCGTCGGCAAGGTGCTGTCGAGCAGGATCGGCAGCAGCAGAATGAACGCCGCGCCCAGAAAGCTGCCGAGAATGCTGCCCACGCCACCGATGATGATCATGAACAGAATGCGGAACGACAGGTCGAGCGAAAAGCCGTCCGGCTCGACGGAGCCGAGATAGCAGTACGCGTACAGTGCGCCCGCCACACCGCAGTAGAACGAACTCACCGCGAACGCGAGCAGCTTCACGCGCATGAGCGGAATGCCGATCACTTCGGCAGCGACGTCCATGTCGCGCACGGCCATCCAGGCGCGACCAATGTGCGAGCGCACGAGATTCTTGGCGATCAGCGCCATGACCGTCACCACGCCCAGCACGAACAGGTACTTGCGCACGGGCGTGTCGACATCCACGCCGAACACGGAGATCTTCTGCGCCGTAATTACGCCCGACGAACTGTTGTTCGACAGCCAGGGAAATTTCGTCAGCACCCACAGCACGAAGAACTGCGCGGCCAACGTCGCGACCGCCAGATAGAAGCCCTTGATGCGCAGGGACGGCAGCCCGAACGCTATGCCGACGAGCGCGGCGCACACGCCACCCAGCGCGAACGACGCCAGAATCGGCATGCCCTCGATGCGCAACTGGAAGTTGTACGACGCGTACGCGCCAACAGCCATGAATGCCGCCGTGCCGAGCGACAACTGCCCCGCGTAGCCCGTCAGCAGATTCAGGCCAAGCGCGGCGAGCGAGAACACGAGAAACGGCACGAGGATGGCGGTGAGCCAGTATTCGGAGGCAATCCATGGCAGCACCCCGAACGCCACCACGAGCACGGCGCTCACGGCGATGCGGTCCTGCCGGATCGGGAAAATCTGGCTGTCGGCAACGTATGACGTCTTGAACTGCCCAGCTTCGCGATAGAACATGTGTGGCCTCTGCAATGAATGCTTACGCGGACATTCCGGATGGATCGCTCACCGCTCAGACGCGGTCGATGTGCCGCTCGCCGAACAGCCCTTCCGGGCGTACCAGCAGGAACAGCAGCGCGAACACGTACGGGAACCAGCCCTCGATACCGCCGAAATTTCCACCGAACTGGGCTTGCAGCAACTGCGGCACGTAAATCTCCGCGAGCTTCTCCGCCGCGCCGATGATCAGCCCGCCGACGATGGCGCCCGGAATCGACGTGAAGCCGCCGAGAATCAGCACGGGCAGCGCCTTGAGCGCCGTCATCGTGAGCGCAAACTGCACGCCGTTACGCGAACCCCACAGCATGCCCGCCACCAGCGCGACGAAGCCCGACACGCTCCACACCACGACCCAGATGCGCTGCAACGGAATGCCCAGCGAGAGCGCCGCCTGATGGTCGTCGGCCACCGCGCGCAACGCTCGGCCGATGCTCGTCGCCTTGAAGAACAACGCGAGCAGCGCGACCAGCACGGCGGCGATACCGGCGGCCGCGAGGTCGAAGCTGCTCACCAGCACGCCGGTCGAGTCCATGATCGAGGCGATGGGCTCGTCCACGATGCCCAGCGACAGCGGACGCACCTCGTTGCCCCACAGCAGCGGCGCGAGGCCTTCGAGGAAGAACGACAGGCCGATCGTCGCCATGAACAGCGTGATGGGCGACTGGTTCACGAGCTTGCGCAACACGAAGCGTTCCGTGGCCATGCTCATGAGCACCATGACGACGAACGCCCCAATGGCGGCCGCCCACAGCGGCAGGCCACTCTCCATGAGACCGACGACCGACAATGCCGCGAAGTACACCATCGCGCCCTGCGCGAAGTTGAAGACCCCGGACGCCTTGAAAATCAGCACGAAGCCCAGCGCCACGAGCGAATACATCACGCCCGAGAGCAGACCGCCGATCAGGATTTCGAAAAAGAACTGCATCGATGTCTCCAGGTTACCTATGCGTCGTCAACGGCCGTGAGGCTGCATCAACGCTCTGCGGTCTACCGTCAGGCGGCCGCCGGCATGCCATGCGACGCCCCGAGATACGCGCGAATGACCTCAGGGTCGGCGCGCACTTCCGCCGGTGTGCCGTCGCCGATCTTCTTGCCGTAATCGAGCACCACCACGCGATCGGAGATGTCCATCACCACCCCCATGTCGTGCTCGATCAGCACGATCGTCGTACCGAACTCCTCGTTCACTTCCAGGATGAAGCGGCACATGTCGCGCTTCTCTTCGAGGTTCATGCCGGCCATGGGCTCGTCGAGCAGCAGCAGCTCGGGCTCGGCAGCCAGTGCGCGCGCGAGTTCAACGCGCTTTTGCAGGCCATACGGCAACCGGCCGACCGGCGTCTTGCGGATGTGCTGGATTTCGAGGAAATCGATGATCGCTTCGACCTTCGCGCGATTGGCCATTTCCTCCTGCCGCGCCTTGCCCCACCAGATCGCGCTGGCGAGCAGTCCGGCACGCATGCGGGTGTTGCGTCCCGTCATGATGTTGTCGAGCACGGACATGCCCTTGAACAGCGCAATGTTCTGGAACGTGCGCGCCACCCCCTGCCGCGCCGCAGCCGTGGGATGCATGCGCTGACGAACTTCGCCGCGAAAGACGATGGTCCCCTGCTGCGGGTGATAGACGCCATTGATGACGTTGAGCATCGAACTCTTGCCGGCGCCGTTGGGGCCGATGATGGCGCGGATCTCGTGCGCCATCACGTTGAACGAAATGTCCGTCAACGCCTTCACGCCGCCGAAGGACAAACTGATGTGCTGCAAATCGAGTAAAACATCGCCAGTCTTGCGGGGCTCACTCATACCGTCTCCTGCGGCAATGCCGGGCTGAAGTCAGTGCGGGGTCGGCGCAAACGCTGCGGCCAGGGGATTCACGACGCGCACGAGTGTCGTGAATCCGTGCATCTCAGGCCGCACAGCGCAATGTCGCAGGCGCAGGGTCGTCGACCGGGGCTCGCACCCCGACCACGCGCGCCGGATGAATCGTCAGCGTGGCGCTCACGCTGCCCTCGCGTCCGTCCTCGAATTTAACCCGCGTCTCGATGAACTGCGACGCCTTACCCGTGTAGAACGCGTCGATCAGCACGTCATACTTCTGCGCGATGTACGCGCGCCGCACTTTGCGCGTGCGCGTGAGTTCGTCGTCGTCCGGGTCCAGCTCCTTGTGCAGAATCACAAAGCGCTGAATCTGCGCGGCGGCAAAGGCCGATTCCTTCGCGAGATCGGCATTGACTTGCTCGATGCAACCGAGGATCAGATCCGCCACGAGCGGGTTGCTGGCGAGATCGAGGTAGCCGGCATAGGCGAGGTTCTGCCGCTCGGCCCAGTTGCCGACCGCGTCCATGTCGATGTTGATGAACGCGCAGACACCGTCGCGGCCGTCGCCAAACGCCACCGCTTCCTTGATGTAGGAGAAGAACTTGAGCTTGTTCTCGATGTACTTGGGCGCGAACAGCGATCCGCAGGCGAGTTTGCCGACGTCCTTGGCACGGTCGATGATGCGCAGATGCCCGTCGGCGTCGATGATGCCGGCGTCGCCCGTGCGGAAGTAGCCCGCTTCGTCGAGCGCTTCGCGGGTGGCGTCCGGGCGCTTGTAATACTCCTTGAGCAGCCCCACACCGCGCACGAGCACCTCGCCGTTCTCGGCGATCTTGATCTCCATGCCCGGTGCGACCGGCCCTACGCTGTCGAAGCGCACCTGACGATCCGGTTGCAGGCAGACGTAAGCACACGTCTCGGTCTGCCCGTAGAACTGCTTCAGGTTGATGCCGATGGCGCGATAGAAACGGAACAGGTCCGGGCCGATGGCTTCGCCTGCGGTGTACGCCGTGCGGATGCGGCTCATGCCGAGCGTGTTGCGCAGCGGGCCGTACACGAACAGATTGCCGAGCGCATATTGCAGCCGGTCGAACACCGGCACGGGCCGGCCGTCGAGCACGGCGGCGCCACAGCGGTTCGCCACGTTCATGAAGTGCGCGAACATCTTGCGCTTGAGACGACTCGCGTCCTCCATGCGGATCATGACCTGTGTGAGCACGTTCTCGTACACACGCGGCGGCGCGAAGTAGTAGGTGGGGCCGATTTCGCGCATATCCGTCGAAATCGTGTCGGGCGATTCGGGGCAGTTCACGGTGAAGCCCGCCACGAGCGCCTGTGCGTAGGAAAAGAGGTGGTCGCCGACCCAGGCCATCGGCAGATAGGACAGCACTTCGTCGCCCGGGCCGAGCCGGTCGAAGGTGCTGCCGTGATACGCCGCGCCGATCAGCCCCGCGTGAGAGTGGCACACGCCTTTGGGTTTGCCCGTCGTGCCTGAGGTGTAGAGGATGGTGGCCGTATCGTCGGGGTCCACACCGGCTACGGCGTCGTCGAAATACCGCGGATGCTTCGCGTCGAACGTGCGCCCCTGCTCCAGGGCGGCATCGTACGACTGCAAGCCCGCGGCGTGGTAGTTACGCAGACCGCGCGGATCTTCGAAGATGATGTGCGACAGCCGCGACACCTGCTCGCGCAGCTCCAGCATCTTGTCGACCTGCTCCTGATCTTCGACGATGACGAAGTCGATCTCCGCGTCTTCGAGCACGTGCGCCATTTCAGCGGCAACGGCGTCCTGATACAGCGGCACGGCGACACCGCCGAGCGCCTGCGCGGCCGTCATCGCCCAGTACAGTCGTACGCGGTTGTTACCGACGATGGCCAGATTGTCACCCCGTTTGAACCCGGCAGCCGCGAGCGCACAGGCGAGCATGCGCACTTCCTGCGCAGCCTCCTGCCAGCTCCAGCTTTGCCAGATCCCGAGATCCTTTTCCCGATACGCCGTGCGGGCGCCCCGTGTCGCGGCATGCGCCAGCAACAATCGCGGGAAGGTAGTCCGCTCCTGCATGCCAGTCTCCTGTGTCTCGCCACATTTCGACGTCGGTCGAGGGGGAGTGGCGTGGCTCGGTCGGCTCGCGTGCTTGCGGCACGCGACTTGTGGCTCGCAGCGTCTTCGTCCGACGCTATTTTTTGATTTGGAATGCCATACAGCGCGTACAGCGCATACAGAGCTAAAGCAAATGCCATCAACAAGCGACTACGGCGACTACCGATATGCCGGGTAAATTTCAGCTTCTATACTTGTGTTTCGGCGCCGTTTCAGAGCGCCATGAATGCTTGTCTCGCTTACCAGGCAGGGCCAAGATACCGCATGGCTCACGGCGGGTTTGTCACCAGGATGACAATCAAGGGAAAGTCCCTATATGTCGCTCGAAAGCTTGTTGCAGCGCAGCGTGTGGGCGCAAGGACTGACACCGGAACAACGCGCGCGCGTGATGGCGGAAATCCAGGTGCGCCCGGTCGAAAACGGCGGTTACGTGTGCCGCAAGGGCGACCCGACGCACGCCTGGTTCGGCGTGATCGAAGGGCTCGTGAAGATTACGACGGCCTCGGCGAGCGGCAAGTCCGTGACCTTTACCGGCGTGCCGGCCGGGGCGTGGTTCGGCGAAGGGTCCGTGCTCAAGCACGAGATTCGCAAATACGACGTGATGGCGTTGCGCGATTCGGTCCTCGCGCATATGCCGATCGCAACGTTCGACTGGCTGCTCGACACCAGCATCCCGTTCAATCGCTTTCTCACGCTGCAACTCAATGAGCGATTGGGACAGTTCATCGCGGCGGTCGAACACGAACGTCTGCTCGATACGGACGCCCGCGTGGCACGCTCGCTGTCGTCCATGTTCAATCCGAACCTTTATCCGTCGGACGACAACACTGTACAGATTTCGCAGGAGGAGCTGAGCTATCTCGCCGGCGTGTCGCGGCAACGCGTGAACCTCGCGCTCAAGGTGCTGGAGCAGGCCGGGCTGGTGAAGGTAGACTACGGGGTGTTGACGATTCTCGATCTCGAAGGCCTACGCGAATTCGGCATGTAGGCCTCATCACCCCAACCGCCCGTCCCATGTCCACCCTTGCCTCCCCGGCCGTCGATTTCCGGCCCACGCTGCTCGGCAGCAGCGTCGAACTCCGTCCCCTCGAACGGCATCACGCGCCGGACCTCGTCGCAGCCGCAGCAGATGGTGAACTCTGGAATCTGAAAGTGACGGTCGTGCCGAACGCCGACACCGTCGACGCCTACATCGACAAGGCGTTGAAGGGCCGCGACGACGGCACCGTCATCCCCTTCGTTATCGTCTCCACGGCCACCGGCAAGGTCGTCGGCCACACCCGATTCTGGAAAGTGGACCTTGTGAACCGTAAGCAGGAAATCGGGCACACATGGGTCAGTGCGTCGGCACAGCGCTCCAGCATCAACACCGAGGCCAAGTCCTTGCTGCTGACCTACGCGTTCGAGACGATGCGTTGCGTGCGCGTGCAATTCACGACGGATGAGCTCAACGAGAAATCGCGCGCCGCGATTTTGCGCATCGGCGCGAAACAGGAAGGCATTGTCCGGCATGAACGCATCATGCCGGATGGCCGCAAGCGGAATTCGGTGCGATTCAGCATCATCGACGACGAATGGCCCGAGGTGAAAGCGGCGCTGGCACAGCGACTGGCGCGTGGTGCGGCGGCGTAGGGCCGTCGGTGTTGCCAGTCGCTCGCGTTCGCGTCAAAGGCCAGAAAGACCTGCGTGAATGACGCGCGTTGAGGGCGGGCGTCGGCGCATCGACCGCCTGCCCTGCTGCCTGTCAGGCCTCAACGCTCAAGCCTCAACCCTCAGGCCACAGCGGTCACCGGGCCGAGCGGGCCGGCGGCAAACAGCACCAGACAGGGACAAATCATGCGTCGCGCGATGTCCAGCGCCTCGGTCTTCGTTTCGAGAAAGGCCGCTTCCCACGGATTCTTGACGTGATCGCTCACATAGATATTCAACTTTGGGTCGTACTGCGAACCGAAGAACTCGTTCCGAAAGTAGAACCAGACGACGTAGCCGCGGCGCGGTAGTTTCTCGGGAAGCGGATGCACCGGGTACTCGTTAGCGGGCACCCGCTGTCTGAGCGAGATCCAGCGCTGGTAGTCCACACGTGTCGCAGTCATTCCATGCCTCCTCTGAAGAAAAGCCCCCACGGGGCGAGGCTTCATGATGCGGAAGAACACGCGACAAGAGTTACAGAAACTTCCGAATCACTACGACTCGTGATCCGTCAATCAAAAGCACCACGACCGGATTCGAAAGTTGCCCTCAGGTGAACACGCAGATGGGGCGAGGAACGGCGTCGGCATGCCGTCGTCGTGCTCCCCGCTTGACGGGGTCAATCGCGGTGTCCCGGCACGGCACCGCTGTCAGCGGAGCACCACGCCTTCGAAACCACCGTCGATATCGGCAATGACGATCCGGTCCTTCCCCGAGCGCTTGGCGGTGTACAACGCGTGATCGGCCATGGCCAGCCACGACGTCGGTGACACAAGATTCACCGTGTAGTTCGCCACCCCGACGCTCAGCGTCACATTGCGTGACGCGTCGAGCCCTTGTGTCGCATCCGAAAACACAGCGCAGACCTTCTCCAGCTTGCGGCGTGCCTTTTCGGCGGATTGCCCGTCGAACAGTACGCAGAATTCGTCACCGCCATATCGACCGATGACGTCATGACTGCCCAGTTCGGTCGAGAGGACATCCGACAGAATCCGGATCAGCGAGTCGCCCTGAAGATGGCCGTGCAGGTCGTTGATTTCCTTGAAACCGTCGATATCGATGAGTGCGATGCTCGCGGTGCCCGTGCGTCCCAGTCGCTTGTCCGCAAAGCAGCTCGTGAGCGCACGCATCCAGGATCGGCGGTTGAGCAGCGACGTCAGATCGTCCTGATCGCTGATGCGGCGCAGCGTGCGCTCGCTTTTCGACAAGCGCTTCGCCAGACGAAAACTCGCGAGTCCGACAAGCGTCGGGTAGATCAGCAGCAGCGGCAGACTCGCGACCAACTCCCGGAGCTCAATGCTGGTCTGCACCGTGAAGCCGAGCACGGTGCCGGTCAGCAGCGCACCGACGATCAGTGCCAGAAGGCCGTCGCGCAACATCCGGTACCCGCCAATGGACGCGTTGTGCATGAGGAGCACCGACACCAGAACGGCAGATGGCACACCGCTGAACTGCATGGCGACCACCCAGCCGCCGCCGAAGGCTGAATCGCACAACAGATTGCGCCGCTCGGCCTTGACCGGATCGGGCGACGCCATGGCGATGACGTGGGCGAACGCAGGCCAGAGAAACGCGTTGAGCGCCCAGATCCCATAGCCGACGTGCGACGCACCGGCACGCTGGATGGCCGTGAATACCGCGATAGCGCTCAGGACACATCCCAGACTGCGCAGCCCCAGCACATGGCGCGAGAAGTCTCGCGCCTTCTGGGCCTGAGTACGCGTGGGCTGGTCTGTCGATGGATCCGTCATGTCGCCTGAGCTTTCGGCGGCTACACGGTAGTTCGTGCCGAATTCGCTCGAAAAATGAGATAAATGTGCCGACTTGCTACCGATAATGTACCGGCTCGCGCATTATGCCTGCGCTCGCTGACTTCCAGCCGTACATCGCGACGCTCATTGGAATCATTAAATTCACCAGTGCGTTGACCCTTTCATCGAGTTCGGGCGGTGATCGCGCCACGATGCGGCTGCGCCCGATGAAAAAGGCCCGCAGTCAATCTGCGGGCCCAGGGTCTTGCGTACTGCCGATGCGCGACCGATTATTTCGCCGCAGCGATCACGGCGATTTCGACGAGCAGGTCCGGCGCGGCCAGCTTCGACTCGACCGTCGCGCGCGTCGGGGTGTTGCCCGGGCTCGTCCAGGCGTCCCACACGGCGTTCATCCCGGCGAAGTCCGACTCGATATTCTTGAGCCACACTTGTGCAGACAACAGTCGCGACTTGTCGATGCCGGCGTCCTTCAGATAGCCGTCGATCTTCGCCAGCACCTGCTGCGTCTGACCCGTGATGTCCTGACTACGGTCGTCGGCGGTCTGGCCACCGATGTAGACCGTTCCGTTATGCACCACCACACGGCTCATCCGTGCATTCGTGTGATGACGTTGAATATCGCTCATTACCACGTCTCCAAAAGGAATAAAAAGAGTAGATGACAGGCGTTTGCCGTCTCACCTACTTGGGGAAACCTGCGCGTTCACTCAGGAATTCGGGCGCTTCGATCGCCGACGCCAGCTCACCCAGCGTGACCGGCTTGATCGGCGGACGGATGCGGTAGTAGCCGACTTCCGGCACCGGGCAGTCTTGCGCCTGCGCGAGCAATTCGGCCACGGTCATGCCGCAGAACCGGCCCTGACACGGGCCCATGCCACAGCGCGAGAAGGTCTTCGTCTGGTTCGGTCCGACGCACCCCAGACCGGCCATGCGGCGCACGTCGCCTGCCGTGACCTCTTCGCAGCGGCACACGATGGTGCTGTCGTCAGCCGGCGCGCGAAAGCCGTCGGCCGGTCGATACAGCGCGTCGAGGAACGGACGGATCGACGTATGCGAGGCCAGTTCGCGACGCAGCGACAACGCCCGCGAGTCGCGCTTGGCGGCATCGAGCCTGCCCAGCTTCGCGGCGGCCTGAGCGGCGGCGAGACGCCCTGACGGCTCCGCCGCCAATGCCCCGCCGATGCCCGCGCCGTCGCCTGCGACGAAGATTCCCGGGACACTGGTCTCGCCCCAGCTATCGGTCTTCGGACGCCAGCACAGCTGTGCCTCGTCCCACTCGTGATCGCAACCGATCGAGCGCGTGACCTGCGTATTGGGAATTACGCCCTGATGCAGCAACACCAGGGCCGTATCGATGCGCTGCGTCTTGCCGTCCACGACATATTCGATGGCTTCTGCCTGCGCTTTGCCGAGCACGCGCAACGACGACACGTGCTTGACGTGCTGTACGCCTGCCGCGCGAATCGTGCTCAGCAACTTGAAGCCCTTGAGCAGATAAGACGGCGCGCGCAAGGCGCCGCCTGCGTGACGCAGCGCTTCGCGGCGCGCGCTCGCCTCGGCCGTGTCGAGAATCGCCCGCACCGGCACGCCGGCATTGATGAGCTGCCACGCAAACAGATAGAGCAACGGGCCGCAGCCCGCCAGCACGGCCGGGGTATCCGGCACCAGCGCCGAGGCCTTGAGCAACGTCTGCGCCGCCCCGACCCCCATCACGCCGGGCAACGTCCATCCCGGAATCGGGAACGGACGCTCCTGTGCGCCGCTCGCGAGCACGATCGCGCCCGCTTCGATTTGCAGCGTGCCGCCGCCTGCGCTCTGGCGGGTGACCGAGACACGCTTGTCCGTGCCGATCTGCCAGGCGAGCGTTTGCGGCCAGTAGGCGATGTTCGCCTCGGTGAACGCGTCGACGAGCGCACGTCCGCGCAGATAATCCGGCCCGAGCACGCCCGGATCAGCGAGCGGCGAGCGGCTCACGCTGCGGTAAATCTGACCGCCGGGCAGCGCGTTTTCATCGACGACCAGCGGCTCCAGTCCATGGCGCTTCGCTTCGAGCGCCGCCGCCAGTCCCGCAGGTCCGGCGCCGACGACCAACAAATCCACGTGTTTCGTGCTCATGCCAGACTCCTTGCGCCATCCATGCGACGTACCTGCATTCCCTCGCGCACGGGCGTCATGCACCCCTGCCGGTTCGGCACCCCGTCGATCTCCACGAGACAGTCGAAACACACGCCCATCATGCAAAACGGCGCGCGATCGCTGCCGGTCACGGGCGTCGTGCGGCATGCCGTCACGCCTGCGAAGAGCAAGGCTGCCGCCACGTTCATGTCCGTCGGCACATCGACCGGCGTCCCTTCGATAAACATCCGCACCGTCGCGCCATCCTTGCGCGCCAGCGACTTAAGCAGCGAAACGTTTGGCATAGAAATGATCCAGAAGCGCGGGGCGTTCGGCGCCGAGAATCCACGGCGCGATGGTTTCACAATGCGCAGCGGCGAGCGTCACGCCGCTGTGGCAGGTCGCGAGGAACGCGCCCGGACAGGCTTCCGATTCCTCGTAGATCGGCAGACCGTCGGCGGTCATCACGCGCAACGCGCCCCACGCGCGCACCACGCGCACATTCTTGAGAATGGGGAACGGTGCAATGCCGCGCCGCGCGATGTCGGCGAGTACGTCCGGCGTCACGCCATCGTTAAAGCCCACGTCTTCGGCCGAGTCGCCGAGCATGACGGAGCCTTCAACGGTCTGACGCACATAGATGGTCGGATAGTCGAGAAACGGTTTGACACGCTCGGTCACGAGAATCTGCCCGCGCAGCGGCTTGACGGGGGCATTGAGGCCGACCATCGGTGCGAGATCGCGATTGCCCAGCCCGGCGGCAAGTACCACGCGGCCGGCTTCGAACGACACGTCGCCCATGCTGACGCGAAAGGCATTGCCCAGATGACGGATGTCGGTCACACGGCCGTTGGGCGCATACTCGCCGCCCGCCTGCTCGAATGCGGCGAACAGCGCGCGCAGCGTGTACAGCGGGCTCACGTGGCCGTCGTTAGGGGAATAGATCGCGCCGTGCACGTCAGGGCCGATGGCCGGCAGACGCTCGGCGAGTGCATCGTGATCGAGCACTTCATAGACGAGCGCAGGCTCGGCTTCCTTGAGCTTGCGCATGCTCTCGACCTTCACAGCAAGCTCCTCGGCGGTCTGCGCGATGTTGAAGCCGCCCGGCCGTTGAAAGCCGACGTCCACACCGGTACGTGCAAACAGCTCATCGGCCATGCCCTGCCACGTGTTCGCCGAGTGCAGCGACCAGCGTGCATAGTTGGTGCAGGTGCCTCCCTTGCCCTGCACCCAGACCAACCCGAAGTTGCCGCGAGCGGCTCGCAGCGAGTTGTCTTCGCCATCGCAAACGACGACGCGTTGTCCGCGCTTGGCGAGCCCGTAGGCAATCGCCATGCCGACGAGGCCACCGCCGATGACGGCGATATCGTATGTCTTTTGCATGTTTTAGTGATTTCCAACCAGAACTTTGTTCAATCCGTAGATGCGATCGAGCACCAGCATCACGGCGAGCGTCAGGCCGATGAGCAGCGTCGAAATCGCCGCCACGCTCGGGTCTACCGTCTCGCTCATGTTCATGTAGATGCGCACCGGCAGCGTGATCGTCTCGGGCGAGGTCACGAAGATCGTCGCCGTGAGTTCGTCGAAACTGTTGATGAACGCCAGCACCCAGCCGCCCGCCACGCCCGGCAGGATCGCCGGCAGCGTGATCCGGCGGAAGGTCGTCCAGCGCCCCGCGCCGAGCGAGCGCGCCGCCCGTTCGCCTTCATCCGCCTGACCGACGAGCGCCGCCATGATCAGACGCAAGGCATACGGGAAGATGAGCAACGCGTGACAGGCGACCAGACTTTCGAACGAGCCGCCCATGTCGAGCAGCGTGAACAGCCGCAGGAAGGCGATACCCAGCACCACCGGCGGAATCATCAGCGGCGAGAGCAGGAACGAGTTGATCGCGTCACGCCCCGGAAAGCGATAGCGCGCGAGCCCCATCGCGGTAGGCACGGCCAGCACCGTCGACACCGTGGCGGACATCACACCCAGCCAGAGGCTGGTGCGCAATGCCGACTGGAAGTCCTCATCGCCCATGAGCGACTTGAACCAGCGCAGCGAGAAGTGCTGCGTTGGAATCGAGAGGAAGTTGTCCGGCGTGAAGGCCACCAGGCACACGACGACCAGCGGCGCGAGGATGAAGACGAGAAACACCCCATGGAACACGAGCGCGCCGAAGCCGTTGCGATCGTACTGAGAATCTTGCGAAGACATGTGAGGGCCTCCCGTCAGCCGAGACGGCGCGTAAAGCGCTTCTCGAGTGCGCGGTTGTAACCGCTGATGATGAGCACGTTGACGATCAGCAGCACGATGGCGATCGCCGCGCCCAGCGGCCAGTTCAGCGTGCCGAGGAATTCGTCGTACGCCGTGGTCGCCACGACCTTCAGACGACGGCCACCGATCAGTGCCGGCGTGGCAAACGCACTTGCCGTCAAGGCGAACACGATCAGGCTGCCCGAAAGAATGCCCGGCGTGATCTGCGGCAACACCACTCGCCACATCACCGTCGCGCGCCCCGCACCGAGCGAGCGTGCGGCATGAGCCACAGCCGGGTCGAGCCGCGTGAGCGACGTCCACACCGAGAGCACCATCAGCGGCACCAGCACATGCACCAGCGCCACCGTGACTGCGCCCATCGTGAACAGCATCTGCAACGGATGATCGATGAGACCGAGCTTCGTGAGCACCGTATTGATGAGCCCTTCACGGCCGAGCAGGATCGACCAGCCGAGCGTGCGAACGACGACCGAAATCAGCAGAGGGCCGAGCACGAGCACCAGGCACAGCGAGCGCCACGGGTCACGCATGCGGAACAGGAAATACGCCTCCGGCACGCCGACGAGCACGCACAGCAGCGTGACGCCGACCGACAACAGCAACGTGCGCAGGAAGATCTCGTAGAAGTAGCTGTCCGTGACGATGTCGAGGTAATGCTGCAACGACACCGTCGGCAAAATGCCGCCCGAATTCGGATCGAAGCCATGCAGGCTCAGCACGAAGGTCAGGACGAGCGGAACGGCGAGCAAGACGAGGAAATACAGCGTGGCCGGCATGACCAGCGTCCAGGCGGCACGGCGCTGGCTGGCGATCTCCGGGGAGACCGCCGTCGACGGCTTCACCGCTTGCACGGCGCTCGCGCCGGGTGGCGTGGACGTCGCGGCGTTCATGCGCTCTCCTGTACCAGACGCAGGGCGTCGTCGGCCCAGTCGAGCCCGACGGCATCGCCGTCGTTGGCGGCGACCACGCCGTCGTTCGACACGAGTACGCGCAAATCGCCCAGCGCGGTCGACACGGTGAGCAACCAGTGATTGCCGTGGAAGCTGCGCTGTGCGACCCGCCCCGGCACGCGCCCGGCAGCGGCCGACGTCAGCCGGATTCGCTCAGGACGCAGACAGAACGTGACGGCAGCATTGGACGCATTGGCTGCCTCCGCCGACGCGAGCCCCGCCTGCGCAGGCGACAGCACCAGCCGCAGCCCCTGCACTTCGAGCAACGCCACACCGCCGCGCACGTCGAGCTGACCGGTGATGAGATTGGTCTGCCCGATGAAGCTCGCCGCAAACGTGGCGCGCGGGTCTTCGTACACGTCGTGCGGCGTATCGATGCGCACCACACGCCCGGCGTTGAGCAACACCACCCGGTCGCTGATGGCGAGCGCTTCGGCCTGATCGTGCGTGACCATGATGGTGGTCGTGCCGACCTTGCGCTGAATCGCGCGCAACTCGTCCTGCATCTGTTCGCGCAGCTTCGCGTCGAGGTTCGAGAGCGGTTCGTCGAGCAACAGGACCGGCGGCGCGATGACCATCGCGCGCGCCAGTGCCACACGCTGACGCTGCCCGCCCGAGAGTTCGCGCGGATAGCGTTGTGCGTGCTGGCCGAGGTGCACCAGCTCCAGCGCGTCCTTCACCCGGCGTTGCTTCTCGCCGGGATCGACGCGCCGCATGTCCAGACCGAACGCCACGTTCTGCGCCACGGTCATGTGCGGAAACAGCGCGTAGCTCTGGAAGACGATCCCGAGCCCGCGCTTTTCCGGCGGCACCGGCGTCAGATCGCGGCCTTCGAGCAGAATCCGGCCGGACGTCGGTGTCACGAAGCCGGCAATCATCTGCAACGTGGTCGTCTTGCCGCAGCCGGACGGCCCCAGCAGGGAGATGAACTCGCCCTGCGCGATCGAGAGATCGACGCCCTCGACGGCGACGGTGTCGCCGAAGCGTTTGCCGAGTTGTTCGACGCGCAGATAGGGAGTCGTCGCGGGTGTGCTCGTGGGGGTGCGGGTGCTCATGACGCTTGTGTTCTCCAACGGACGCTCAAATGAAGGCTCAACCAACGACTCAACGCTCGATCTGGCGATTCCAGCGCTGCGTCCAGTCGGCGCGCTTGGCGTTCACCACGTCCCAGTCGACACGCACGAGCTTGTCGATCTGCGCCGGCGACGGCACACGTGCGGCCACGGCCATCGACAGTTGCGTCTTCTTGTTCGACGGTGCGACGCCCTGGCTTTCCGCCAGCACGGCCTGCGTCTGCGGCGAGAGGATCATCTGGATGAACTTCTGGGCGAGCGCGTCGTTGGCCGACTTGTCGACTGCACACATGCCCATGCCGAGCGCGACTGCGCCTTCCTTCGGATAGACGAATTCGACCGGAATGCCCTGCTGACGCAGCGCCTGCACGCGGCCATTGCCCCACACGGCGATCGCGACTTCATCGGCCTGGAACAGCTCGGCGATCTTGCCCGGCGACGGATCGAACGACAGCACGTTCGGCGCGATCTTCTCCATCTCCTTGAAGCCCGGATCGATGTTCGCGTCGCTGCCGCCGTTGAGCTTCGACTCGACGAGCAAGGCATGCAGACCGTAGGTGTTCTTGATGCTCGGCATCACGAGCTTGCCCTTGTACTTCGGGTCCGACAGTTCCTTCCACGACGTCGGTGCCGGCCAGCCCTTGGCCTGGAACAGACGCGTGTTGTAGGCGATACCCGTGGCGATCAGCCCGGCCGCCACGGCGTTACCGTTCTTGAACTTCGCGATGTCGTACAGATCCTGATAGACCGGCGCGTCGGCAAGCTTGCCGCAGAAGCCCATCTGAATGGCCTGATACATCGGACCGTCATCGAGGAAGACCACGTCCATACCGGCCTTGCCCTTTTGCGCCTGAAGCTTCGCGAGCGTCGTCGTCGAATCACCCGGCACGATCACTACCTTGGTGCCCGGATTGGCCCGTTCGAAGCCAGGAATGACGTCTTTCTTGAGCATCTGCTCGAACGACCCGCCATAGGCGCCGACGTACAGCGTGGTGTCGGCGTGCGCAGCGGTAGCGCCAAAAACGAGACCGGCAGCAGCGCAAACGACAGCGGTGCGACCTAGCTTGCGAAACGTTTGGGGAACGACAGTCTTCATCGGGAAGCTCCTTGCGTGATGCAGTGTTATGTGATGTTATGGCCCGGCATTACGAAAAAAAATCAAACTATTGCGTGGTTTTCGTAGGGTCATTTTCGACACACGCAGGGTCAAATCACATTTTTTTGCTCCGCCATACGCAAATGTTATGGCGCAGGGAGACGAGGCTTCGATGAAGATCCGGCAGTTGGAGGCATTTCGTGCGCTGATCCTGCGCCAGACGGTCACCCGCGCGGCGGACATGCTTCACATTTCGCAGCCGGCGGTCACGCGCCTGATCAACGATCTGGAAGCCGACGTAGGGTTTTCCTTATTCGACAGAAGCAACGGTCGGCTCAATCCGACGCCCGAGGCGATGGTCCTGTTCGAAGAGGTGGAGCGCTCGTTTGCGGGCATCGACCGCATTGCGCAGACGGCAGAGCAGATCAAGTCGTTACGGCGCGGCTCGCTGCACATCGCCGGAGCGCCCGCGCTCGCACTGGAGTTCCTGCCGACGACGCTGACCGGCTTCATGCGGGAGCATCCGGGCATCAGCACGACGCTGCTGATTCATGCGTCGAGCATCGTGGTCGATATGGTGGTGGGCCGACGCTGCGACGTCGGTTTCATCGCGCACCCCCTCACGCATGCGGGCGTGGATGTAGAAACGCTGCATCGCGCCCCGATGCGGTGCATCCTGCCGCTCGGTCATCGGCTTGCGGACCGCGACGTGATCCGCCCAGAGGATCTGAGCGGCGAGTCGTTCATCTCCTACCCGAAGGAATTCGATAACCGGATGTACATCGACCGGCTCTTCGCGGAGCGGCAGATCGACCGGGTGATGAGCGCGGAGTCGCAGTTGTCGGCAGCCATCTGCGTGCTGGTGCAGCATGGGGCGGGCGTGGCGATCATCGATCAGGTCACGGCGCGCTACGCCGCCGGACGCGTCATCGTCAAACCCTTCGAGCCTGTGGTCATGTCGGGCTTCTCGCTCGTCACCTCGACGCAGCACCCGCCGTCGCGACTCGCGCAGGCGTTCGTCGACTACACGAAGCAGCGCATGATCGCGCTGCTCGACGACTGACGCGGCGAACGCAAGGTCGCACCAAAGTTGGGCGCAGGATTATCAGAATCCGTCAACTAGCACCCCTATCAATTACGATAGGCTTTCAACAGGTCGATGCAAAATCCTCAAGTTTCTTTTGGCGGACTGAAGTGTTTTAAGCATGACAACGCGAAACCCGACAATTTCTCTTTCGGGCGCGCCAGATGCATGAAACAACGAATTCGAGTTCGGCAATAGGAGCATGAAGTGAAGTTTGCAGTTCTAACGTCAGACATCGGGCTCTACGACGCCATTCGCAACCGCCTCAGCGCCGACGGCGACTGTCAGCGATTCGACGACGCCGCCCAGTATCTTGTGGCTGCCTCGCGCATTCCGTATTCGGCGGTGCTCGTCGATGCGGCGCTCGGCCCTCTGGACTTGCAGGGCGTACTCGCCCGCCGTCGGGGCACGCGCAGTGCCGGTGCGCCGGTCATCGGTTTCGGCACACCCTCGTGGATGCTCGACCTGTCGTTTCGCGCCGGGTGCGACGACGTGCTGCCGTTCCCCGTCGACGTGGCCGAGTTGCAGATCCGCCTGGCCACGACGCTCCACCGACGCGCCTCAGCCAACGCGGCCCGCAGCGACGACCTGCTGGAAGTCGGCGCCTACCAGCTCGACCGGGGCCGCGACACCGTTGCGGTGAACGGCATCGAAGTCGAGCTCACGGCGCGCGAGTTTGCACTCGCGTGGCTGCTGTTCTCGGCGCCGGACATGCGCGTGAGCCGTGCCCGCATCGCGTCGCTGATCTGGCGCAGCGACGAAGCCGCCGCCGCGCGCAGCATCGAACAGCACGTCTATCTCCTGCGCAATCGCCTCGGTCTGCGCGGCGAGCACGGTCTCGTGCTGCGTGCGGTGTACGGCGGAGGCTACTGCCTTGGCGCGCGCCCGCGCCGGATCACGCGAGCGGCCCCGCGCGTGCAAGCCTTGCCTGAAGCCCCGCGCGATTGATATGCTCTCGCCCGGCCGCACGGCCCACGCTCGCGGCCGCCGGGAGCAGGCTCGGGCGCACGCACGACAATAGAGACAATAGAGACGACGACAATGCTGCAACGCAGTTCCCATCCAACCCGCCGCCCTTATCGATCCAATCGATCCCTGGCGGCCGCCGCGTTGATGACGCTCGCTCTGTACGCGGGCGGCGCCGTCGCGCAACCGCTGCACCCCATCAAGGTGAACAAGCAGGAGTTGGCGGGGCCGGTGTTCGACCGCGCCGATGCCGTGCACGAGAATGAAGACGGCAACGACACCGTCGATGTGACCACCTTCACCTCGCCCGACAAGGCATTCCAGACCGGCGTGTTCAAGTCCGGTCCGGTGCGCGAGGAGATTCGTTCGGCCCCCGGCTATCCGTACACCGAATTGCTCGTCTTCCTTACCGGCGGTGCGAAGTTCACGTCGAGCGACGGCACGGTCGTCGAGGCGGGCCCCGGTGAAGCCGTTACGCTCCCCAAGGGCTGGACCGGCGTGTTCGAGTCCAAGGGCTACACCAAGCTCTATGCCGTGTACGACACCGACGCCCCCTCGCATATCGACCAGTGAGTCCCGGTCATCCCGGGAAGACCGGGTAAGCGCGTCAGCGTGCCCCCCGTCAAAACGAATCGGCCCGTCACGACAATGCGTGACGGGCCGATTCGTTTTAAAGCCGGGTCAGTGGCGACGTGACGCGACGCCACGCGGCGTCGCCGTCGATCGATCAGTAGTTCGCCATCAGCGATGCCACGCCGCGCAGGCTGTGACGACGATGCCAGCGCAGGTCGTCGAGCCCGGTGATCTCGAGCTTCGGGAAGCTGCCGAGCAGCTTGTCGAGCGCGATTTGCAGCGTCGCCGTCGCGAGCCGCGCGCCGAGACAGTGGTGAATGCCGGCGCTGAACGAGATCAGTCGACCGTGATTCTCGCGACGGATGTCGAAGCGATCCGGGTCCTCGAATCTGGCCGGATCCCGGTTGGCCGCGCCCAGCAGCATGAACACCGTCGTGCCGGTCTCGATGGCGACATCCCCGACGCGCACCGGCGAGAGCGCCGTGCGGGCCACCATCTGCACCGAACTGTCGAAGCGCATTGCCTCGACCACGGCCGCCTGCGTGAGCGACGGATCGCTGCGCAGCGCCTGCCATTGGGCCGGATCGCGGTAGAGGTGAATCAGCGCGTTGCCGAGCATGTTCGACGTGGTTTCATGGCCCGCGACGAACAGCAGCAACATGTTGGCGACGATCTCCTCGTCGGACAGACCGCCCTCGCCGCTCGTCGCCACGATCAGCGCGGAGAGCAGGTCGTCGCCCGGCTCCCGGCGGCGCACGCGCAACAGCCGGTCGAAATACGATTCGAGCGTGACGGCGCCCTTGTTGGCCTGCGCCAGCCCGGCTTCGTCGAGCGGCGCCAGATCGAACGCGCGCACCAGCGCCGCGGCGCTTTCGCCGAGCACCTGACCGTCTTCGATGGGCACGTCGAGCATGCGGCAGATGATGCGCAACGGCAGCGGCGTGCAGTAAGACGACATGAGATCAACCGGCCCCGTCGCGGGCATCGCCTCGATGAGACGCGCGGCCTGCTCGTGCATGTCGCTCGACAGGTCTTCGATACGCCGTGCATTGAACGAATGCATCAACAGCGTGCGCAAACGCGTGTGCTCCGGCGGGTTCGCCATCAGGAACATGCGGCTGATCGCGCGAAACACCGGCTGTTCCGTCGCGAGCGGGCCGTACCGGGCGATCACGCTCGGCATGTAGGCCTTGCCCATGCGGCGATCGTGCAGCAGCGCTTCGATCAGATCGTAGCGCCCCGTCATCATCAGCGAGGGGCCGATGGGGACCAGATCGCCAGCCTGGCGCAAACGTTCGTAGACGGGATAGGGATTGTCGAAAAATGCGGGGGAAGAAAAATCAACGAGATTCATATGTCGGAGAAAGGGGGGAATCTGCCATCGCATCGGTGAACGGCTGCAAGACACCACCGGCTTGCAGACCCGGCGGCGTCGCGCCACCGTCGTAGAGCACCGGCACGACGTCGTTGGCGAGCGCCCGGGCGATCGGCAGGAGATCGCTCGACCCGGAGGGAGCGACCAAAGCGAACATCTGCCCATCGCGACGCCACGTCACCGTGTCCATCGGGGGAATGACCTGTGCGGAAGGCCCATGATCCAGACGCGTGTCCTTGACGACATACAGCGCCACCGGGGGCCCCTCGCGCGGCAGATAGGCAATCTGCACGACGGCCCGGCCGTCGAACTGCAACCGTTGCAGGCGCTTGAACTCCATGTTCGCGCGACGCAGATCGGGCACGATCAGCGGTATGTCGTCGCGATGACGGATCGCACGCACCGTGGCAATCGCCTCGGCCGGCTCGTCGTCGAGCGGGTCGAGCGTCGCACGGGCAATCAGCGTCTGATAAGACACGAACGCCCGCACCCACGGCTCGTACGAGCCATGCCACACGTTGGGGGCTTCCGGCGGCGACGCCACGACACTGTCGACGTCCAGATTACCGGCCGCCACCATTGCCCGGGCGAGCGGCAACGGGGTCGGTGCCGGCCCGTCGGTCATGAAGCGCGCACCGGCGCTGGCCACGAGTACGGCAAACGCCATCGCACCGGCCGAGAAGCCACCGATCTGCCACCAGATGGCGCCCGGACGCCGACGTGCGGTCGCCCCGCTACGCTCGCCGCCATTGCGCTCGCGCTCGAGCGAGCTGCGACGCGGCACCGCACTGCGGCTGCGCACGTGTACGCGATGCCGCGCACGCGCAAAGCGTGCGTCGTTGGCACTGGCTACATGGGAGGGAACGTCGAGCGTCGTGCGTCCGCGCACCAGCGTGCGCAACGTCGACACGAGTTCGGGCGGTACCGGCTCGGAAAAACAGTCGTCATACGCGGCGCGAAACGGCAGATCGGACGCGCGCAACGCCGCCACGCGCGCCGCGAGGGCGGGCGAGCGGGCAATGGCAGCTTCGACCTTCGCGTTCACATCGTCGCTCAGGCTGCCATCCACGTAAGACAGGAGGGTCTGGTCGGTGATCACCATTACGTCATTACGTGGGGGTTTCACCCACGCCAACGCCGCTGCGCCGGCGCGGCGCGACATCGAACTGCACGCCGAGGCGCTGACGGGCGGCGGACAGGCGACCCATGACGGTCGCGACCGGAACATCGAGAATCTGCGCGGCCTCGCGGTAGCTGAAGCCTTCGACGGCCACGAGCAACAACGCCACACGCTGCGGCGTGGGCAAGCGCTCGACGGCGTCCACGATCTGGCGGTGTCCCACGTGCTCGTCCGGCAATCCCGACACGGAGTCGGCAATGTTTTCGAGCAGCGCGTCGTCCCAGGCCACACCGCCGCGATTGCGCACGTTGCGCGCACGCAGCTCGTTGAGCCAGAGGGAATGGACGATGGAGTAGAGCCAGTTCAGCGGCGCACTGTCGGGCCGCAATTGGGCGTCGGCGCGCTCCAGTGCACGCACGCAGGCGCGTTGCACGAGATCTTCGGCGTCATGACGATCGCCGGTCAGCCGCAGCGCGAACGTCCACAGCTTCGGCAGCATGGGGAGCAGCAAACGTGCAAACCCCGAATCGTGCTCGAACTGCATCATGTTCACTCACCACCACGGCAACAGGCCGAAAGATTCGCATTATTCACAAGTCGGTGTATCGAAAGAATAGAAATCATTCCAAATTCCCTTCAATACCGGCCGCAATACGGCTCATCCACGTATAGATGACCAGACCATGCGGCAAACGGGCGTTTCACAGAAAAAACGACGGGATGCCATGACTGCGCATCCCGTCGTCTATTTGCTACAAAACCTCAAATCGTCAGAAGCCGATCCCCAGAATCAGGTGCTCCGGCGTGGGCGAAACCAGCGTGGAACTCTGGTCCGACACGTCGTCGTACGAGAAACCGTAGGCCTTGCGATCGATGCTGTGGTCATGCCAGAACTTCGCGTAGGCGTTGTAAGGCGCCTTGGCATACCAGGTCGACGACGGTGCTGCCCACTGCGTGTCGTCTTCCATGATGTGGCGGTTCAGTGCGGCCGCCACCTGCGCTTCGATCGCCAGCTCCGTCGCATTACCGGAGGCCAGCGGACCCTTCGCTTCGAGCATGTCCTGCGTGTTCGGATGGTTCACGTAGTACTTGCCGCCCACAAAGGCACCATTGCCCTGATCGACTTCGGTGAACACCAGCTGGTCGCCGACCGTCTGGCCGACGAACTTGCGGGCGTTACCCCACATCAACAGCGTCAGCGTGTGCGTACGGTAGTACTCCCACATGCTGTCGATGTACCCGTCGAAGTACTTGCCGTTCGGTTGTCCCGCGTCGAAACCACCCTTGCTCGGTGCGGCGATGCGCAGCGGCGACGGGTTGATCGGCTGGAACTCGGCCGGCACTTCCTTCTGGTACGCCGCGAAGATCGAAGCGCGCGACTCGGTGATACCCGAGCGAACGTGCGTCGTGCGGTTGCTGCCGTACAGGTCTTCCGTCAGCGGGAAGCCGAACTGGTCGACCTGCGTGTTGTTGAACCACATACCGTTGTCGCCGTACGTGAATTCATACCAGTCGAAAAGCACATCGATGTTGGGATCCGTCGGGTTGCGCAGGTCGGGACCTGCAAAGCCGAGATTGCCGGCCTCATCCTTGTTGATCTTGATGTACAACGGCGAACCCAATGCCACGAACGCGCGAGCGCCGAAGATCTTCGGGAACTTCAACTGCTTCGCCTGTGCCAGCGTGAAGAAGTAGTTACTGAAGTTCTGTCCGTTCTTCGTGAGGTGCCCCGGCGCATCGTTATCTTCGACCGCCATCGGCACGATCGTGCCATCGGCCTTCAGATACACGAACCGACCGTTGTTTGCCGGATCGTGCGCGATCACCGCCACGTAGATCTGATCGTCCGTGTATGCGCCCTTCGTGTTGTTGCGAAGTTCGACGCCGACTTGATTCGGATAGATCGGATAGTTCGGGATGGTGCCGTCATCCGGCGGATTGGTGTTGCCCGGATCGCCCGTCACCGGCGGCGGCGTCACCGTCAGCGTTGCTGCCGACGAGGTCACCGTCTGACCGGCCGAGTTCGTCACGTCGACCGTGAACGTCGCGCCGTTGTCGGCGGCCGTCGTGGGCTGCGTGTCGTACGTCGACGCGTTGGCGCCCGGAATCAGGTCACCACCACGACGCCAGCGATAAGTCATCCCGTCCGGGTTGGCGACCGCGACGGCGAAGTGAGCCGTCTGCCCCTGCTGCACCGTGATACTGGCCGGCTGGCCGGAGATAACGGGCAACGGCGGCGGAGGCGGCGGCGTGCTGCCGTCCGTGGGGCCGTACACTTCGAACTCGAACAGCGAATAACCGTACTGCGACGAGCGCTTGACGCCCGCCATGCGCACGTAACGCGCCGACGTGGTTGCGAACGAGACCGTTTCGACACCGCCCTGGCCGTTCGGCTGCGAAGCCACACGCGTCCAGTTCTGGTTGTCGTTCGACACCTGAATCTCGTAAGCCGCACCGTAAGCACGCTCCCAGCGCAGCACCACCTTCGACACCGGCACCGAAGCGCCCAGATCGACAGCGAGCCACGCGTCATCGTTGAAGTCCGACGACCAGCGCGTACCCTGGTTACCGTCCACCGCAAAACGTGCCGGCGTGCCGTCGTTCTCGGCACCGCTCGCAAAGGCGGACTTGCCCTTCGCGAGGTTGCCGTTGCTGCTGCCGTCAGACGGGGTTTCCGTGGCCGGATTGGTTACCGGAACGGTACCGCCTGCCGGGCCATACACTTCGAACTCGAACAGCGAGTAGCCGTAGGGCGTGGCGCGTTGCTTGCCGGCCATGCGCACGAAGCGCGTGGTGACCGGCGTGAACGACACCTGCTCCGTGCCGCCCTGACCGGCGGACTGGCCGCCGACCTTGCGCCACGTGTTGCCGTCATCCGAGACCTGGATCTCGTACGCCGTCCCGTAAGCCCGCTCCCAACGCAACTGGACTTCCGAAATCTGGGTGGGGGCACCCAGATCCACGGCGATCCATGCGTTGTCGTTGAAGTCCGACGACCAGCGCGAGTCGGCGTTGCCGTCGACCGCGTTGGTCGCAGGCGTACCCTGCGGGTTTTCTGCACCGCTGGCCGACACGCGCTTGCCGAGTGCCAGGTTCACGGCGGTAGCGCCGTTGTTGCCGTCGCTACCGTTTCCACCATTACCGCCATCACCGGTGCCGCCTTGCGGCGGGGCACCGTTGTTGCCGTTGTTACCACCCCCGGCCGTAGCCGGGGTCACCGTCAGCTTCGCCGGCGTGCTGGTGATGTTCGAGTTACCGTCATCAGCCACCACACCATACTGCGCGCCATCGTCGTCCATCGTCGTGGCCGGCGTGTCGTACGACGGGTTGGCCGTCACCGCCACCTGCTGGCCGTTACGGAACCACGTGTACGACAGGTTCGTCGCACCGATCACCGACACCGTGAAGTGTGCCGGCTGGCCCACTTGCACGGATTGCGGCTGCGGCTGCTGAGCGAAGCTCAGCTGTGGACCATAGACTTCGAACTCGAACAGCGAGAAGCCGTACTGCGTTTGACGCTTGACACCCTGCATGCGGACATAGCGTGCGGAGACCGTCTGGAACGACAGGTTTTCCGTACCGCCACGCCCCGTGTTCTGGGTGTAGACCGTCTTCCAGTCACCGTCGTTGCCGGTGTCCGACACCTGGATCAGGTACTGCTTGCCGTAAGCGGCTTCCCACTTCAGGCGCACCAGATTGACCGCCTGCGACTTGCCGAGGTCGATCGTGATGTTGGCCTTGTCAGCATCCGGATTGTCCTGGAACAGCGAGGACCAGCGCGTCGCGATGTTGCCATCGTTCACGTTGGCTGCCGCGCCGAAGCCCGGATTTTCCACAGGCGTCGACGTCACCGTCTTGCCCAGTGCAAGGTTCGTATCGTTGGACGGCACGCCATCCACGACATTGAGCGTTGCACCGTCGCTCAGCTTGCTTGCACCGCCGGCGCTGACGAGCACGGTGAACTGCGCACCGTTGTCCTCCAGCTTGACGGCCGGCGTGGTGTAGCTTGCCGACACGGCGCCGTCGATCTGCGCGCCATCGCGATACCACTGGTACGACAGCGTGCCGTTGCCGGTAGCACTCACCGTGAACGTTGCCGTCTTGCCGATGGCAGCCGACTGGCTCACCGGGGGCGTGACGATCGTCGGCGGCGGAACTTGCGGGTTGTTGCCGCCCGGATCCTGCTGGGGCGCCGTCACCGTGAGCTTGAACTTCTGGCTCGTGACGCTGCCTGCGGCATTGCTGGCGATGACGTAGTACTGCGTGCCGTCATCTTCCTGCTTGACCGCCGGCGTGTCGTAGATCGGCTGCGACGACGTGTAGACCAGCGTATCCGAGGTCTCACCGGCCTTCGCCACGCGATACCACTTGAACGTGAGCGGGGCCGAACCGTTGATACCGAGGCCGAAGTGCGCCGACGTACCTCGCGTCGCACTCACGTCGCTCGGCTGCACCGACACCGTCGGGGCCGTCACCTGTGCCGTGCCCGAGACGCACAGCACCCAGCCCGGGGCGTTGTCGACCAGACCCTGACGATCTTCACCGGCCGACGTGATCAGGTAAGCCTGACGCTGGTCGGTGGCGAGGAGCGTCGACGTCCACGTCGTCCACTTTTCCGGGAAGGCGCACGCGGCGCTGTTGTTGCCGGCGATCGACAATGCTTCGTCGCGCGTCGGCAGGCGCTTGCCCTGTGCAGCACAGTAGTCGGCAGCGGACAGTTGCGTGAACTGGTGGTTCGGATCCGTCGTCGCGTACTGCTTGCGGTTCCAGATCAGCGTGCTGGCCTTGTCCTGCGCTTCGCCCGGGTTGAGCACCGTGTAACGTTCGTTGGTATAGAGACCGCCGTCGTTACAGTTCGGGACGTTGTAGACCTCGATTTCATACAGCGAGTAACCATAGGTGCTCGCGCGCTTCTGACCGACCATGCGGACATAGCGTGCGGTCACCAGCGGGAACGTGAAATCGTCCACGCCACCGCTGAAGCCGGCCGCCGATTCGTAGGCCTTCGTGTACTGAACGTTGTCGTTCGACACTTCGATGCGATACGAGCTGGCGTATGCGGCTTCCCAACGCAGGATCATGCGGTTGATCGGCATCGGCGCGCCGAGGTCGACCGTGATCGATGCGGTGTCGCCATCCTTCTGATCCGAACTCCAGCGCGAGCTGACGTTGCCGTCGGTCACGTTGCTGGCCGGCATGCCTTGCGGATCCTGATAGCTGCTGGCGAACGCGCGCTTGCCCTGCGCCAGGTTCACACCCGGTGCGGCCTGGCTCAACGTTGCCGGATCGCTCGTCACGCTCTTGCCCGAGGCGTTCGACACCGTGACGGTGTACTTGCCCAGATCCTTCGGGGCGACGGCGTCGATCGTGAGGCTCGGCGAATCGCCGCCCACCACGCCCGTCGGGCCGCTCCACAGGTAATGCAGGGGCTTCGAACCGTCGGCCACGACCGTGAAGGTCGCGCTCTGGTTGAGCATCGCCACCGTGTTGGCCGGCGGGGTCGTGATCGTCGGCACGGTCGCCGCGTTGACCTTGAGGGCCACCGGGGTCGACGTCACCTGCGCCAGCGGGTTCTTGACGAACACCTTGAACATCGCGCCATCGTCGTCCGGACCCAGCACCGGGGTGGTGTAGGTCGGCGACTTGGCGCCATCGATCGCGACGTCATTACGGAACCACTGGTACTCGATCACCGGCGAGCCGGTCACCGCGACGCTGAACGTCGCCGTCTGGCCGACGAACACCGTCTGCGCGGCCGGCGGCGTGTCGATCGTGACCGCGCGCGCCGGGATCACCGACAGCACGGCATCGTTCGACGTGATGACGCCAACGCCGTTGCGAACACGGACACCGTAGACATGGCCGTTGTCGTCGCCGATCGCAGCCGGAGTGTCGAGGCTGCTGCCCGTCGCCCCCGGAATGTCCTGATGGTCGCGCTGCCACTGGAACTGCATGGGTGCGGCACCCGAGACCGTCACATCGAAGTGAGCGGGCTGGCCGACGCTGACCTGCTGGCTGGCCGGCTGCACCACGATTTGCGGTGCCGAGGTCGCAGCCTGCACCGGCACGATGACCGGGGCCTGCACGTCGTACGCGGCCGTACCGCTGCCCAGACCCGGCGACGTTGCGGTGACGTTCACGTGGCCCGTCTGGAACGTGCTGCGAATCGCAATACGCGTCAGACCGCCTTCGGCTGCGAGCTCATGGTCGCCCGGCGCGTGATAGCTCGCGGGCTTGTCCATCGTCACGATGTGATCCCAGCCGCCGCGATAGTTCGCGACTGCCGTGTTGTCGACGGAGAACGTGATGAGGTTCGAAGCGTTCGGCACGACGACGCCCTTGGCATCGACGACCATCGCCGTCACGAACACGGCGTCGGAGCCGTTGGCCGTGACCTGGAACGACTGACCGTTCGGACGAAGCACTTCCGGCACCACCGACAGCACGATGTGGTCGGGCGCGCCGGCGGTGTACTGCTCGTCGAGCACGGGGCGGCCGTTGTACGTCACCTGTGCACCGAAGCCGTCCACGCACAGCGCCTGAATATGGCCGCCGTTCGCTTGCACGTCATCCCAGTGCGCCTGCCCCACGAGACCCGTGGTCGTGCCGGCCGAATTGTCGGTCGAGGTCGAGAGGTTGTTCGGCTTCTGATCGGCGCCCTGCACCACGTCGTTGATGACGAGACGCACGGCCGGGCAGTTGCTGAACACGTTCACGCGCACCGGACCGCTACGGTTCCAGGTGTTCGCAAGGTGCACCACCGGCTTGATCGAGAACGGCGTCCACGCGGCTTGATACGCGTAGTACAGCAGACGCGGGAAGCGGTTGCCGTCGGTCATCGATTCGCCCAGCGAGCGAACCATCGGACCGGTCGGATTGAGCTTCGCGTCGTAGGTCTTGCCGCTCCAGTAGAAGCTGTCTTCACCCGGCGTATCCGCCAGATACCAGTGAGCGATACCGAAAGCGTTGACCAGAACACCGCTGCGCCAGTCGTTCAGGAACGACGCCACCTGATCCATTTCGAAGTCGTAGTTCTCGCGGAACTCGCCACGACCCCAGTATTCGGCAGACCAGGCCGGCTTGTTCGGGAACTGGTTCTTCACGCCAACTTCGCAACCCTGACGCGAGCAGCTCAGGATGTCGCCGTTGAGCGCGTTCGGCGTACGGTCCGCCTGTGCGCGCGTGTTGACCGGATCCCACTGACGACCGATGGCGGCGAGCAGCGGCGCGAACGAGGTGTTCATGATGCCGTTGTTCGCTTCCCAGGCCAGCACGGACGGGTTGTTGCGATCGCGCAGGATCATGTCGCGATGCAGCTCGAGCTTCAGCGCGTACTTGTCGATCTTGTTCTGCGGGCAGTCCGCCGTCGGCGACGCCAACTGGTAGCAATCGTTGAAGCCGTTCTCACCGTCGCCGCTCGGTTGCACGACGAAGATCCCCAGCGCGTCGGCCGCGTTGAGGAATTCGGTGCTCGAGGACGAGTGGCCCGGACGGTACAGGTTACCGCCGGCATCGGCCAGCAAGCGCAGATCGCGCCACTGCTGCTCTTCCGGCACGGCCGTGCCGAGGCCCGGATAGTCGTAGCGGCCCGAAGCGCCCCACAAGTGGGTCGGATATCCGTTGATACTCGGGAAGTTGTTGTCCCAGGTAATCAGGCGGATACCGAGCGGGCTTTCCGTCGCATCGACCACGACACCGCCCACGCTGACCATGTGGAACACACGGTACATGTACGGACGGCCGCGCGGCACGTTGTTCGGATACCAGAGCGTCGGCTTGTCGACGACCAGATTCTGACGAACGAGCGTCGGGTGATAACCCGGGCCGGCATTCGGCGGCAGGACCACATCGTCCTTCGCCTGCTTCACCACCGTGCCCGACGCGTCGACGATCTGCGTGGTGACCTGCGCGGTCTGCGCAGCGCCCGACTCGTTGAGCACGTTCGTTTCGATCTGGATGTTCGCCGACGCCGCCGTGCCCGAGCCATCGGTGGCCGGGCTGTCGATGCTCACGGTGGAGACGTGCGTCCCCCACGTCTGCATGACCGGGTAGTCGTTCAACGGAATGTGAACCGGATCGGTGACGTACAGATACACGGGACGGAAAATCCCCGTGTCGCCCTGACCGAAGCGGAACGCGCCCGAGAAGTCCGGATCCTGGAACCAGTCGCCGTTGGCGGCGACGCGCACGGCGATCACGTTGTCGGTCACGCCGTCGGCCGTCACCATGTTGGTGATGTCGATGGCGAACGGCAGGAAGCCGATCACGTGCGTGGCGTCCGGACTGCGAACGCTGCTGCCCTTGACCGGCGTGCCGTTGACGTAGACCTGCGCGCCCATGTGCGCGCCTTCGAACTCAATGATGACCTTGCGGCCAGCATAGGACTTGTCGAGCTTGAGATGCTTGCGATACCAGCCGCGCCCATTGGGCACATCGCCACCGCTCTGCGTGTTCGAGAACATGCTGTTCTCGTTCATCGAGTGCGGAATCCCCACGTTCTTCCAGCCGGAGTCGTCGAATCCGGGCTGTGCGTAGGCAGTGGAGTCATCGCCCTGGAACTTCCAGGGTGTGGCGCCGAGGTTGATCTTTACGCGTCCTGACGCCGGTATGGGTATCGGCGCCGCGCCCGCGTTCGTCTGAGGCGTGGCAGTGCCCGCCATCAGGAACATCCACGCGAGCAGCAGCCCGGTGCATGTCCACGCTAATGAGTGTCGTTTTCTCATTTCGTCATTGTGGTTCCGATTGAACCCGTGCAACATTTGCTCCCGCCATCTCGCAACCACCTGAGATGCGTTCGAAAAATGTCGACGGTTAGATTGAACTCCAAACGAGTTGCAGTGGTCTGACCCACTTCGGGCGCAATACTAAGTTGGCTTTACGCGGCGGATTTTTCACGAGTGTCATTAATAGTTTTCATTTGAACGACCTCGCAAGGCGCTGAATTCTCAAGCACCAAAACCGTGAAATCCTTGCGACCCCAGCGCCGACAAGGCGACTTTGGATGCAGCGCAACAATCCTCAAATTTGCGCTGTAGGACAAACCACCCGCGACTTGGTAAATGCGCGGAGACATTCGGATCCCTGTCTTCTTCGCGCCTCCCTGCACTGAATTTTTTGCAATTCACTGCTGAGGGATTTACATCTTCCCGACCCTTCGCAATTCCACGATGATGCGTGCGGCCGCATTCTGTTCGGCCCGGATTCGCTCGCCGATTTTTCCGATGTGTCTTGCACGTCGTTTAGTTCGGGCAACGATCCGCCGTCACACTCACTTCGAGCTCACGCGTCATGAAACTCAGCCTGCCTGTGCGCCGTCGCGCCTCCGCCTTCAGTCAACGTCGCGCTCAGCGAGGTTTCACGCTGCTCGAATTGCTCGTGGTCGTGGTGATCATCGGTTTGCTCGCGGCATACGTCGGGCCGAAGTACTTTGCGCAATTGCGAAAATCCGAAGTCACGGTGGCCAAAGCGCAAATCGATGCGTTCACCAAGTCGCTCGATGCTTATCGTCTCGACGTGGGCCGCTATCCGACCACGGCCGAAGGACTTAACGCGCTGATGGTCGCGCCGACCTCCGCCGGTCAGGCGTGGAATGGCCCGTATCTGCAAAAGGCGATTCCGCTCGACCCGTGGGGCCATCCCTATCAATACACGTCGCCCGCCACAAAGGGCGAGTACGAGGTGATGTCCTACGGTCGCGACGGCCAGCCGGGCGGCACCGGCGACGACGCGGACATCGTCTCGCAGTAAGCGCAAACCGGTTCGCGACACCCCCGGCGCATGCATTTCGACGTCCGCACGATAGGCCCGCAAGGCACGATCGAGACCCTTCGTATCGAGGCAGACAGCCCCGAGGACGCGCGCCGTCGCGCGCAGGCCGACGGCCGCTTCGTGAGCGAAGTCCGGACCGTGAGAGTGTCCGGGTTGCACTTAGGTCGCTTAGGTCGCGGCAAAGGCGTGACCGGTGCGAAGAAGCTCTCGCTGGTGCTCTTCAGCCAGGAGTTGCTCGCGCTCATCAACGCGGGGCTTGGCGTGGTCGAATCGCTTCAGGCGTTGCACGAGAAGGAGAGCAATCCGGGCGTTCGCGAATGTCTGCACCGGCTGCTCGAAAGCCTGTCGTCGGGAAAGCGCTTCTCTGCGGCACTTGCCGAACAACCACGCATCTTCCCGCCGCTTTACGTCGGCATCGTGCAGGCCGCCGAAGGCACGAGCGATCTGCCGCGTTCGCTGGCCCGCTACGTGGACTATCAGCAGCGCGTGGACAGCGTGCGCAACAAGGTCGTGAGCGCCGCCATCTATCCCTGCATCCTCATGTCGGTCGGCGGCGCGGTGAGCTTCTTCCTGATGATGTACGTCGTGCCGCGCTTCGCCGAGGTGTATCAGGGCGCGGGACGGCAACTGCCGTTCGCCTCGCAACTTATGCTCGACTTCGGGCAGCTCGTGAGCGGGCACACCACGTTGTTCCTCGCGGCGCAAGGCGCCTTCGTGCTGTCGCTCGTGATGCTCCGGCGACGGTTGCAAAGCCGGGGCGGCGTCGTGCTGCTGCTCTCGCGCATTCCGGTGCTGCGTGAGCGCGTGCGTATCTACGAACTGGCGCGCGTGTATCTCACGCTCGGCATGCTGCTCGAAGGCGGCATCACGATCCTGCGCGCGCTGGCGACCGTGCAACCGATGGCGTCCGTCAATCTGCGCGCCGCGCTCGCCACTGCGTCGGCAAGCGTGGATGCGGGCACGCCGCTGTCCACGGCATTCGAAGCCGCAGGCCTCACCACGCCGATCTCGCTGCGCATGCTGCGCGTGGGCGAGCGCACCGGCGAGATGGGCCCGATGCTCACTCAGTCGGCGGCGTTCTACGACGGCGAAATCGATCGCTGGATCGACCGCTTCACGCGCTCGTTCGAACCCGTGCTCATGGCGGCCATCGGCCTTGTCGTCGGCGCCATCGTGATCTTGCTTTACATGCCCATCTTCGATCTGGCGGGAGATCTCTCGTGAGCACGCTCGACCTCAGCCCTCCCGACACGCTCATCGACGCCGCACAGGTCGCCCGCGCCCGCGAGATTCAGCGCGAGACGGGACAGGATCTCGTCGCCGCGCTGCACTCGCTCACGGGCGGCGATCTGCGTGACGTGGTGCTCGCACTCGGCACACAACTGGGCTTGCCGGTGATGGATCTGGCCGACATGCTCGCCGCGAAACCGGCGTTCGAAACCGTATCCCTCTCGCAGTCCTTACAGCGCCATTGCGTGCTGCTCGCGCGTGCGGACGGCGCGCTCGTGGGCGTCGTCAGCGATCCCTTCGATCTGGACCTGCGTGTCTGGCTCGGCGCACGCGCGTCGACCCCGGCGCCCCTGCCCTTCGCGCTGGCGTTGACCGACGACCTCCACGCCTACCTCGCCAAGCAGGAGGAGACGGCACGGGCCATCGATCACGTGGTCTCCGCAGACGGCGACAGCGTAGGGAGCGACCGTACGTCGACTCGCCTGTCGTTCGCCAGCGTTGCCGAAGGCGCAAGTCCGGCGGTCAAACTCGTCAACTCGACGCTATACGACGCCCTCAAGGCGGGCGCGTCGGACATTCACCTCGAGAGCACGGCGACCGGACTGGCCATCAAGTATCGTGTGGACGGCGTACTCGATCACGCGGCGTCGGCACGCGGCACGGACCTCGCCGAGCAGGCGATTTCGCGTCTGAAGGTGCTGGCGGAACTCGACATTGCCGAGCGACGCATTCCGCAGGACGGCAGCTTCCGCGTAGAGGCGGCCGGGCGCGACATCGACCTGCGCGTCTCGATCATGCCGAGCATTCACGGCGAGGACGCCGTGATCCGGATTCTCGACAAGCGCGCCATGATCGAGGCGTACGGTGCGCTCACACTCGAAGCGCTCGGCTTCGATCCTGCGTCGCTCGTGAGCCTTCGGGCGCTCGCGCGCGAAGCGTACGGCATGCTGCTCGTGACCGGCCCGACCGGCTCGGGCAAGACGACCACGCTCTACGCCGCGCTCACCGAGATTCACGACGGCCGCGAGAAGATCATCACCATCGAAGACCCGGTCGAGTACCAACTGCCGGGCATCCTGCAAATCCCCGTCAACGAGAAGAAGGGCCTGACCTTCGCCAAAGGGTTGCGCTCGATCCTGCGTCACGACCCCGACAAGATCATGGTCGGCGAAATCCGTGATCGCGAGACAGCGGAAATCGCCGTGCAATCGGCCTTGACGGGTCACCTGGTGCTCACCACCGTGCACGCGAACAATGTGTTCGACGTGTTCGGCCGCTTCAACCACATGGGGATCGACCCCTACGCCTTTGTCTCGGCGCTCAACGGCATCTGGGCCCAGCGGCTCATGCGCGTGAACTGCCCGCATTGCCGTGAAGCCGCCCCGACGCCCGACGACGCCGAGCTGGCCAGCGTCGGCCTGACGCGCGCCGACGTCGCCGACTTCCGCTTCATGCGCGGTCGCGGCTGTTCGCAGTGCCGTGGCTCGGGCTACAAGGGACGCCGCTCGATTGCCGAGATCCTGATGCTCAACGACGAGCTTCGCGAACTGGTCGTGGACAAGCGCCCGATTCGCCAGATCAAGGCCGCCGCGCACGCGAACGGCACACGCAGCCTGCGCCACGCCGCACTGATGCTGGTGCGCGCGGGCGACAGCACGCTGGAAGAAGTGCGACGGGTGACGACGAATGCTTGAATGGCGAGCGCAATCCCTGCATCTCGGTGTGTCGCGCGATGCGGCAAGTCTGGTGCTGCGCGAACACCAGTCGCAGAAGTTGCAGACGTGGCGGGTGCTCGGCTCGTCGTCGCTCGCGGCGTTCTCCGGCGAGGCTTATGTGCCTGCGCTACGCGACGCCGTGCACGATCTGCTCAGCCAGCATGCCGCGCGTCGCGCCACGCTCGACATCGTGTTCGACGACCGCCTCGCACGCCTGTGGATGACCACGCCGCCCGCCGGTGCGACACGCCCATCCGACATCGAGGGCGCCGCCATGCTGCGCTTTGCCAATCTGTTCGGCGAGACGCCCGAGCACTGGCAGATCGCCGGAGACTGGCAAGTCACGCATCCGTTCTGCACGGCAGCTTTGCCTCGCGCGCTCGTCGATACGCTGATCGTGACGGCGCAGGCGTGCCGCGTCCCTGTCACGAGCATCGCGCCGCAATTCGTGAGTGCGTGGAACCGCTGGCAGCGGCAATGCCGCACGCCCGGCTGGTTTGCGGTCATGCATGACGATCTGATGCGCATCGGCATCACCAACGGTAGCGACGCCCACCATCGACTGCATGCGATTCACGAGGTAACCATGCCATCGGATCGCGACATCTACTGGCTCGCCCAGACGCTGGCGCGCACCGCCATGCTCATGGGGGTCACGCCGGCCACGACACTGCATCTGTGCGGGACAGTGCCGAACGACGCGCGTGTCACGCTCGCGGCACTGCATGTGAACGCGCTGGCGTCGGCAGCAATGCATGAAACAAGCAAAACCCACGACGGACACGACTGGCAAGCCACCGATATCCTCGCGACGGGCGGAGCACTGGTATGAGCGGCATGACACGCATCGCCATCGATTTCGCACCGCGCGGCTGGCAGCGCACGCTACGACAACTGTCACCGCGCTGGTGTGCGGTGCTGGCGCTCGCCGTCGTGATCGCCATGGTGGCGGTGGTGCTCGGTTACCGCGTCTATGTGCGCGATCAGGCGCGGCAAGCGGCCGCGCAGCGTGTTGCGCAACGTGAGGCCGCGCACGCTCGCGCCAATCCACCGGTCGCCCCCATCGTGGTGCCGGTGGCGCAGGCGAACGCCATCAACGCCATCGCCCGCACGCTCAATCTGCCGTGGCGCGAACTGCGCGATGCGCTCGACGCTTCGGCCATGGCGAACGTCGCCCTGCTCTCGCTCGCCCCCGACGTCAACCGGCATTCGGTGCGCATCACGGCGGAGACGACGTCCCCCGACGACATGATCATTTACCTGCGCGTGCTGCGCGAACAGCCCTTCTTCACCGACGTGCAACTGACGCATCACGAAATCAACGAACAGGACATCAACCGTCCGATTCGCTTTGTCCTGGAGGCCGTATGGACGGTATCGGCCGCGCACTGAACCTGCGTCTGTCTGCGCGACCGACGGCGCCGTTGCTGCGCGCGCGCATCGCATTCGCCCGCCTGGGTGTCGCGCGTGCGGCAGTGCTCGCGTGCTTGCTCTGTGCGCTGATGGCGCTCGCGGCGTTCGGTCTGGCATTGACGCGAGACGATACGTCGTCGGTCGTGGCCGCAGTCTCCGGCAAGCGCCGCCCGTCCGGTCCATCACAGGCATCGGCCCCCGTGGATGCCGGACTGCTGGCGTTCTTCGAGACACTGGGCAACCGTCGTCAGAACGATCTGCACATCAAGCTGTTCTTCGATCTGGCGAAGCAGAACGGCCTCACGCTCAAGCAGGGTGAGTATCAGTACGGCTACGACAACGCCGCGCACGTCGCCACGTGTCAGGTCGTGTTGCCGCTCAAGGGCAACTACGACGCGATCTGGCATTTCGTGCTCGAAGTGCTGAAGACGCTGCCGTTCGCGGCCTTGCAGGACATCAACTTCAAGCGCGACGCCATTGGCGATGCCGCCGTGAGCGCGCAGGTACGCTTCACGCTCTATCTCCGGGACGGCCCGGTGCGTACCCCATGACGCGGCGTAGATGGCTGCTGTGGGGCTCGCTCGCCGCCAGCATTGCGGCTGCGCTCGCGGATCCTTCGTTTTTGCCGTTCCTCGATACGTCGTCGAACGCACCGGTTGTCTCGCCCGCGCTGCCTGTCACGCACGCGCGGGGGCGTCCGGCGCCCCCGGCCAGTCAAGCGATGGCCGCAAGCGCTGCGGTGGCGTCCGCCACGGCGGACACACACACCGACGCAGACGACCTCGCCGCCTATCGACGCGAGCTGCTCGCGCAGGTGCGCGCGTTCGTCTCGGGCAGCGGCCCGAGCGTCGGCGCGTCGTCCATCGTCGCCCCAATGCCGCGCGAACATCTCGTCGACACCGACGGTGCACCGGCATCATCGGCGCGCCTGTTCGCCAGTCAGAACTGGGGGCCACCGCCGCCCGCGCCGTCTTCCGCCCCGGCGCCCCTCGCACCGCTGCCGCCCACCGCGCCGCCGATGCCGTTCACCTATCTCGGCAAGGCGCAGGCCGCCGGGGCGTGGGAGGTCTATCTGGCGCGCGGCGAGAAGACCTTCATCGTGCATGAGAACTCGGTCGTCGACGACGTGTACCGCGTCGAGTCGATCAAGCCGCCTCGCCTGTCGCTCATCTACATCCCCATGAACCAGCAGCAAGAGTTGGATATCGGAGGCGCGCAGTGAAGTTGCCCGTCGCTTCATTCTTTTCGTCGTCGCATTCATCGCCATCGTCACTTTCGGCCCGGACCGTGACCCTGCGCGCGACGGCTGCGCTCGCCCTCCTCGCGCTTTCCGGTTGCGCGGCCCAAATGGCGCTGCGCGACGGTCGCGACCTCATCGCTCATGATCAGCCCGAGGCCGGTCTCAAGAAGTTGCAGGAAGCGAGTCAGCGCGATCCGGCCAACGGCGAGTACCGCCTGATCTACATCAACGCGCGCGACAAGACCTTGCTCGACTTCATCACCAACGGCGAGAAGGAGATGACGGCGAACAAGCTGCAAGCCGCCCGGCCGTGGTTCAAGCGCGCGCTCGATCTCGATCCGAACAACGAGAAGGCGAAGGCCGATCTGCGCACGCTCGACGCCCTGCTGCGTCACCAGAGCATGATCAAGCAGGCGTCGATTTCGATGGACGAGCGACGTTTCGACGCCGCGCGAAAGACGCTCGAACAGATCCTGCGCGAGCGGCCCGACAACGACGCGGCCCGTGCCATGCTCGCCGAAGTGGAGTCACGTGCGGCGCAACCGGTACTCAGCGCGGAACTGTCCGACGCCTACCGTCAGCCGTTGTCGATCGAATTTCGCGACGCGCCCCTGCGCCAGGTGTTTCAGGTCATCGCCCAGCGCTCGGGGCTGAACTTCGTGTTCGACAAGGATCTGAAGGCGGACACCAAGGTCTCGATTGCCCTGCGCAACAGCACCGTGGAGCAGGCGCTGTACTTCCTGCTCGTGACCAACCAGCTCGAACAACAGGTGATGGACAACAACACGTTGCTCATCTACCCGAATCTGCCCGCGAAGGTGCGCGAGTACAAGGAAATGGTCGTGCGCACGTTCTTCCTGAACAATGCGGACGCCAAGCTGGTCGCCGCTTCGCTCAAGACGCTCACCAAATCGACCGACATCGTCGTCGACGAGAAGCTCAATGCGGTGATCGTGCGCGACTCCCCCGAGGCGATCAAGGTCGCCGAGCAGGTCGTCGCGCTTCAGGACCGCGCCGAGCCGGAAGTCGTGCTCGACGTGGAAGTGATGGAAATCACACGCAGCCGCTTGCAGAACCTCGGCATCCAGTGGCCGGACAAAGTGGTGCTCACGCCGCTGTCGTCGGCAGGCAGCGGCTCGGCGCTCACGCTGGCCGATCTGCTCTCGCCCACGCGCAATAGCGTCGGCGTCGGCTCGCCGTCCGCGACCGTCAACCTCAATGCCACCGACGGCGACACCAACATCCTCGCCAACCCGCGCATTCGCGTGCGCAACAAGGAAAAGGCGAAGATCCTGATCGGCGACAAGGTGCCGGTCATCTCCACGACCGTGGGGGCCGGGGTCGGCGCGTTCGCGTCGGAATCGGTGAGCTACATCGACGTGGGCCTCACGCTCAATGTCGAGCCGACCATCTACATGAACGATCAGGTCGGCATCCGTATCTCGATGGAAGTCAGCAGCCTGGGCGCAAAGACGACGACGAACTCCGGCAGCACCGTCTTCCAGATCGGCACGCGTCAGGCCTCGACCGTTCTCCAGTTGAAGGACGGCGAGAATCAGGTGCTCGCCGGTCTGCTCAACAATCAGGAGCAGACCTCGGGCAACAAGATTCCGGGCCTTGGCGACTTCCCGATTCTCGGACGTCTGTTCGGCAACACCACGAACAACGATCAGAAGACCGAGATCGTGCTGTCGATCACCCCGCACATCGTGCGCAACGTAGTGCGCCCCGCCGAGCGCGCCACCGAGTTCCTGTCCGGCACGCAGGGCAACTTCCGTCGTCGTCCCGCACCGGCACTGCCGGACGCCACGCCGCGCCCGCAAGCCGCAACCGTCGTGCCGGGCGTGGTGATGACCACATCAGGGGCCGGCGGCGCCGCGGTGGCGGCCAACGGGCTGTCGCTCTACGAGGCGTCGCACGGCGCACCGGCCGTGGCAGCGCCCACGCAGCCGGCACCGGTGGCGCCGCTGCCGCCGCCCAACGCCGCGGCACCCTCGGCACCCTCATCGCCTGCCGGCGGTGCGGTACCGCCACCGCCCGGCAATCCCGTGCCGCCGCCGGCACCGACACCCACGGCCGTGCTCGGTCCGACCAGCGACCCCGTGCCGCTTTCGTCGCAACAACCGGTGCCCGTGGGCGGCGCCCCCGCGCCGCGCTGATGCCGGTACTGATACCCATGCCGACGTCTCGCCTGCCGCCCTGCTCTCGCCCCGCCACACGACGCTCGTGCGGCGGGCGTCAGCGCGGCTTCACGATGATCGAGCTGCTGGTCACGCTCGCCATCATGGCGATGCTCGCCGCGCTCGCCGTACCGGTGTCGCAACTGGCCGTGCAGCGTCGCCAGGAACAGGAGCTTGCGCGCGATCTGCGCGAAATCCGCCACGCCATCGACGCCTACAAGCGCGCGTGGGATACCGGTCACATGGAGAAGAAGGCAACGGAGACGGGCTACCCGCCCTCGCTCGAAATTCTCGTGCAGGGCGTGCCTGACATGCGCGATCCGAAGCGCAAACGGCAGTACTTCCTGCGACGCATCCCCCGCGATCCGTTCAACAACGACGACTCGCTCACCGACTCGCAGACATGGGGCAAGCGCAGCTACGCGAGCCCGCCCGACACCCCGGCCGAGGGCGAGGACATTTACGACGTCTACACGCTGTCGCAGGGCGTGAGCCTGAACGGCGTGCCCTATCGGCTCTGGTAACGACACAGGGAAAGACACTGCTGCGTGGACTTCGACATGAACCGCCTACCGAAAACCCGTTCGTCCCGATCCCATCGTGCATCGCGTGGCGCTCGTGGCGCGCGCCGCTGCGGCGGCTTCACGCTGATCGAGCTGCTGGTGGTGCTGGGCATCATCGCCACGCTCGCGACGTTGATGATCCCGAACTACGTGCCCGCCATCAGCAAGGCGAAGAACACCGTGCTGGCCGAGAATCTGCGCACGCTGCGCAAGGTCATCGACCAGTATTTCGACGACACCGGCCACTACCCCGCGAATCTGAACGAGCTGGTCGAGCGCAAGTATCTGCGGGCCGTGCCCGTCGACCCGGTGACGGGCAGCGACACCACCTGGATCACCATGACGCTGGCCGAGAACGCCGCGCAGGACCCGAGTGCGCAGATTCTTGCCACGACGCGCGCCGCGCAGGAATCGGCACGCTTCGGCGCGTCCACCCCGACGCCACCGCCCGGTGCAATTCCCGTGGTCGAGGACAAGGGCGTGTGCTGCGTGAAGAGTGGCGCGACGGGCACCGACCCGGCGGGCAAGGCGTATGCGGACTATTGAACGACGCGCACGCGCCCGCCAGCGCGCCCGCCATGCCCAGCGCGGCTTCACCTACGTGGGGCTGCTGATTCTGGTCGCCGTGCTGGGACTGGTCGCGGCGCTCACGATCCGGGTGGGTGCGCTATGGCAACGGGCCGCGCGCGAAGCGCAGTTGCTTGAGATCGGAGCCCAGTTCAGCGATGCATTGCGGGCCTATGCGGACGCCACACCCGCCGGTCAGTTGCCGCAGCCGCCGAATCTGGCTGCGCTGCTGCTCGATCCGCGTTTTCCGACGCCACATCGCTATTTGCGCAAGATCTTCGCAGACCCGATCACCGGCAGCACGGACTGGGGCATAACGTACGTGACGACGAACAAAGGGGTGCTGGAGGTGTACAGCCGCTCGTCGGCAACGCCCCTGAAGGCAGGCCACTTCGACGAGCAATTCGGCACGTTCGGTGGAAAGACGCATTACTACGACTGGCGCTTCTCTGCAGCGACAGCGACGCCGGTCGTGCTCCCGTCTACCCCGACGCCGGGGTCCGGCCCCGGGACACCGGTGGACGATTCGATGAACAATCCGTTCGGCAATGCCTTCGGAGGTCCGCAGGGCCCCTCGAACGTATCCAACTCGCCGAATGCCAACGTCGGCAATACCGCCCTCGGGGGCAATAACTTCGGCAGCAGTTTCAACAATCCGCAGAGCAACTCGTTCGGCAGTACGCCAGGGAATACGTCGGGGAATGCGTCGGCAGGATCGCCGCCGTCCGCTTCGCCGTTCTCGTCATCGCCAGCCCCGCAACCCAAGACCGACTTCTGACGCCCCATGCGCCCGAGCCTTCCTCTCGATCCGCCTGATCTGCCCGACCAACGATTCGTCCCGCGTCGTTACCGCTCACGCACGCTCGCGTTCGCGGGCCTCGCCATCGTGGCGCTGACCATGAGTCGGCCGTCGCACGCCGACTGTTTCGACGACGCCGCAACCTATCACCATGTGAACGCCGATGTGCTGCGCGCCATCGCGTGGGAAGAATCGAACAACCGGCCCGACGCCCGCCGCACGAACACGAACGGGTCGGTCGACTACGGCCTGATGCAGATCAACTCGGTGCATCTGGAGGCGCTGGCGCGCTTCGGCATCGGCACCGACGACCTCATGGTGCCGTGCAAGAGCGTCTACATCGCCGCCTGGCACCTGCAACGTCAGATGGCGAAGTACGGCAACACGTGGGCCGCCATCGGCGCCTATCACTCGGCCACGCCGGCCCTTCGCGACGCCTACGCCACCCGCATCGCCGCCAAACTGAACGCGATCCGGGACGCGCGGGAGAATCGGCGCTGAGTTCCTGAGTGCCGGGGTCACCCGCCCCCTCGGCACACCGAAGGGGCTGCCCTTCAAAGCGATTCGTTCACCGGCCCCGCGCCATGCTGGAGAACACACCGTCACGCCGGATCAGGCCGTGCATGAGCGCGGCGGCCAAATGCCCGATCACCAGCGCGAACAGCGCAAAGGCGAGCCACGTGTGCAACGCACGCAGCAGCGCGAACAAACGAGCGTCGGTCGGCACCAGCGGCGGCAGATGATAGGCGCCGAACAGCGTCACCGGATACCCGCCTGCCGACACCATCGCCCAACCGATCAGCGGCATGATCAGCATCAACGCATAGAGCAGCAAGTGCGACGCCTTCGCTGCCGTCTGCTGCAACGACGGCACGCTGTCGGGCAGTGGCGGACTGCCGCGCGTCACCCGCACGATGATGCGAACCAGCACCAGCGCGAGAATCAGGATACCCAGCGGCCGATGCAACGCGATCAGCAACGTATGCGCCTGCGACAGCGTGCTGACCATGATCACGCCGATGAACAGCATGGCAAGCATGGCCACGGCCATGCTCCAGTGCAACCAGCGCTGGAGTGGACTGAAATGGCGATGGGGACGAGTCATTGGGCACCTCCCTGAGCAGACGTCTTGACCGACGGCGCACCACTCAGCGCCTCTTCGCGGGTGCGACGCTTGTACGACAGCGCATACGCCGCCGAGCGCGCCGCGAGCAGCGGGTCGCCGGACGGCTCGATGCCCGAAGGCAGGATCGTCGGATCGAAGTTGATGTCGCGGCAGGCGCCATCATCCTGCGACGTCGCCTGCGAGAGCACCAGCGTGCCGGCATCGACCTGCTGCCGCGTGGCGGGCCACTGACGCGTGGCGTCGTCAATCGGATCACCGGGCTGCGCCACCGTCAGCATCAGATGCCACCGCACCGGTCCCTGCTTCAGGCGCGTGAACAGCTCCCCGGCGAGGTAGTTCGCTTCCCCCTTCTCCTTATCCGACACGGTGTCGAACGGCAATTCGGGCTGCATCGACCAGCGAACGGCCTTGCGTTGTCCGTTGGCGTCGACGAAATAGAACGCGTTGATGCCGTAGTACGCCGCATTGGCGTAGCTCGACGACGGCGGATGCCCCTTCACCCAATCGCGAAACGCCTGCGTGTCGGGGTGCGCTGCGAAAAACGCCTGCAACTTCGCGGGATCGGGCTTGCCCGTGGCCGGGTCCGGGCGCGACGCCGCGAGCTGGGCGTAAAACTCCTCCGGCGTGCGCACGGCGAACAGCGGCGTGGTGTTCATGCCGGTGCGCCATTGCTGGCCGTCGGCTTGCGTGAACATGAGCGCCATGCTGCGAATCGGCACGCTGTTGTCGGATGCTGTCGGGTTCGGGCCGGGAATCGCAAAGCGTCCGGTCACCGGCGTGCGGCCCGGCGCGAAGACGGCGGCCTTCGAAAGCGAGACGGCGTTGCCATTGCTCTCGAAATAGCCGTCCACACAAAGGCCCTTCGCGTGATTGCGGCGAAAGCCCTCGTGGACACCGGCATTGGTCTCGAAGGTGTCGATGACGGTGTTCGCACTGAGGCGCTGCGGGGTCAGCCAACCGGCGGCATAGGCGAAGCCACCGGCGAGCAGGCCGACGACGGCGACGATGGCCGCCGCCCGGCAAGGCACGCAGATGGCTCGGGGGTCAGACGGGGAAGGTTCGGTCACGAAGGAGGCTCCTTGGGATGACGTCGGGGGGATCGTGCGACTTTCGGGAATCTCAAAACGGCGTTGCCATCAAGGTAGAACACCTCACGCAGCGTGTTATTCCCCGACGCACGAAATTTTTTCGTCGCATGGAATAAGCTGTCAGGAAAAGGTGTTGACCCGGATATGACCCCGAACCACCCGGCCTCAGGCCTCAATTAACAGCATGGACATCCGCGACCAGCTGTACGACCACGTTCCGCGCCTGCGGCGGTATGCGCGCGCGCTCACGGGCAACTCCGAGTTGGCCGACGACCTCGTGCAGGACACGCTGGAGCGCGCGCTAAGCCGTCACACCATGTTCGAAGTGGGCACCGACGCCCGCGCATGGCTCTTTACCATCATGCACAACCTGTTTCTCAATCAGCAGCGACGCGCGCCCGCGCAGGCAGCGCATGTGTCGCTGGACGAAACCGACATCGCCGAGCGCGAAGTCGCCGTGCCGGTCGACCCCGCACGCCGTCTCGAAATCCGCGATCTGGACGAAGCCTTGCGGCACCTGCCGGCCGAGCAACGCGCCATTGTGCTGCTCGTCGGACTGGAAGACATGAGCTATGCGGATGTCGCCGCGTCGCTGCAAGTCCCCATCGGTACTGTCATGTCGCGCCTCTCGCGCGGCAGGCAGCGGCTGCGCGATCTGATGTCAGGCATCTCGCCGTCCGGCGGGATCCAGCAACCTGCGAAGCTGAAGGTGGTGCGATGAACGACCGCAACCGTACGATCGACGACAGCGAGCTGCACGCGTACGTCGACGGAGAACTGCCGCCGCAACGCCGAGCAGAGCTGGACCGCGCGCTTGCCGAGGACCCCGCGCTGGCGGCGGCCGTAAGCGAGATCGTCGCGCTCAAGCGCGCACTGCACGCCCGTTACGACGACGTGCTCGACGAGCTGATCCCCGCCCGTCTGCAACGGCCGCAGCCGCGTCCGGCGCAGATGCCCGGTGCGCCTGAGGCGCCTGAACTGGCGGAACCTCAGCGAGCCCGGCGCACGAGTGCCGCCAACTGGCCGCATTGGCCACGTTTCGCAGGACTGGCCGCTGCGCTGGTCGTCGGCATCGGCATCGGCGTGCAGGGCAACCGGATGTGGTCGGCACCGTCGTCACCCGCCGCACCGTCGCTGGCGATGACCGGCGGCACCGGTGGCGCAGCGAACGCCGTCCCGGTCGCCGACAGCGCCGTGCGCTTCGCCCGGCGCGCGGCCATCGCCCACGTCGTCTACATGCCCGAGATCCAGCGGCCGTCGGGCGTGGACGGACAAACCGAAGCCCGTTTCTCGCAGTGGATCGCCGGCCGTCTCGAGACCACCGCGCATGCGCCCGACCTCAGCGCGCGCGGCTTCCAGTTGAGCGGCGGGCGCGCACTGCCCGACAGTGACGAGCGCGTGATCCAGTACATGTATCGCAACGACGCGGGCGAGCGCATCACCGTGTGCATCTCGCCGGCCGGCGTGGAGGGGCAGCCGGCGGCATTCCGCTTCTATGAGGATGGGCCGGTCAAGGTCTTCTACTGGGTCGACAAGAAGTTCGGTTATGCCATTTCGGGCGGCATCGACCGGCAAACGTTGCTGGGCCTGTCGCAAGACATCTACACCCAGCTGGAGGCGCGCGGGCGGGCGGCGCAGCACGGGTAAACGTTAGTTCCTCCCAGCAATAGAGAAGGTGTCAAACGCTCCTAATGGTGCGTTTTTGTCGGGCACTACCATGACTTCACCGTGAACAGTGTTTGCGGGCAGTCCGACAAAAATTCTCAGGAGACATGGCATGCTTCACGACCTTCCCGCACGGCCCGACACGGTGCATTGGGGCTACTTCGACGCGACACAGAAACCGGCGCTGACGATCAAGAGCGGCGATTTCATTCGCGCCGAAGCCGTCACGCATCACGCGGGCGACGCCCCCGATCTGATGATGGACGACGCTGTGCGCGCCATCTACGACAAGATCCCTCACGAAGATCGCAATCCGGGCGTGCACATCATGACCGGCCCGATCTACGTGGAAGGCGCGAAGCCGGGCGACATGCTCGAAGTGCGCTATCTCCAGATGATTCCCCGCTTCCGCTTCGGCGCGAACGTCGCCGCACATTGGGGGCAACTCTACGACGACTTCCAGAAGGAACGCGTCACCATCTACGAGCTGGACAACAGTTCGAACACCGCTCACGCGCTGTACGCCTACGACTATCCGGGCAAGCTCACGACACCGGGCAAGGTCGTCGACCATCGCGAGTGCTGCAAACAACCGGCACTGGCCGGCGTGCGTGTGCCCGTGCGACCCCACCTCGGTACGGCAGGCGTCGCTCCCGACGCACAGGGCCGGGTGACGACCGTCGAGCCGGGATTGCACGGCGGCAACATCGATAACTGGCGCATCGGCGCCGGCGCGACCATGTACTACAAGGTGCAGGTCGACGGCGGGCTCTTCTCCATCGGCGATCCGCACATCTCGCAAGGCGACGGCGAAATCAGCGGCACCGCCATCGAAGCCTCGCTCAACGTGCTGTTCCAGGTCGTGCTGCGCAAGGATTTCGAGTTCCCCTCGCCGCTGCTGGAAACCCCCGACTGCTGGATCGTGCACGGCTTCCATCAGGATCTGGACGAAGCGGGCAAGAACGCCGCACGCGACATGATCACGCTGCTCACCGACCAGCAGGGACTATCGCGCGACGACGCCTACTCGCTCATGAGCGTGGCGGCCGACTTCGGCGTGACGCAGGTCGTCGACGGCACGCAAGGGGTGCACTGCACCATGCCACGCGGCATGTTCCCACCCAAGACGCCCAAGTCGGATTAAGTCCTGACGGCACCCGGAGGACCCAACCATGCAATACGTCTACGTCGGGCGCAACGAGCTTGTCGCCCTGATCGTCGGATTGGTGACGGGCACGCTGTACTCGTGGCTCGATCTGCCGATTCCCGCACCGAATGTGCTCGGCGGCATCTTCGCCATCATCTTCACGTATCTGGGCTATCTGATCGTGAACGTGTGGCGCCGCTCGGTCACGTTCGGACGTCCGCCCGCCGACGGTCTGTCGGGCGCCGGGGCATCGTCTTCGGCACGTTCCCCTTCTGCCGGTCAGTCCTGAGGAGCGCATCATGGTCGAAATCACACTCGGGGCGACCGAGTTGCAGGCAGCGGCGGTCGGGCTCGTCACCGGTGTGCTGTACACCGGCGTGCGGGCGCCCATTCCCGCGCCGAACGTGCTCGGCGGCATCTTCGCCATCGTCGGCACGTTCGTCGGCTTTGCTTTCGTGGCGGCAATGCGCGGCCAGTTACACTTCGGCTAGCGCAGTTGCACGTCTGACGTGTGGCCCCGGCACGGTCGACGACGGCCGTGCCGGGCCACCACCGTCGTCATTTCCGAAGGAGGCCGGATTTTGGATCGCGCGCACTTCTCAACCGAGTCCTACGCCCAGGATCAGCGCGGGCCTGCGTGGCAAGCGCGCCTGCTCGACGCCCGCCTGCATTTTCGCGCCCCCTCCGACGCCCAGCCGCTGCACGGCACGCTGCTCACGCATCGCACCCCCGGCGGCATCGAACTGTCGGTGATCGCATCCACGCCGCAAACGGTGTCGGCACGCGCGGGCGGCGAGCGTGGCTTCCTGCTCGTCATGCTGCTCGACGGTCAGGCGGAGCTGACCGGCGCGGGCGTGCCCGAGGGCGAGACGCTCGTGGCCGGCGACATGGCCTGCATCCCCGGCACGCACAGCGCCGATCTCGTCGCCCGAACGCCGTTCCGGCTGATCTCGGTGCATGTGCGTCATGCACTCATCGCCCCGCGTCTTGGCGCAGCGCCGCCAACGCACGCGTGCAAACTTCCCGAGCGCGTGTCGGGTCTGTTCGGCGGCTTGCTGAGCGGGCTGGCCCTGCAACTGGACACCATGCACGACGCCGATCCGCATGCGCTCGAACCCGCCGAGCGCGTGATCCTCGAATGCCTCGCGTCCGCGCTGACGGCCGTCAGACCGCAGGCCTCGCCTCTGTCGACGTCGCGCACCATCGTGTTCACGCGCATCTGTCATCGGATTCAGGCGCGACTGGCCGAACCCGATCTGTCGCTCAGTGCGATTGCCAAAGACGAGCATGTGTCGGATCGCTACTTGCGAAAACTCTTCGAAGACGCGGGACAAAGCTTCTCGTCCTATCTGCGCAACAGCCGTTTGCAGCGCTGCCACGCAGATTTGCAGAATCCGGCGTACGAGCAATTGACGGTGGCGGACATCTGTTATCGCTGGGGGTTTAACGATCCGTCGTACTTCAGCCAGGCATTCCGCGAGCGCTTCGGCGTGTCGCCCAAAGCCAGCCGCGATCAGGCGTTGCGCGAACGCGCGTTGCCGGAGCGCGCCCGCATATCGCGCGGCCATCCGGATGTGCCCGCCGGACTCTCCCCACATGCGCCCCATGCCGCCCACGCGGCGCACGCCCGTCTGCCGTCGCGCGACGCAACGCCCGGCGGTGACGCGCTGCGCCGCGCGCTCCCCCACGACGCGGGCCGCCATCACTACCTGCGCGCAACGTGCGACTCGGTGCACTGGGGCTATCTGAGTCATGACCTTGCGCCCGTGCTGACGGTCGCGTCCGGGGACACGGTCACCATCGAGACCCTGACGCAACACGCGACCGACGACTGGGCGCGCATGATCGAGGGCGACCCCGGCGCCGAGAGCGTGTTTCACTGGACGGCAACGCAGAAGAACGTCGACCGGCGCGGCGCGGGACCGATGGATGCGTCGGTCTACGGGCGCGGTGCGGGCGAAGGTTTCGGCGTGCACATCTGCACCGGCCCCATCGCGGTGGAAGACGCCATGCCCGGCGACGTGCTCGAAGTCCGGATTCTGGACCTGCAACCCCGCCCGAGCGCCAACCCCGAGTTCGCGGGCAAGGCCTTCGGCAGCCATGCCTCGACATGGTGGGGCTTCCACTATCAGGACATGCTCACGCTACCGCGCGAGCGCGAAGTCGTGACGGTGTTCGAGATCGATTGCCACGACGGCACCGGCAACGAATCGATGGACGAAGGCAGCGACGTCGCGCGCGCCATCTACAGCTTCCGTTGGACACCGCAGCAAGACCCGTTCGGCGTCGTGCATCCGACCATCGACTATCCGGGCGTGCCGGTCGATCACACCCGCATCACCAAGAATTACCGCACGCTCCGGAATGTCGAGATCCCGCTGCGACCGCACTTCGGGGTGCTGGCGGTGGCGCCCGCACAGGACGGCCTGATCGACTCGATTCCGCCGTCGAGCTACGCGGGCAATCTCGACAACTGGCGCGTGACGCGCGGCGCGAGTGTGTTTCTCAAGGTCGCAGTGCCCGGCGCGCTGCTGTCCATCGGCGACCCGCACGCCTCGCAGGGCGACGCTGAACTCGGCGGCACCGCCATCGAATGTTCGCTCACGGGCAACATCCAGTTGATCCTGCACAAGAAGGCGGCGATCGAGGCGAGCGCACCGTATGCCGACCTGACCTATCCGCTGGTCGAGACGCCGACCGAGTGGATCATCCACGGCTTCAGTTCGCCGAATCATCTCGCCGAGCTGGGACAGAAGGCGCAGAGCCAGATCTACATGAAATCGACGCTCGACAGCGCCTTGCGCGACGCCTTCCTCAAAGCGCGCCGCTTTCTCATGCAAGTCAAGCGGCTCACCGAGGACGAAGCGACTGCGATACTCTCGGTGTCCGTCGACTTCGGGGTGACGCAGGTCGTCAATGGCAACTGGGGCGTGCACGCCATCATCCGCAAGGGGATGTTTAATGATTGACCGGGATTGACCGGGATTGATCGGGACTGATCCACGATCAACCGGCCGCCCCGGCCGTCCTCCAGCGAAGACCCGTCGCGTGAAAATCGCAAAATCGGCAAAGTGCCGGTCGCTACATTGGCGTCCAAGGAGCGCAAATGAAACCCGAGACCCGTCTTCGCTACGCCCAACGCATGGAGCCTGTGCTGCGCTGGCTGGCCAGTCATCCGGAGAGTCCCCCGGATCTGTACCACCTCGCCGAACTGGCCTGCCTGTCGCCGTATCACTTCCATCGTGTCTACCGCGCGTTGCTGGGCGAGACGGTGAACGGCACGGTGCAGCGCATTCGCATGCATCGTGCGGCCATCGCGCTGGCGGACTCGGAGGATTCGATGCGTGTTGTCGCGTCGCGTGCCGGCTATGCGTCGGACGCCGCGTTCAACCGGGCCTTCGGTGCGTTTTTCGGCATGCCGCCGGGACGCTATCGGGACACCCGCTCCGATCCCATCGATCCTCAGGAGCCCAACATGTACCCGATCTCAGTCGAATCGTTTCCCGCCACGACCCTTGCCGCGCTGCGACACAGCGGCGACTATCAGGCCATCGGCCCGGTCTTCGTCCGCGTTTTCATGCTGGCCGCCGCGCACGGTCTGGCGCGACCGGACACCACCGGCTTCGGCGTCTATTTCGACGATCCGGAACAGGTGCCGACCGAACAGTTACGCTCGCTCGCCGGCGTGTCGGTCGCAAGCGATGCCGACATCGGCGGCGATCTGGAAAGGTTCGAGATTCCGGCCGGACGATGTGCCGTGCTGACGTACACCGGCCCGTACAACGAGATGAGCAAGCCGTATCAGTGGCTCTTTTCGGAGTGGCTGCCGAACAGCGGGCTGGAACCGGCCAACTTCCCGATGTTCGAGCAGTACCTCAACGACCCGCGTTCGACCCCGGCGGCACAGCTTCAGACGAAGATTTGTCTGCCGGTGAAATAACGGCGAGCAAGGCCTGTGCCTGCGGGCGCAGGTCTGGCGCTCCGGGATGAAACGCAAACGGCATCGCCTGCGTCAGCCCTTTGAGCAGCTTGCGCGAACTGCGCGTGTAAGCCGGGTCGTAGTGCCGCGTGATGAGCGCTTCGGAGAGTTCGCGTTGTTGCCCCTGATCGAGCATCGTGAGCCACTGGTCGACGACCGCCCTGCCATGCAACGGAACGAGCCGCAGCAACTGCGCGCGAAACGCCTCCGGCTGCGCAAGCAGATGACCGTACTCCTGCGTGAGCAATGCCACACGCTCGTCGATGGGGACATTGACCTCGACGCAGCGCATGGTGCCGCGCAGCGCGGTCATCAGCGATTCCGGCAGCGTCACGAGGCCGATGCGACGACTCTCCGCTTCCACGAACACCGGACGTGCCGGATCGAGCGCACGCAGCGCACCGATCAGCCGCGTATCGAAGGCCTTTTGCGACGGCTGTGGCGCGTCGGGCATCGCGCCGAGCAGCGAGCCCCGATGCACCGCGAGACCTTCGAGATCGAGCGTCTGCGCCCCGGCGTCGGCCAGCGCGTGCAGCAGACGTGTCTTGCCGCTGCCGGTGTGTCCGGCGAGGACCACGTAGTCGAGCGTCGGCGGCAATGTCGCAAGCGACGCCACGACATCGCTGCGATAGGTCTTGTAGCCGCCTTCGAGCTGACGCGCCCGCCAGCCGATCATGTTCATCATCAGCGTCATCGACGCCGAGCGCATGCCCCCGCGCCAGCAATACACGAGCGGACGCCAGTTGCGCGGCCGGTCGGCAAACACCGTATCGAGATGATGCGCAATGTTGCGCGCGACCATGGCCGCGCCTTCGCGTGAGGCGTCGAACGGCGAGACCTGCTTGTACATCGTGCCGACGACAATGCGTTCTTCGTTGCTGAGCACCGGGGCGTTGATGGCGCCGGGGATGTGATCGTCGGCGAATTCGAGCGGCGTACGAACGTCGATGATTTCGTCGAAGTCGCCAACGCTGGCGAGCGGCACGCGCAGATGATTCATCGTGCCTGCTTTGCCGAGGGTACGGCGGTTTGTTCGGCGGCTTGTACGGCCAACGGCCCGCAGTGGCTGCCGTAAGGCGTGCGGGAGGTGGGCTGGCTGCGCGCATCGTCGCCGAGATCGGCCCGCACCCTGGCGGCACGGTCGATGACGCGCGTCGCGGCTTCCGCATCGCCCGCCCCGCCGAGCGCGAGTGCATAGTCGTCGAGCAACTCGGCGTAGGCGAACGGCACCTTGCGCGCCGCCTCCAGACGGTCGAGCGTACCGAGTGCACGACCGAAGTATTTGACCGAGACGTCGAACTGACGCTGCACCAATGCCAGTCGCGCCAGTTCGACGAGCGCCGGATAGCGATAGCGCGCCGTCAGGATGTCGAGATCGTAGGCCTGACTCAACTCGCGCTCGGCTTCGGCGTAATAGCACGTCACGCCGAGCGCCCGTCCGTAGTCGAAATGTATCGCCGCGCGTTGCGACGCCGGCCAGCCGGACTGGTCCGCGACCAGCACCGCCTGCCCGAAGGCGCGTCGGGCGGTGTCCCAGTCGCCACGCACTTCGGCAGCGCCGCCCTGCGCGGCGTAGTCAGGGCCTGCCGGCTTCGGTGCCGGTGAAGTGCACCCTACGGCGCCCAGAACGGCGCCGAGCGCACACACCATCGCCAACCACGTCAAAGATCGAATCATCGGGGAGAAAAAGCTGCCGGGAAATCACCTGTCGCGGGGCACCTCCGCCCCGCGCTCGCCCGACAGGATACCGCGTCGCACCTGAACGCCCCAACGCTGACGTCCCGTGAGGAAGTGACCCCAGCCCATCGCCGCCCCCGTGTGGCGCATCAACTGGAACGAAAACGGCTCCAGCACGGCAGCCACGAAGGCCAGCCCGAGGCTCGTGCCGGTGCTGTGCCCGGTCCAGCGACGATAGGCATGCACCGACCACAGATGAAAGCCGAGATCGATGACGATCTTCCCGAGAATGATCCCGGAGACCGGCAGCACGACCCCGTAATGCCCTTCGCAGACGAACGTCACCAGCAGCGCGAAGGCCGTCAGCCCGTAGATCGGCTGAAGCGTGTCGAACGCCTTGACCGGCAGCATCCAGCGACCGAGGTTGCCGTAGCGGCCGTTGCCGACCATGTCGCGATACCAATACTGCGTCTGGAGGAAGCCCGCGAACCAGCGGCGACGCTGACGCAGGAAGCTCGTCAGGGTGCCCGGTGCATCGGTGATCGCCTGTGCACCGCCCACGACACGCACTTCCCAATGCAGCGCATGCGCCACCGAGTAACGGCGCAGACGGTGGATCAGTTCGTAGTCCTCGACCAGACAGGCAGGATCGAAGCCGCCCACGGCCAGCACCGCTTCGCGCCGGAAGCACGCGAAGGCGCCGGAGATCAGCAACAGGCCGTCGGCGCGCATCCACGCAAAGCGCGAGATGAAGTTGCGGATGTACTCGTACGTCTGGAAGAACTGCAACACGCGCGCGCTCATGGTGTCGCCGCACACCGGCGTGAGCACCCCCGTGGCCGCCACCAGACGCGGGCGACGGGCAAAGGCATCGTGCATGGCCGCACATGCGCCGGCGTCGAGCAGCGTATCCGCGTCGACCGTCATGACGATGTCGGTATCCATACCGACGAGCGCGGCATTGAGCGCTTTCGCCTTGCCGCCGTGCGGCACGCGCAGCCAGCGCAGGTTCGGATAACGCGTGCTCGGTGCACTCAACCCGCCAACACCCGGATCGACGAGACCGTAGTCGCCCGTGAGCAAGGCGACGGTGCCGTCGTGCGAACCGTCGTCGGCAATCACGATGGCGTCGGGGACCTGACGGCCCGCCATCAACGAGCGCAACGTCACCGGCAGCGCCGCCGCTTCGTTGTGCGCAGCCACAACCACGCCGAGGGTGAGGTGCACAGCGGCCGCATCGGCGGCGTTGCCCCAGGTCTCATCCGGGTCCGGGCGCATCAGGCGCCACGCCTGCCAGAAGACGAAGGCCAGCAGCACGGTGTCGTAGACGACATATGCCACGCCAGTCCCCCACGCGAACACGCCCTTGAGGAAGAACGCCTGCGCAAACAACAGGCACCACAGCACGGCAACGCCGGTATGCACGAGCCAGCTCGCGAGCGGCGTCGGCGGCAAGGTGAAGCGCGGCGAGTGTTGTTCGCGCAGCGCTTCCAGTCGGGAAACGCCCGTCTCGATAGTCGGTGTCATGTCTTGGCTCTGCTCCGTGCTCACGGCAGCATCCGGCCGATCACCGGGTGACGGTCGATCCATTGATGCTTGAGCGCACCACCGATGTGCAGCGCCAGCAACACGTAGAGGGTGTAGGCGCAATACGTGTGAACGTCGCCCAGCACGCCGTGCCAGTAGTCTTTGCTCGCGTCGCTCATCGCCATCAGGAAACCCATGCGCGGGAACGGCACCGAGCCGAACAGCACCAGCGGGTGCGTCGATGCAGCCACCCATGCCGAGTCATGCGCCCAGCCCGAGAGCGGCATCGCGAAGATCAGCACGTACAACAGCCAGTGCACCAGATGCGCCGCAGCCCGTTCCCACGAAGCGAAAACGTGCGACAGCTCGGGAGGCCGATGCGTAACGCGCCACAGAATGCGCAGAATCGCGAGGCCGAGCACCGTGATACCGATGGACTTGTGCAGATCGATCCAGAAACGCACGTCGATCTTTTCGAGCGTGGCGTCGGAGAGCAAGGCAATCGTCTGGCCGATCGCGACGTTGCCGAGCATCAGCAGCGCGACCGCCCAATGCAGCAGCATGGCGACACGGGTGTACTTGGGATCTTCGTACAGGGCCACGCGGGGTTTGCCGGCAGACGCCGATGAGACTGAAGGAGGCTGAGAATTCACGTTGGACGTCCTGAAAATACGCTGGAAGATGATTGCATAACGCCGGTTGAAGCGCGCTTATTCCCGCGTTGCCGCAAAAAAGTTGTTACCGGGGATTACCGGCGCGGCACGGGACACCGCGTTTCCCCTTTTTTCGCCCCGCCCGCCAAAACCGTTCGTCGATCGCCATTCGTCGGCATGCCTGCACGCGCATGGGGAATCTGCCTTGCGAGCGCGTCGCAAAACCGCGATGATCGGGAAATTCCGTGCGCAGCGCACCGCGAACTGCGCCCCCTCAGGAGACATGCCATGCCACGCAGCATCGCCGAAAAACGCGCCGCGTTTCGAGAGCTTCACCTCGCCGGTTGTTTCGTCATCCCCAACCCGTGGGACGCCGGTAGCGCCAAATACCTCGAACATGCCGGCTTTCAGGCGATCGCCTCCACCAGTTCCGGTTTCGCCTGGTCGACCGGGCACCCCGACAACGGCGTGACGCGCGACGGCGTTCTGGCACATTTGCGCACCCTCGTCGAGGCCACCGACCTGCCGGTGAACGCCGACTTCGAAAGCGGCTTCGGCAGCACGCCCGACGACGTGGCGCAGAGCGTGAAGCTGGCGGTAGCCACCGGCGTGGCCGGTCTGTCCATCGAGGACTCGACGGGCAACGACAACGAACCGCTGTTCCCGCTCGACGAAGCCGTCGCGCGCATGAAGGCGGCACGCCGTGCCATCGACGAGACCGGCGGCGATACGCTACTCGTGGGTCGCGCGGAGAATTTCTTCGCCGGCGTGCCCGATCTCGACGACACGATCAAACGATTGCAAGCTTACGCCGAAGCGGGCGCCGATTGCCTCTATGCGCCGGGCATCCAGTCTGCCGAGCAGATCCGCGCCGTGGTGGCGGCCGTCGCACCGAAGCCGGTCAACGTGCTCGTCGGCGCCACATCGCCCTTCACCCTGCAAACGCTGGCGAGCCTCGGGGTGCGCCGCGTGAGCGTCGGCGGTGCACTCGCCCGCTCCGCATGGGGCGGCTTCATGCATGCGGCGCAGGCGCTGGCCGAAGGTCGCTTCGACGGCTTCGACAGCGCGGCCAGCGGGGCAACGCTCAACGGTCTGTTCCGCACGGGGGAATGAACAACCGGGGGCGATGGCCGTGGCAGGTCCCTACCCAGTGACTTTTCGTCGATAGACGTTGCCGCCCCCGTGCGGGGACAATCCCGGGAAAGCCGATGCCCGCACGGCGGGCACGGCATCCCCATTCGACGGAGCGCCCCCATGAATTCCCCGCACGACGCCTTTGCCACCTTTGCGATCCCTACGCCGCTGGGCGCACCGCTGCCCAAGCCGCGCGTGTTCGATAACGTGGAAGACGAGCGCGCCGACCGGAAGCTGCGGCTTGCCGTGGCCTTTCGTATCTTCGCGCGCTTCGGGCTGGCCGAAGGCATCGCCGGGCATATCACCGTGCGCGACCCCGAGTTTCACGACCGTTTCTGGGTCAATCGCTACGCCCAGCACTTCTCGTCGATCCATCCCGACGACCTGATTCTGGTGGACGAGGCCGGTGGCCTGCATCACGGCGACGGCCCGGTGAATGCCGCCGCGATGGCCATCCATGCCGGCATCCACGCCACCCTGCCCCACGTGACGGCCGCCGCTCACACGCACACCACTCACGGCCGTGCTTTTTCCGCGCGCACGCGTCACCTTGCGCCGATCAATCAGGAAGCGTGTCTGTTCTTCGAAGACCACGTGTTGTTCCGTGGCGACGTGCTCGTCCTCGGTGCAGACGAAGGTCGTCGGATCGCCCAGACGATGGGGCATCAGCGTGCCGCCGTGCTGTTGAATCACGGGTTGCTCACCGTCGGCTCGTCCGTCGATGCCGCGGCCTACCGCTTTCTCGCGATGGAGCGATGCGCGCAGGTGCAGTTGCTGGCCGAAGCCGCCGGACCGCTCGAAGTGCTCTCCGACGCCGAAGCCCGCGAGGTCTTCCGTCTGCTCGGATCGGACTATGTGGCATGGCTCGGCTATCAGGGCCTCTATGAGCAAGTGCTGCGCGAATGCCCTGAACTCCGGTCGCCCCGATGATCAGGTTCTTTCGCTGACGCGCTCGCCGAGATACGCGTCGACGGCGCGGCGTAACCAGGCGTCGAACTGACGCAACGGTGCCCAGTCGCGACGCTGCGCCGGGTACGAGAAGTAGATGGTCTGGGGATTGGCGAGCGTATGCGCGTGGGCCTGCACCAAGGCGCCACTCGCGAGTTCGCGTTCGATGAGCACACTCGGCAGCAACGCCACACCGAGTCCGGCGACTGCCGCGTTGATCGCCATGATGAACATGTCGTAACGCTGCGCACCGCGTTGGGGCCGGATCTCCGACGCGTGCGTCGCGCCTTGCGAGGCGAACCAGTCGTCCCACACGCGAGGGAGATCGCGCGGGCAGATCCATGACTGCCCGGCGACCTCGTCGAGCGTCAATGACGTGCGCCCCGCCAGCAGTCGAGGTGCGGCGACGAGCAAGAGCGAATCGTCGGTGACAAGCGCGGTGCCGGGCATGCCGGGCCATAACCGCGTGCTGAAGTAGATCGCCGCATCGAATGCGGAATCGTCGAAGAACACGGGCTGATCGCGCCCGAGAATATGCAGACGCACGTCACGCGTGGTGGCATAGAAGTCGTCCAGTCGGGGAATGAGCCACTGCGCGGCGAACGTCACACCGACGGCAATTTCCAGCTCGGACTCCCGGCCCTGCTGCACGACGTCGAGTGTGTCGCGGCGAATCTGATCGAGATGCACGCGAATGCGTTTCGCGTATTCCGCACCAGCAGGCGTGAGTACGAGCCGCTGCCGGACACGCTCGAACAATGCGACCCCCAGGTGCTTTTCCAACTCCCCGACCCGCTTGCAGACGGCGCCATGCGTGAGCGCAAGTTCTTGCGCGGCGGCCGCGAAATTCTGATGACGGGCACTGGCCTCGAAGGCCTGCAACGCCGAGAGACTGGGAACGCCCAGACGCATGGTGGCTCCTGCGGGAAAACGATGTTGCCCGACAGTCTATGCGATGCGTCTCGCACAAACCAAGGCCCGTCGTGCCTGCGCATCGACGGGCCTGAGATCCTGCATGCGGGCGTCAGCCCACGACAATCGACGAGCGACGCCTACTCCACGCTTATTCCACGTGCGCGACACCACCGGCGAGCACCGGCGCACCCGCCACTTCCTTGGGCAAGGCCCACGACATCCAGTGCGTGCGCAGCGCAACCACCAGCACGAAGGCGAGCGCCGCCAATGCGCCGAACGTGGCGAACCCCATCTGATAGCTGCCCGTCGACTCCTTGGCGATACCCATGATCACGGGCAGATAGAAGCCGCCGATACCACCGGCTGCACCGATGATGCCCGACATCAGGCCCGTCTTGCCTTGCCAGCGTTGCGGCACGAGCTGGAACGTCGCCCCGTTGCCCAGACCGAAGCACATGTAGATCAGCACGAGCAGCGCGATACCGGCGCCTTGCGGCGGCATCCATGCCGCGAACACAAAGTCGATGACCGAGATGGCGGCAAGCAGCAACACGAGCGCGCGCACACCGGAGATGCGGTCGGCCACCAGACCGCCGATGGGACGCACCAGCGCACCGAGGAACGCGAGCAGCGACATGAACAGACCGGCTTCGAGGCGCGGCATACCGTACAGCGAGATCAGCAGCGTGGTCACATACGACGACATGCCGACGAATCCGCCGAACGTGATGCTGTAGACCAGCATGATGACCCACGTGTCGCGCTCACCGAGCACACCACGATAGTGACGCGGCAGCACGGCAATGGCGAGCAGCGCACCGAGCACCGGCAGCAGCAGCACGCCCGCCTTGCCTTCGCCGAAAGCGCCCGCATGCACGCACAACACCAGCGCGACGAGCCCGAACACCGTGATGAAGAAGCTCGAGAACGCACGCGACGCGCTACCCGACTTCACGCCCTGATCCTTGGCCCAGAACACCAGCGCCAGCCCGGCGAGTGCGAGCAGCGGCAGCGCGGCACCCGCGGCGCGCGCCCAGCCGAAGTGTTCGGCCAGTCCCGGGAACATGAAACCGTCGAGCACAGCACCGACGTTACCCGCAGCGGCGAGGCCAAGCACAAGGCCCTGCACCTTCGGCGGATAGTTGCTGCCCGCCATCGGCAAGGCCACGGCGAAGCTCGCACCGCCCACGCCGAGGAACACCCCCAGCACGAGCAGCAACGTGTACGACGGCGTGCCCGGCATCAGCAGCAGCACGACCGACGGAATGGCCGACAGTACGAGCCCCATCAATGCGATCTTGCGACCGTCGTAGGCCTGATAGAGATTGCCCAGCGTGACGCGCAGGATCGCGGCGCCCAGCACCGGCACGGCCACGAGGAAGCCGGTCTGTGCGGGCGTCATCGCAATGTCCTTGCCGATGAACGGGGCCAGCGGTCCGAGCATCACCCAGACGGTGAAACCGGTGTCGAAGTAGAGAAAACACGCAACCAGCGCGCGCCAGTTGCCACTTTTCAACGATTGCGTGAGCGTGCTCATGGATACCCTCGTGTGCGGATGCCAAAAAAAAAGCGTCCCGAAGCCGTCGGCCTGTGAACAGACCTGTAGCTTCGGGACGCCGTTGCCCCGAAATCCCCGCGCTCGCGGGGTCATGCATGCGGTGCAGAAAATTCGCTTGTCTTCGCTTACCTTACTCAGCCGCCGTTGGCCTTATGCAAGGATTAGCAATTGGCGTGCCAAGTGGGTGTCATGTACGGAACAAAACACGGTAGACGTCCATTTCACGGGGCTTCCAGGGGAGTTCAGCGCGTGTGGCATGACGCAATGAGGGCCAATCGGCGCGAGCGCTGGCCGCCATCTCCATGACATCGCAACGGGCACAATGCCGCATCGCGATGCGGCGGCGCACCATTAACGTGCGCCGCACCCCGCACGACGGCAAGCGACGACGCGTCGCGATTTCCGAAGACTTGCTCCAGATGGCGCATCGTTTCCCGATAGCCGGCCTCGCTTCAGTTCAGGCATGCTTGGGTCGTTATGCCATTCAGACAGACTGCGAGCGCAGTCGACGACAACGATATCCCGGGAAATCTCGCGTGTACCGCATCCTGCTCCAGCTCTCGATGGCCGTGCTCGGCCTTCTGCCCGTCCTTTCCATCGCCGCCCCCACCAAGGGCACCCCGCTGCTGACGCAAGACACGCTGACGCAGCAAGTCGATGACGCGTCGCTCGCCAAGTATCGCGAGATCGTCGCGACGTTCGACGCAGCCGTGCGCGCGCGCCCCGCCGATCCGAAGCTGGCGCTGGCACGTTGCCAGTTCATGCAGACCTATTCCTGGTCGGAGGATCTGCGCTGGGCCGGTCAGGCGCAAACGGATTTCTCCGCCTGCCGGCAAACGCTCACCGACAAGTTCGCCAACGTTCCGGAGGTCGCGCTATATCTGCTGCAAAGCACGTACGGCAAAGCGCTCATCGAGCAAGGCTCGCCTCTGCTGGCGGCATCGGCCAAGTGGTCGCCGCAGGACCGCGCCCGTTTGCATGCTGCGCTCGCCAATGCTTACGAGGCGACGCAAGACAAGCGCAACGCGGGCCAGCAAGCGGTGGAAGCCGCCATGCTGGCCCCCGATACCCCGGTGCTGTTGCTGGCCGTTCGCTATCTCGCGTCGAACGGAGAGAAGACGCAAGCGAAGCGTCTGTTGATGGCGGCCCCGGCGCCCAAGGTCCCCTGGCTCGCCAACGCCCGCATCAACACCGCGCATGATGTCTTGCCGGGCACCACGGCGCGCGACCTCCTGCTGCAAATGCAGCAGGCCGGGTTGAAGATCGATCCGTACACGAGCGCACGCGCCTGGCTTCAGGCCGGCGACCCCGCCCGCGCACAACGTGCGCTCGCCGATACGCCGCCCAGCGCGTCGGAGTTGACGCAAAACCGCGCGCTGCGTCTGTCGGTGGCGCTCGCCGCCGGCGACGGCAAAGCTGCGTCGGCGGCTATCGAATCGTCGCTCGAACACGACAAGGGCAACCGCTGGCCGCTCTCCCAGTCGTACGCCGTGCTGCTGACGATCGACCCGGCGGCGGCCCTGCATCCGGCCTTCGCGGGATTGGCGCTGACGTTGCTCGCCATCGGTCTGTGCATCGCGCTGGTGCCCGGCCTGCTGATGTTTCCGGTGCACTACGTCGGGACCGTGCGCGCCCGCAAAGGCCGTCCGACCCCGGCGATCTTCGACGGCATCGGCCTGCGGCATGCCTGGTATGGACTCGCCGTGTTCTGCCTCGCCAGTTGGGTGATCCCGGTGTTCATGCTGGGTCAGGTGGTATCTGCCTATCCGGTCGCAGCGACGGGCGCGGCGCTGTTACAGCCGAAACTGGCCATCGCTCACTTCATCACCCTTGGCGTCATTTCGCTCGCACTCGCCCATACCGTCTGGAAGTTCGGCGGGCGTCAGTGGCCCGGTTACGGCACGTGGAAGGTGCGCTGGTTCATCTGGCCCGCCATTCTGCTCATGATCGCGGCGTTCAGCGCCTGGATGATGGCAAGGCATGGCGTGCCGGGGACGGCGGACAAGCCGGTCTGGAACGAAATCATCGTGCTCAGCGCCCGGCAGGCCGGCGGCGCGGGACTCGCTTACTTGCTGATCGCCGTTGCCGTGCCGATCGTCGAAGAGTTCGTCTTCCGGGGCTGTCTGCTCGGCGGCCTGACCCGCCATATGAGCTTCGCGGCGGCCAACGTCTGGCAAGCCGTGATCTTCGCGTCCGTGCACTTCGATGCGAAACACTTCGTGTTCTTCGTCCTGTTCGGCCTCACGACCGGCTGGCTCGCGAAGAAGACACACGGACTGGCTGTCCCCGTCGCCATCCACGCCATCAACAATGCCATCTTCGTCTCGATGGTCCTGTCACGCTGAAGCGCCGAACCTGAGGATGCCCCGGTCACAGGCGATACCGTCATGAACCGGGGCATGGCACCGTTGAGGGATAATCGATCCACCCGTTGCCACGCCCCGCCCGGACATCGCTCATGAACGCCAAGCTTTTCCCGCATCTGGTCCGCTTCCACCCGCGATTGCTCATCGCCATTGTCATTGGCGTGGTTGCAGGCCTGTTCGTGCAGGTCGTCGTCAGGGGAGAGTTCAGCACCGTCACCCGCGTGCTGATCGGCTGGAACGCCGGGGCGTGGTCGTATCTGGCAATGATCTGGTTCATGATGGTCACCGCCCCCAAACGCAGCATCGAGCGCTTCGCCGAGCAGGAGGACCAGAGCGCCGTCATCGTGCTGAGTGTCGTCAGTCTGTCAGCGATCGCCAGCGTGGCCGCCATCGTTCACATTCTCGCGAGCGCGAAGGCCGGGGGTGCATCGCATGCCTCGGAGCATGTTCTGTTCGCTGCCGCCACGCTCATCGCCGGCTGGTTTCTCGTGCCGACGATCTACACGCTGCATTACGCGCGGCTTTACTTCACCGATACCGAGTCGCCGTATGCGCTCGCCTGGCCGGACCGGGATTGCGATCCGGACTACTGGGACTTCCTGTACTTCTCGTTCACCATCGCGGTCGCGTCGCAAACCGCCGACATCGCGCTGAAGTCGCGCCGCATGCGTCGGGCGGCCCTCGCACAGGCCATCCTCTCGTTCTTCTTCAATCTGGCGGTGCTCGGCCTGTCGATCAACATCGGCGCCGGATTGCTCAGTTAGGCCGTGCGACGCATCAACGCGGCCACCAACGCCACTCGATGACGTTCGACGGCATGTGACATGACGCCGCACCACCTACCGACATAAATCCCAATAAAAACATACAAATAGCGCAAATTCGATTGATGGCAGATCCCGCGTCAATGCGCCACATGTGACGACTTGTCACGCGTGCTGCGACGCAGCAACGCCTAATATGCATGCAAACAAGTGGTGAAATTTCTAAATTATCACCATACAAGACAGGGTTTAATTGCATACATAGAGCGCAACATGACTGCCGTTCCGGATGCCCTCGACCTCGCACGCCTGCAATTCGCGTTCACGGTCTCGTTTCACATCATTTTCCCCGCCGTCTCCATCGGTCTGGCGAGTTTCATCGCCGTACTCGAAGGGCTCTGGCTCAAGACACGTCAGCAGCACTATCTCGATCTGTGCCGCTTCTGGTCGAAGGCGTTCGCCGTGTGCTTCGGCATGGGCGTGGTCTCCGGCGTGGTGATGGCCTATCAGTTCGGCACGAACTGGTCGGGCTTCTCCAGCTTCGCCGGCGCGGTCACCGGACCGCTACTCACTTATGAAGTGATGACCGCGTTCTTCCTCGAAGCCGGGTTCCTCGGCATCATGCTGTTCGGCTGGCATCGCGTGAGTCCGCGCGCACACTTCGCCGCCACGCTCTGCGTAGCCATCGGCACGCTGATCTCGACGTTCTGGATTCTCGCGTCGAACAGCTGGATGCAGACGCCGCAGGGTTACGAGATCGTCGACGGACGCGTGGTCGTACTGTCGTGGTGGGACGTGATCTTCAACCCGTCCTTCCCGTATCGACTCGCGCACATGAGCATTGCCGCGTTCGTGGTGGCTGCGCTCGTCGTGGCGGGCACCGGCGCCTGGCACCTGCTGCGCGGGCGTCGCGACCCGGCCGTCAAGACGATGTTCTCGATGGCGATGTGGCTGCTGCTCATCTTCGCGCCGCTGCAAGCTTTCGTCGGCGATCTGCACGGGCTCAATACCCGCGAGCATCAACCGGCGAAGATCGCCGCCATCGAAGGCCTCTGGGAGACAAAGACCGGCGGCACGCCGCTCAACCTGTTCGGCTGGCCCGACATGAAGGCCGAGACCACGCGTTACGCGATCGAAGTGCCGCATCTGGGCAGCCTGATCCTCACGCATAGCTGGGACGGCGAGATTCGCGGCCTGAAGGAATTCCCGAAAGACGAGCGTCCCAACGTGCCGCTGGTGTTCTGGAGCTTCCGCATCATGGTCGGTCTGGGTCTGGCGATGATCGGCGCGGCGCTCGCGGCGCTGTGGCTGCGCCGTCGCGGCACGCTCTTCGCCTCGCGCAACTTCGCCCGCGTGATGCTGCTGCTCTCGCCGACCGGCTTCATCGCGCTGCTCGCCGGATGGGTCACGACCGAAGCGGGACGTCAGCCCTGGGTCGTGTACGGCGTGATGCGCACGGCGAATGCCATGTCGCCGGTGAGCGCGCAGCAGGTACAGGTGTCGCTGCTGGTGCTCGTGCTCGCCTACTTCCTCGTGTTCGGCACGGGCGTGTATTACCTGCTGAAAATTCTGCGCAGCGGGCCGGTCGGGGCTGACACCTCGGCGGGCGCATCGCATACCGATGACGTCCACCACGGGCCGCAGGCAATTCCGGCCATGTCGGGACTGTCAGGACGCATCGACACCGACAGCGCGCACGCGACCTGATCGTCATCGGTCACAACGACACGCGCTCATACCGACACGCCCCGACACACTTCGACCCGCATCGGCACGCATCGACACTTACCGGACATAGCGAGACTTCTCATGGATCTGACCCTGGCGTGGGCCGCCATCATCGCGCTCGGCCTTTTTCTCTACGTGGTGCTCGACGGTTTCGACCTCGGCATCGGTATCCTCTTCCCGTTCTTCCCCGACGCGCGCGAGCGCGACACGATGATGAACTCCGTCGCCCCCGTCTGGGATGGCAACGAGACGTGGCTCGTGCTCGGCGGCGCCGGTCTGCTCGCGGCGTTCCCGATGGTCTACTCGGTGCTGCTCTCCGCGCTGTATCTGCCGCTCGTGCTCATGCTCGTGTGTCTGATTTTCCGCGGCGTGGCCTTCGAGATTCGCGGCAAGTCGCGTCGCACGCGGCAGTGGTGGGACCTCGCGTTCATCGGCGGATCGGCTGGGGCGACGTTCTTCCAGGGCGTGGCCCTCGGCGCCTACCTGTCGGGCATTCCTGTCGAGAACGGACAGTTCGCCGGCGATGCCTTCGCGTGGGTCACGGCGTTCAATCTGTTCACCGGTCTCGGGTTGCTCGTCACCTATGCCCTGCTCGGCGCATGCTGGCTGATCGGCAAGACCGAGGGCGATCTGCAACGTCGTCTGCGCGTGCTCGCGTGGCCGTTGACGATCGCGCTCGTCGCCACCATGGCCATCGTCTCGTTGTGGACGCCGCTGCGCTTGCCGCTCGTGGCCGAACGCTGGTTCGACGGCCAATGGTTCTGGCGCTGCCTGCCGGTGCCGTTCGTGGTCGCGGGGGCCACGCTGGCCATGCGTCGCGTGCTGCAACGCGCGCACGACGCCACGCCGTTCTGGCTTGCGATCGGTCTCGTGTTCCTCGGCTACAGCGGTCTGCTCATCAGCGCGTATCCCTATGCGATTCTGCCGGGCATCACGCTGTGGGACGCCGCCGCGCCGCACTCCAGTCTCTCGTTCACGATGTGGGGCGCGGCCTTCATCATTCCTGTGATCCTCGCCTACACGATGCTGGCGTACTGGGTCTTTCGCGGCAAGGTGGCACACGATGCGCACTATCACTGATCTCGTACGTCCCGGCGTGCGCCGCCAGCGCGAGCGCGACGGCGCCCACACCCCTGGCATGGCTCGCCCGGCGTGGCAGCTCATGTGGATTCGCTGGGGATGGTTCGTGGCGCTCTGGTGCGCGGGTGTGGCGGGCACAGCCCTGCTTGCACTACCATTCAAACTCATCATTGCAACTGCCAAATAGGAGGCAGCTTATGAATCGGCTTTCATCCCCGAACGTGACGCGCATTGCAGGGGCCGCGGCCATGGCCGTCACCCTGCTTGCCGGATTCGCCGGCACGGCACGTGCGGAAGGCATGAGCGTTTCATCCAGTGCATTCACCGACAGCGCCCTGCTGCCTGCGATCCACGCTGGCCTCGACGCCTGCGGCGGGGAGAACAAGAGCCCGCCGCTCGAATGGAAGAACCTGCCTCAGGGCACGCGCAGCGTGGTCATCAAGATGACCGATCCGGATGGCGCGAAGGGTGGCGGTGTCGTTCACTGGATTGCCTACAACATCCCTGCATCGATGACATCGCTGCCTGCCGGCGCTGGCGAGAAAACCGGCCCGAACATCACGGTCGGCAAGAACATCACCGGTTCAGAGGCCTATCGCGGCGCTTGCCCGCCGGTTGGCGACACGCCGCATCACTACATCATCACGGTGACGGCGACCGATATCGCACCGGGCGACCTGCCTGCGGGGCTCGACGCCAACGGCCTCGCAGCCAAGCTCGCCGGTCATACGCTGAACGGCTCGACGATCGTGGCGCGCTACGGTCGCTGAGGTTGCTGACGTCGCGGAGGGCGTGACGTCGACCGGGAAACCTTGCCGGTCGCACCCTCCATGCGAACGCGACGCATCAAAAGAAAACGCCAGCGGCATCCACCGCTGGCGTTTCTCGTTTCAGAGCGTCGCGATTTAAACGTGTAAGTCGAACACGTCAGTCGAACGCGTAGAAAGGCGCGAACCGCTGCGCGATCACTTGTCCCGTGCGAGGGCGAGGAATTCCGTGCGCAACGCCAGATTCGGCTGCAACTCGCCGAGCATCGCCGACGTCACCGTTTCCTCACCGGCCGTGCGAATGCCACGGCTTTCCATGCACATGTGACGGCATGACACCACCACGCCGACCGCCTTCGGTTGCAGGTGCGTCATCAGCGCTTCGGCGACTTGCGTCGTCAACCGCTCCTGCACTTGCAGACGACGCGCGAAGCAATCGACCAGACGCGTGAGCTTCGACAGGCCGACGATCTTGCCGTTGGGCAGATAGCCGATCGTCGCCTTGCCGAAGAACGGTGCGAGGTGATGCTCGCAATGGCTGTAGACGGGAATACCGCGCACCACGATCAATTCGTTGTATTGCTCGGCGCCGTCTTCGAAGACCTTGAGCACCTCGGCCGGGTCCTGGTCATAGCCTGCCGTCCATTGACGCCATGCCTTCTGTACACGCGCCGGCGTTTCGTGCAGGCCTGGGCGGTTCGGATCTTCGCCGATGTGTTTGAGGAATCGCTTCCAGTCGTTTTCGTCGAACGTGTCGTGAGACATATCAATCAAGCTCCGTTGCATTGGATCCGGGGCGCTGCGCCATCACCGCTCGCGCCTCCCCGCGCCGCCGGACATGTGCGCACAATAACAGAGAGTCTCACCGCTCGCCGAAAGCCACCTTGACGGGCATGCCCTTTGCGCCGAGGTGATGCCGACCTTATGTCGACTTTGTGCGGACTTTATGCCGAGCCAGTCCCGATTGCCTCGCCTCTCGCTTTTGCGCTAAGGTGGCGGCGGACACCCGCAACGCACGAGGCGCGCCATGTCGGCAACCCCACGCATGTGCACTAACGCGATGACCCTTGCTGCCGTGGCGACGCTCGCCCTGCTGGCAGGCTGCGGCGACGGCGGCACCAAGCCGTGGCAGGGCTACGTCGAAGGCGAGTTCGTCTATGTCGCCTCCTCACAGGCCGGCACCTTGCAGACGCTTTCCGTCGCGCGCGGCCAACAGGTCAAAGCGAGCGACGCCCTTTTCGATCTCGAAGCCACCTTCGAGATCGCCGCACAGGCCCATGCCCGCGAGACGCTCGCGAGTGCCGAAGCCCAGTTGCGCGATCTCGGCACCGGCAAACGCCCCGACGAGATTGCCGTCTCGGCCGCGCAACTCCAGCAGGCGATTGCCGCCCGCGACAAGGCCGTCACCCAGTTCGACCGCGATCAGGCGCAGTACGCCGCCGGTGGCATCTCGCGCGAGCAGCTCGACGCAAGCCGTGCCGATGCCCGCAGCACCACGGCGCGAGTCCAGGAATTGCAGAGCAGTCTGGCCGTGGCGCGGTTGCCCGGGCGCGAGGCGCAGCGTCAGTCGCAGGCCGCGCAGGTCGATGTGGCGCGGGCATCGCTGGCGCAGGCCGACTGGCAACTCGCGCAGAAGCACGCGGTGGCCAACGCGCCGGGGCGCGTGTACGACACGATGTATCGCGTGGGCGAATGGGTCGCGGCGGGAAGCCCAGTCGTGCGGCTGCTGCCGCCCGCCAACATCAAGGTCCGGTTCTTCGTGCCGCAAGCCACGCTCGGCGACCTGCATGCCGGTCAGACGGTGCATATCGCTTGCGACGGCTGCGGCGCGGGTGTCGACGCCCGTATCACCTACGTCGCCAATCAGGCGGAATACACGCCGCCCGTCATCTACAGCAACGACACACGTGACAAGCTCGTCTACATGATCGAGGCACATCCGGCGCCGGCCGACGCGATCAAGCTCAACCCCGGACAGCCGGTACAGGTGAGTCGTCGATGACTGGTCTCGCTGCCTCGACACGCGACGCGACACCGACGTCCGGCAAAGGCGCTGACGGCGCGCGCAACGGGCATGACATCCACGATAGCCACGACAGCCCCAACGAACTCGCCATCGACGTGCGCGGACTGAACAAGCACTTCGGTGACAAGCACGTCGTGAAGGACCTGTCGATGCAGGTCCGGCGCGGCGAGATCTTCGGCTTTCTCGGACCGAACGGCAGCGGCAAGACCACCTGCATTCGCATGATGTGCGGCCTGCTCACGCCCGACTCCGGCAGCGGCACGTGCCTGGGCTTCGACATCGTGCGCGAGAGTGCGCAGATCAAGCGGCACGTGGGCTACATGACGCAGCGCTTCTCCTATTGGGAAGACCTGACGATTCGCGAGAACCTCGATTTCGTCGCCCGCGTGTACGGCATGCCGAACCGCAAGGACACCGTCGAGCAGGCCATCGAACGGCTCGGCCTCAAAGCGCGCGCCAATCAACTCACGGGCTCGCTCTCGGGCGGATGGAAACAGCGGCTGGCGCTGGCGGCGTGCATGCTGCACGAGCCGCAGGTCCTGCTGCTCGACGAGCCGACCGCCGGGGTGGACCCGACCGCCCGTCGCGACTTCTGGGAGGAACTGCACGAGCTGGCCGCACGCGGCATTTCGGTACTGGTCAGCACCCACTACATGGACGAAGCCGAGCGCTGCCACAAGCTCGCGTACATCTCGTACGGCGAATTGCTGGCACAAGGCTCGGCAGCGGAAGTCATCGAAAGCCAGCACCTGTCGACGTGGACCGTGCATGGCGACGATCTCGTCGATCTCGCCCGGGAACTGCGCGAGCAACCCGCCGTGGCGCAAACGGTCGCGTTCGGCAGCGCCCTGCATGTGAGCGGCACGGATGCCGACGCGCTGGGCAAACTGCTTCGCGATCTGGCCGATACGCGCGGCCTTCGCGTAACGCCCATCGACACGAGTCTGGAAGACGTGTTCATCTATCTGATGAGTCACGCCAAGGACAACTTCGGGGACGGGACGTGAGCGCGCCGCTCGGGTTCTCCATCGCCCGCTGGTGGAGCATCGTCTGCAAGGAATTCCTGCAACTGCGGCGCGACCGGGTGACGTTCGCCATGATCGTCGCCGTGCCGCTCGTACAACTGACGCTCTTCGGCTTCGCCATCAATACCGATCCGAAGCACATGCCCACCGCCGTGCTGATGCACGACGACAGCGAGTTCACCCGCAGCTTCGTCGCCGCAATGGAGCACTCCGAATACTTCCGCCTCACGGAAACGCTGTCGAGCGAAGAGGCTGGCCGTGCTGCGCTGGCACAGGGCCGCGTGCAGTTCGTGCTCAATATCCCGACCGATTTCACACGACGGTTGTTGCGTGGCGAGCGCCCCGCCCTGCTCGTCGAAGCCGATGCCACCGACCCGATGGCGATGGCCTCCGCGCTCGGTGCACTGCCCGCCATCGCACAGTCCGTCGCGCAGAAGGACCTGACCGGACCACTGGCCGGGCTGGCAGGCGGACAGAGTGCATTCGACGTGCAGGTGCATCGTCTGTACAACGCCGAAGGCATCACGCAGTACAACATCATTCCCGGCCTGATGGGCGTGATCCTCACCATGACGCTCGCGATGATGACGGGGCTGGCGATCGTGCGCGAGCGTGAGCGCGGCACCATGGAGAATCTGCTCGCGACACCGGTGCTGCCCATCGAAGTGATGACGGGCAAGATCGTGCCGTACATCGCCATCGGTCTGATTCAGGCGAGCATCATCCTGATCGCGGCGCGCTTCGTGTTTCATGTGCCGTTCGAGGGAAGCGTGATCGCCATCTATCTGTCGGCGCTCGTCTTCATCGCCGCCAACCTGACGGTCGGTATCGCGCTCTCGTCTTTCGCGCAGAACCAGTTGCAGGCGATGCAGCTCACCGTGTTCTACTTTCTGCCGAACATGCTGCTGTCCGGCTTCATGTTCCCGTTTCGCGGCATGCCCGCGTGGGCGCAGGCGATCGGCAACGTGCTGCCGCTGACGTATTTCAACCGGCTCATTCGCGGCATCCTGCTCAAGGGCAACGGATGGGCGGATGCCTGGCACGATCTGTGGCCGCTGCTCGTTTTCTGCGCCGTGCTCATGACGGTGGCCGTCAGATTCTATAAACGCACGCTCGACTGAACCGCCTATGCGAGCCGCCCGCCACGTGCTTTCTCGCCTTAGTTCCTGCCCCTCGGCGTTCGCCATGATGGGCGGGCTGAGCGTGGCGTCCGTGCTCGCCGGCGCGCTGTCGGGCTGCGCTGTCGGCCCCGATTTCCGCACGCCCGACGCCCCGACCGTCGCGCGATACACGACCGGCGCACAGCCTGATACGACCTCGGGTACGTTGGACCTTAATGCACCGCAAGGTCAACGTCAGACACTGACGACCGATGCCGACGTGCCCTCTGCCTGGTGGACCCGCTTCGGCTCGGCCGAACTGAACGCGCTCGTCGCGCAGGCGCTCAACGACAGTCCGACACTGCGACAGGCCGAAGCCAAGCTGCGGCAGGCGCAGGAGGACTATCGCGCGCAGGCAGGCGCGCGGCTGTTGCCATCGGCCGATCTGAAGCTCTCGGGCACGCGCGAGCAGGTCGACCTCGCGTCGTTCGGCATTACCAGCGTGCCGAGCCCCGGGCCGTTCACGCTGTACAACGCCAGTGTGGACGTGTCGTACACGCTCGACGTCTTCGGCGGCAATCGCCGTGCTCTCGAAGGGCTGGCCGCGCAAGTCGACTATCAGCGCTTCGAACTCGACGCGGCACGGCTCTCGCTCGCCGGCAATGTCGTCACCGCCGCGCTGCGTCAGGCCAGCGCTCGCGCGCAACTCGCCGCGCTCGAAGGCATGCTCGTCGCGCAACGCCGGCAGCTCGACATTACGCGCTCGCGCGAGCGCGTCGGCGGCGTGGCAACGCTCGACGTCCAGAATCAGGCTGCGCTGGTCGCGCAAACGGCAGCGCAATTACCGGCGCTGCGTTTGCAGATTTCGCAATACGATCATCAGTTGGCACGCTGGGTCGGTCAGGCGCCCGGTGCATTTACCTCGCCCGCCATCGATATCGCCTCGCTGCAATTGCCGCAGACGGTGCCGGTCTCCCTACCGTCGACGCTGGCCCAGCGGCGGCCCGACATTCAAGCCGCGCAGGCAATGCTTCATAAAGCGAGTGCCGATGTCGGCGTGGCGACGGCGAACCTGTATCCGCAGTTCACCCTGACGGGGAGCTTCGGCACCCAGCGCATGCGCACGGCCGATCTGGGCGATGGCATCAACATCTGGAACATCGGCATGAACCTGCTGCAACCGCTCTTTCGCGGCGGCGAGCTACGTGCGCAGCGACGCTCGGCCATCGCGGCGTACGACGCTGCACTCGCTTCGTATCGGGACACGGTGCTGCTGGGTCTCGCGCAAGTGGCGGACGCGATGCGCGCCCTCGAAGCCGACGCGGACAAGCTCACCGCACAGGCCGACGCCGCGCAGCGCGCCGAGAACGCCTACCGAATCTCAAGCGAGCGTTACCGTGCCGGGGGCATCAGCCATCTGGCATTGCTGGACGCCCAGCGTCAGGCCCTCGATGCGCTGCGTGCGCGACTGGACACGCAAGGCGCGCGGCTGGTGGACACCGCTGCGCTGTGGCAAGCGCTGGGAGGCGCAGCGATGGCGTCGTCGGCAGAGAACCGCGATGCCACACCCGGCGCCGCCGACGACGTCAGCCCTGCGAATCCGCCTCGTCGCTAAGACATTTCATCAACGTACCGACGGGCGCTCGCTTGAGCGCCGACTGACGCACCAACACCCCAAGCTCGCGCGTGAGCGGCGCGCCTGACAGCGGCAACACCTGCACGCCCGAGGCTGCTTTAGCGGCTTTGGCGACGTTGTCGGGCTCGTTAGCACTGCGGCCCCGCGGCGCGCTACGAACCGGCGCACCAGACGCCTTCGCGTCGACCGGCAGACCGATGAGCGTGGCCGGCACGATGGACCATCCGAGTCCCGCACGCACCATGCGCAGAATCACCTCGGGCTCATCGAGCTCCACGCCCTCACGCACCCACAGCCGGTGACGTCGCAAATACCGGTCGACGAGATCGCCGCCGTAGGAGCGCCGGTTGTAGCGCACGAACGGCAGCGCCGACGCCCAGTCGGCGACGTCGCCGCGCGTGCCCTTCGGCGCAATCGCAACGTACGGCTCGTGCATGAGCGTGAGCCACTTCATGTCGGCCGGCACCCCGATGCGCGGACGAATCATCACCGCCAGATCGAGCTCCTTGGCGTCGAGTTGCGCGAGCAGTTGCACGGACATGCCGGGCACGATGTTCAGGTGCGGCATGGCGCCAAGCGCGGTCCAGCGTTGTACCGCACCCGGCAAGAGACCGAGCTGCACCGTAAGGATCGCGCCGACGTGGATGGGTGCGAGCGCCGCCAGTCCGCCCTGCGCCCCGGCGTCTCCACGCATCGCCTGATAGCCCGCAATCACGCCTTGCGCCTGCGCAAGCAGACGCCGTCCGTCGTCCGAGAGCGACACGGCGCGCCCGGTGCGCTCGAACAGTTGCACGCCAAGGTCGTCTTCGAGACGCTGGATCTGGGCGCTCACGGCCGATTGCGTCAGCCCGAGACGCGCGCCGGCCGCCGAGAACGACGCGGTTTCGGCAGCCGTGACGAAGGTTTTCAGGTAGCGGATCATGGATCGAAAATTTCTATGCTGAGCGGTCGAATTATTCGTTTCTGATTATTTTTATCGATGGATAGAATTTACAGCAAATCGACGCATCCATCGCGACACGCGCTGTGCACGACGTCGTTCAACCCCACATTGCACCGGAGTCCCTTATGGCCACGCCGCTTTTCCATCTCGCCTTTCCCGTCCACGATCTCGCTGCGGCCCGCCAGTTCTACGGTGACGTGATGGGCTGCGCCGAGGGCCGGAGCTCGGATCACTGGATCGACTTCGACTTCTTCGGCCATCAACTGGTCGCACACCTGTCGCCGGAAGACGCCGGCAAGCGCATCACCAACCCGGTCGACGGCAACGACGTTCCCGTCCCGCATTTCGGCGTTATCCTTGACATGCCTGCATGGCACGCACTCGCCGACCGGCTGCGCGCGGCGGGCACGCGCTTCGTGATCGAGCCGCATGTCCGTTTCGCCGGGCAAGTCGGCGAACAGGCAACGCTGTTCTTCTACGACCCGTCGGGTAACGCGCTGGAGTTCAAGGCGTTCGCCGACATGTCGCAGGTGTTCGCCAAGTAACCGCAAGTCAGCGGCCAGCCAGTGGACCGGCGCGCCGGTCAGGCCATCCGAATTCCCGACGTCGTCACCGGGCTTGTCCCGGACGACGTCGGTTTGTGTTTGTTGTTGGTATTCGTCTCACATTGTTCGAGAGTCTTCTCATGAGCCAATTCGTTATTTCGGCCCCGCCCCAGGCGTCGGTCTCTGTGGCCGGCAGCGACGCCCGCTTCCCCGTGCGCCGCGTGTTTTGCGTCGGCCGTAACTACGCCGCACACGCCCGCGAGATGGGCAGCAACCCGGACCGTGAACCGCCGTTCTTCTTCATGAAGCCGGCCGACGCCGTCGTGCCCGCCGAGGGCACGCTGCCCTATCCGCCGCTCACGAACGAGCTGCATCACGAGATCGAACTCGTTGTCGCCATCGGCGCCGACGGCGAGAACGTGGATGCCGGCGATGCGCTGTCGCTGGTGTGGGGCTATGGCGTGGGCGTGGATCTGACGCGTCGCGACCTGCAACAGCAGGCCAAAGACACGCGTCGGCCGTGGGACTGGGGCAAGGCGTTCGACGCCTCGGCACCCTGCGGCCCGCTGCACGCCGTGGCCGACGTCGGTCATCCGAACGAAGGCCGCGTGTGGCTCGACGTGAACGGTGAGAACCGTCAGACGGGCGACCTCAACGAACTGATCTGGTCGGTGCCCGACCTGATCGCCGAGATCTCGCGCAGCGTGAAGCTCGCAGCCGGCGATCTGATCTTCACCGGCACGCCCGCCGGCGTCGGTCCGCTCGAACCGGGCGACAAGGTGAGCGCCGGCGTCGCCGGCGTGGGCGAGATCGCCTTCACCGTCGGCCAGAAGCCGGCCGCCTGAGCGAGCCCCCGTCAGGGGTTGCCTGACGTGACGGCAAGGATATCCACAGCAACTGTTGATAACCCTTTGCATAAGTCCCCTGCCGGCGGCGCAATCGCCCGCCGGCATTGACTGTCAAGTGCATTGCCTAATTTGCCGTCACGCGCGTCTTCATTCGCTTCTTCATGCTTCGCGTCAGCGTCGCTCATTGACGCAACGCCGTCGTCGTTCGACGGTCTGCTGCCGCCATCTCCCCATGCACCGCTGCCCCGCGTGAAACGTTTGCCGTGCGCGTGCCTACCGGTCGTTCAATCCTGAAACGTTTTTCGCTGCGCAGCGGAAATTTCGCCACGGCGCTCGCCGAACTTCTCTGTCGATTCAATGAGTTGCGAGCATTGGCATGCTTCTCGCATTGATGAGGGGGCAAGCCGTCCGCCCCCGGGGAAGTCTCTTCGCCAGGCCGACTGCCTCGGGAATCACGCCATGCACGCCACATGGCCCCGGCACGCCCGATGCCTATCCCTCGCCGGGAGCGCCCCGGGTGCGGACGGATTTGCACCAGAGACCGACGGCGCGTGAAGCGTCAGATGTCAAAGACGCCGCGCCGGCCGGTCGGATCGGACAAGGGAATCGAATCAGGGAGAGGATCATGCAAATGCGCCGCACCGGGCCTTGCGCCCTAAGTCCCTGCGTCAGATCGCTCGCACCGGCGAGCCCGGCCAAGTCGGCCCGTCGTCATCCGCGCGAGCGGTGTGCAAGCTGGCGACACCGTCGGCACGAAGCCGCAGGCGATCGCCGTCATGTCGCGCCCGGTCGGGCGCTGCGCTGAAGCGTCCCGGCGGCGAGGCGACGCCGTCCGGTAACATCAGCGCGTGGCTGTCGCCGGCATGGCACGCGACAGCCAGCGATCAGACATCCATCAGCTATCTTCTGCCCACGCCTTGGCCGCGCGCACCGCGCGTTGCCAACCGCCGACCGCACGATCAACTTCCTGCCCGGACAGCTTGCGCGAGAAGCGCTGCTGCAACTGCCACTGGCGCTGCAACGTGTCGATGTCGGGCCAGTAGCCCACGGCCAGCCCCGCGAGATAGGCCGCACCGGCGGCCGTCGTCTCGATCACTTTCGGACGCACGACATCCGCCCCCAGCAAATCGGCCTGCCACTGCATGAGCAGAGCGTTGGCTGCTGCGCCGCCGTCCACCCGCAACTCCGACACATGCAGACCGGCATCGGCCTCCATGGCACGCAGCACGTCGAGTGTCTGGAAAGCGATGCTGTCGAGCGCGGCGCGGGCCACATGGGCCGCCGTGGTGCCACGCGTGGCGCCGAACAGCGTGCCGCGCGCGTGCGGCTGCCAGTGGGGTGCGCCAAGTCCGGCGAATGCGGGCACGAGCACGACGCCATCGGCATCGGGCACGCTCGTCGCCAGCGCTTCGACATCGCGCGAGTGACGAATGATGCCGAGTCCGTCGCGCAACCATTGCACGACCGCACCGCCGATGAAGATACTGCCTTCGAGCGCGTAATCCACCCGGTTGCCGATCTTCCACGCGACCGTGGTGAGCAGGTTATGGCTCGACGCCTGTGGCTTGTCGCCGGTGTTCATGACCATGAAACAGCCCGTGCCATAGGTGTTCTTCACCATGCCGGGCGAGAGGCACATCTGGCCGAACAACGCGGCCTGCTGATCGCCCGCAATGCCGGCGATCGGCACCTGCGCAGAGAACAGCGGCGTGGCCGTATGCCCGTAGACTTCGCTCGACGAGCGCACCTCCGGCAGCATGCTGCGCGGCACGTCGAGCAACGCGAGGAGTTCGTCGTCCCATTCGAGCGAATGGATGTTGAAGAGCATGGTGCGCGATGCGTTCGACACATCCGTCACATGCAGCTTGCCGCCCGTGAGATGCCACACCAGCCAGCTATCGACCGTACCGAAGGCGAGATGGCCCGCCTCGGCCGCCTCGCGCGCGCCGTCGACATGATCGAGAATCCAGCGGATCTTGCTGCCCGAGAAGTAGGAGTCGATGCGCAGACCGGTGCGACTCGCGACCAGCGCTTCGTTGCCTTGCGCACGAAGCTGCTCGCAGAAGTCCGCCATACGACGGTCCTGCCACACGATGGCGTTGTACACCGGCTCGCCCGTGCGGCGATCCCAGACGATCGTGGTCTCTCGTTGATTCGTAATGCCGATGGCCGCGATGTCGCTGCCGGCCACACCGGCGTGCGTCAACGCTTCGGCGGCGACGCCAGCCTGCGTTGACCAGATCTCGCGCGGGTCGTGCTCGACCCAGCCGGGATGCGGGTAGATCTGACGAAATTCCTTCTGTGCGGTCGCCACCACATGACCGTCGCGATCGAACAGTAGCGCTCGCGAACTCGTGGTGCCCTGATCGAACGCGAGGATGTACGCGCCTCCTGACATTGTCTTCGTCTCCTTGATGCGATGGCGGCCGCACTGGACGGCGGCCGCTCTTGCTTTGTGTGGCGCTCAGGTCACCACTTGGCCCGCCGCGCTCAGGCGGCCATGGCCAGATGCTGCTCGAACCATTGCGCCACGCTGGCCTCGCCTTCCTTGCCGACGTGCAAGCCGAGTTTGGTACGGCGCCACAACACGTCCTGCGCGGTGCGCGCCCATTCGTACTGCACCAGATAGCGCAGCTCGGCCTCGTACAGATCGCCGCAGATGCGTTGCCCCAGACCGTCGAGCGAATTCGCATCGCCCACGAGCACGTGCGTGCGCGTGCCATACGTGTGGGCGTAACGCTGCGCGAGCGACGCCGGTAGCCACGGCATCTGTGCACGCAGCGACGTCTCGAACACGCCGGCGTCCGGTTCGGCCATGTCACCGCCCGGCAGCGGCGCACCGGCCGTCCAGTCGCCGTGCGTGAAGCCCAACGCGCCATGAAGATGCGACATCGCCTCTTCTGCGAGACGACGATACGTCGTGATCTTGCCGCCGAACACCGACAGCAGCGGTGCGCGCGTGCCGGGGGCATCGAGTTCGAGCTTGTAATCCCGCGTCACCGCCGACGGATTGGAAACGTCCTCCTCCATCAGCGGACGCACACCCGCGTATGTCCACACGACATCGGCCGGTGTAATCGCCTTGGTGAAGTACTCGCTGGCCGACTTGCAGAGGTAGTCGATCTCGTCGTCGTTGATCGCCACCGTTGCGGGGTCACCGAGATATTCGAGATCGGTCGTGCCGATGAGCGTGAAATCGCGCTCGTACGGAATCGCAAAAATGATGCGTTTATCGGGATTCTGGAAGATGTACGCGTGGTCGTGATCGAACAGCTTGCGCGTCACGATGTGGCTGCCCTTGACGTTGCGAATGCGATGCGTCGCGTCCTGACGCAGCACATCACCGAGCAGGTGGCCGACCCACGGCCCGGCCGCGTTGACGATGGCGCGCGCGCGCACGGTCTGGCGCTCGCCCGCCGTCGTTTCGAGTTGCGCCGTCCAGGAGTGTTCGCCGCGCTCGACGCCGGTCAGACGCGTGCGCGTGAGCACCGTTGCACCGCGCTCGGCGGCGTCCTGCGCGTTGAGCACCACGAGGCGTGCGTCCTGCACCCAACCGTCCGAGTACACGAACCCGCGCGTCAGATCGCGACGCAGCGGCGCCCCTGCCGGATGCTGACGCAGATCGATGCCGCGCGAACCGGGGAGAATCTCGCGTCGCGCGAGGTGGTCGTAGAGAAACAGGCCCGCGCGAATCATCCAGGCCGGACGCAGATTCGGCATGTGCGGCATGACGAAACGCAGCGGCCACATGATGTGAGGCGCGGCGCGCAGCAACACTTCGCGCTCCTGCAACGCTTTGCGCACCAGCCCGAACTCGTAGTATTCGAGATAGCGCAGGCCACCGTGGATCAACTTGGTACTGGCCGACGACGTATGCGACGCCAGATCGTCCTGCTCGACGAGCAACACACGCAGGCCGCGACCGGCGGCGTCGCGGGCGATGCCTGTGCCGTTGATGCCGCCACCCACGACCAGCAGGTCATACGGGGCAGCAGGCGCAGCGGCTGCGGAAGATGTCGTGGAGGCCAGTCCGTTCACGGCTGGGGATTGCGCGGGTGTCTGCACGTCGTCACTCCCAATATCGGGGGCAAATCAGGGAAAAGGTCGAACGGGTTCACGAAAGTTCGGAATGTTCCGAATGTTCGCAAACGTTCTTAGAATGTTCGTTTTCGAACATTAACATTCGAATTCTAACAGATCACGCCACATGAGTTTCGAATTCGCACATTTCAACGTCCCGATGTGGGAATTCGCACATTCGTCATCGCGCACGTCCCGGCAGCGTCAGTCCGCCACGTGGACCAGCGTTCCGGCGTCGGCAATCACCGCCTCCATGCCTGCCGGGACCGGGCGGTCGGTGAACAACGCATCGACTTGCGAAAGATGGCCCAGCCGCACGAGCGCCGGACGTCCGAACTTGCTGTGATCGGCGGCGAGAAACACCGTACGGGACTGCGCGATGATCGCTTCGGCCACACGCACTTCGCGGTAGTCGAAATCGCGCAACGTCCCGTCGGCGTCGATGGCGGAGATCCCCACGATGCCGAAGTCGACCTTGAACTGACGAATGAAATCGAGCGTGGCCTCGCCCGTCACCCCCTGATCGCGCGCGCGCACCACGCCTCCGGTGATGATGACCTCGGCGTCGGCGTAGTTGCTCATCATCGCCGCCACGTGCAGGTTGTTGGTGATGACACGCAGACCGCGATGGCGCGACAACGCCCGCGCCACGGCTTCCGTCGTGGTGCCCAGATTGATGAAGAGTGAGGCGTGATCAGGAATTTGCTCGGCGAGACGCACGGCGATGCGGCGCTTTTCGTCGGCCAGTTGCGTCTGGCGGGCGTCGTACGCGTCGTTCTCAGCGCCCCCGGGCAGGCCGACGCCCCCGTGGTAACGCCGCACCCACTTGCGTTCAGCCAGGAAATTGATGTCGCGGCGAATGGTTTGCGGCGTGACGTCGAAGCGCGCAGCCAGTTCGTCGACGGTCAGGAAGCCGTCGCGGCGAACCGCGTCGAAGAGCGATTGCTGGCGCGGGTTGAGCGACGCCTGTGCCGCGTCACCCGTCGCAGCGGGGCCTTCGGGGATGTCGAGGGCATCGACAGGGTCGGCGGATTCGACAGATTCGGTAGAGGACATCGGCACGCACGCAGGTAATAGCCTTCGCGCCGCCCGACCGGCCGCGCGTTCGCCGTCATGATACCCCGCCGTTGTATGACGTCGCGGTGACAACAGCATGACAGCCGGACCAGCGCCGCCGTCGCCCGATGACACGACGGCGTCTGCGCGAGCCTGACTTAGTCCCTGCGAAGACGCCGGGAAGCTCTCAGAGGCACTGACGTACGGCGTCGGCCAGCGATTGCGGGCCCGTCGAACCGAGGTAGAGCGAGCCTTCGCTGCCCGGCTTGCGCGGTGCGAGGTCGAGAATGGCGAGAATGCCGTCGTCCTGAGACGAGAGTTCGAGCGTCTGGCCCACGCCCGCCTTGACCCGCTGCAAACGGGCGTAAGGCAGTTGCTTCTTCCAGAGTCGCGCGGTGCAGGCGCTCACGCGCGGGAACGTCTTCTTCGACGATCCCTGCCAGACGGCGCCATTGGCCCGCGCATCGTCGATCGTGTCGCGATAGGCCGGCAACGTCTCGACTTTTACGTTTTCCGGTGCAACGTCGGCGACGCTGCCCACCGGCGGATCGTCGGGCTTGGCCGCGACCGGCGCGGTCTGCGCGCACCCGGCGAGCAGCACCGCCAGCGCCAGACTCGCGAGGCTCGCCGCCCGCACGACACCGCGCCGCGCATCGCGCACCGTGCCGAAATTCGTGTTGATGCCCCGGTTCATGGCCCCGCTCCACACTTGCAAATCGTTGCCGCACGCGTCGCGCCAACTGGTTGTCGCCGGCTGTCATGGCAGACCGGGCGATATCGTGACGTCATGCGGGTATCTGGTCGAGGCGCGCTAAATGTCCGACGGCCATGGGATGTCTTGATGCATCCGTGCCGGGCCGCCACGCGCGCCGTCTTGTTCGTTGATGTTGACCGGCTTGTTGTTCACACACGCGCACGCCCGTTTCACGCACCGGTTTCGCAAACGAATCTGCGAAACCGGCGGCCTGTCGGGTGGCGCATTGCCGATTGGCGCTCATCTTACTCGTGTTATTCATAGCATGGCAATTCGCGCAATGCGCGCCGGCCCGAATCGCGTATATTGGCGGTTTCTGTCACACTGCGTCGCACCGCTTCGCGTCCCATCCAGCAGCGAAGCCAGCGTGCGACCCCGCCCACCGGACTACGGACTCACCGTCCTGCCGGTACGCCATAAGCGATAACAACAAGCGGGCCGCGTCTTCACCTGCGGCGCACGTGAATCCTGCCAACCCGAATCACTTTTTGCGACTGTCCCGATTTCCATGTCCAGCAATGCGCAAGCCCCGATCATCGTTATTGCCCCCGATTCGTTCAAAGGTTCGCTGAGCGCGCCTGAAGTGGCGCAAGCCATCGCGTCCGGCATTGCCCGCGTGCTGCCGCAGGCCGATCTGCGTCTGCGCCCGATGGCCGACGGCGGCGAAGGCACCCTCGACGCCCTGCTCTCCGCCGGCGGACGTCGCGTGCCGTTGTCGGTGCGCGGTGCGGGCAACGCCTCGGTCACGGCCGAGTACGGCGTCATGCCCGACGGCACCGGCGTGCTGGAGAGTGCCAACGTCGTGAGCATCACCGACCCGGTCGGCATGCAGACCCCCGTGGCCGAGCGCTCGACGATCGGTCTCGGCGAGTTGTTGCGCGCCCTGCTCGACACCGGCGCACGGCGCGTGCTCATCGGTCTGGGCGGCAGCAGCACGAACGATGGCGGCGCCGGTCTGCTCGTCGGCCTCGGTGCGCGCCTGCTCAACGAAGCCGGTGAAGAGGTCCCGCCGGTGCCGGCCGCGCTGCATCGTGTGGCATCGATCGATCTGAACGGACTCGACGCTCGCCTGAAAGACTGCGAACTGGTGGCGATGTCCGACGTCAACAATCCGCTAAACGGCACGCAAGGCGCGACGGCCATCTTCGGGCCGCAAAAGGGCGTGAGCGAAGCGCAGGTCGAACCGCTCGACCGCGCCATCGCCCACTTCGCCGGTCATGCGCATCGTGCGTTCAACGCCAGTGAAGCGGCCAGCCGTGCAGGCGCGGGCGCCGCCGGTGGTCTGGGTTTCGCCCTGCACCTGCTGGGCGCGCAATTCCGCTCTGGCGCGGAAGTGGTCGCTGAACGCGTCGGTCTGCCGCAAGCGGTGGAAGGCGCCGACTGGCTCATCACCGGCGAAGGCCGCAGCGACGGACAAACGCTGTCGGGCAAGACCCCGATGATCGCTGCGCAGGTCGCCATCAAGGCGGGCGCGACGGCGTCGCTGCTCTCGGGCGCCATCGACCGCAGCGCGCTGGATAGCCTCTCGCGCGTTTTCTCCGGCTGCTTCTCGCTGACGTTCGGCCCGACCACGCTGGAGAAGGCCATCGCAGACGCCGCCGGCCTGCTGGCGGACAGCGCCGAACAGATGGCTCGCCTGCGTTACACGCACAAAGGCTGAACGACGCACGTCACGCCGCGCCCCTGGAGCGTCAGCCGAGTCCGGCGATCCTCTCCCGCAGGCGCGGTGCGGCGAAGTCGAGAAAGACACGTAACTTCAGGGGCAGCGGCGTCTGCCCCTTGTGCACGAGATTGACGGGAAGCGGCGCTGCCTCGAAGTCTTTCAGCACGACGCGCAAGGCGTCGTCGTCGAGCGCCTGCGCGACCTGATACGACAACACGCGCACGAACCCCACGCCGAGCACGGCAGCCGAGATCGCAGCTTCGGCAGTATTCACCGCCAACCGGGAGCGAATCGGCACCGACTGCCCGGTTCTGCCCTCACCGAACTCCCACGCCCGGCGCGACGCCAAAACTTCAAACGTAATGCACGCGTGCCCCTCAAGGTCCCGGGGCCGCTGTGGCACGCCATGTGCCGCGAGATAGCCGGGACTCGCGCAGATCACCCGGCGTACCGCGCCGATGCCCCTCGCCACCAGTGAACTGTCCGGCAAATCGCCGATGCGCAACGCGACATCCGCGTGTTCGTCCATCAGATGCACGACACGATCGGTCAGCATCAGACGCACGTCGATCTCCGGATACTGCGCGAGGAACTCCGCGACCACGGGCAACACGTGCAGACGACCGAACACGACCGGCGCCGTGAGCACCAGCTCGCCCTTCGGTGTGACGTACTCGCCCGTCGCCGTCCGTTCTGCCTCGCCAATGTCTTCAAGAATCCGGCGGCACGCCGCCACGTAGGCGCTACCCGCTTCAGTCAGCGACAACTGACGCGTGGTCCGGTGCAACAACCGGGTCTTCAGGTGCGCCTCGAGCTCTCCCACCTTGCGGCTGACGGTGGCCAACGGCATGCCGAGGCGACGCGATGCGGCCGACAGACTTCCCGCGTCGACCACCGCGATGAGGATGGACATCGATTCGAGCCGATTCATGGACCCTACCAAATTTCGGAAAGATGATTCCTGATCTTGATGGATTCTCTACCTAGGTGCAAGCGCGTAATGTCCGTCATCAAGCGTGGTATCGCACCGTCGGGCACCGTCCGGCCCGATCCGGCCCTGTAGGCCTGACTCGACGGGCGTCCACCTCCGGTGACCTTCATGACAGGAGCGCAATATGCCCTCGCCCGACACTCCGACCTCCTCCAGCACGCCCAGCGCCGCCCCACCACCGCCCGAAATCGCGTCGCGCAGCAAGATCGTCATGATGGCGATCGTCGCGGGTGCGGTGATCACCAACATCTACTGCACGCAGCCGATCCTGCCCCTGATTGCGACGGGCATGCACGTCGATCTGGGGACGGTGGATCTCGTCGCTGCCGCCGCGTTGCTGGGCTTCTCGTCGGGCCTCGCCCTGCTGCTGCCGCTTGGCGACCGTTACGACCGCCGCAAGCTCGTGCTCGTGCAGATTGCCCTCGCCTTCTGCTTTGCGCTGGCCGCCGCCTTTGCCCCCGGCATCTGGGCGTTGATCGCGGCGTCGTTCGGCTTGGGCGTGGTGTGCTGCGTGCCGCAGCAACTGGTGCCGTTCGCAGCCGTCATGTCGCGACCGGAGCAACGCGGCCGGTCCGTCGGCACAGTGGTGAGCGGCATCATGGTCGGCATTCTGCTCGGACGCACGATTGCCGGCGTCGTCGGCGAGACCTTCGGCTGGCGTGCCGTGTACGGCATGGAGGCAGCCTTCATGATCCCGGTGTGGTTCGCGGCGGCCATGCTGTTGCCGAAAGGACGTCCGAGCACCGACCTCTCGTATGCCCGCCTGCTGGCCTCGCTGTGGCCGCTCGCCCGCGATCATCGCCCGCTTCGGGAGTCGATGATGATTCAGGCGCTGTTGTGGGCCTGCTTCAATGCGTTCTGGGTGAACCTCGCTGCGCTGCTCGCGAGCGGACCGTGGCACCTCGGCAGTGCGTGGGCAGGCGCCTTCGGGATCATCGGCGCGGCCGGTGCATTCGCGGCGTCGCTTGGCGGACGCGCCACCGACAAGCTCGGCCCGCGCGGCATCGTCGGCGCGAGCATCGGTATCGTCACGCTGTCCTATCTGGTGCTCGGCGGTGCAAACGTGTCGCTCGCGCTGCTCGTGATCGGTGTGATCGTGCTCGACATCGGCGTGCAGGCGGGCCTCGTCGCCAACCAGACGCGTGCGTTCGCCGTCGACCCGAAAGCGCAGGGACGCATCAACAGTCTCTACATGACGGCGACGTTCTTCGGCGGCGCGGTGGGCGCGACCGTCAGCGGTTGGCTGATGGCGCGCTTCGGATGGACGGGGGTCGTCGCACTGGGTGTCGTGCTCGGCGTGCTCGCGCTGACACTGCACTGGCTGGGCGGACTTCGCCGCCGCCCGGCGGTCGCGGGCGACAAGGCTTCCGCGATGTAATGGATCGGCATCCGGTGTCGCGCCTCGCGCCGGATGCCGTCGGCATCACACCATCAAATCCACGAACTGATGCACCGGCATCGTCTCTAGTCTCTGCCGGTCGAGCGCCACGTCGAGAATGCGCGTCTGCGCGCGGGCGGCGAAGCGGCGCGCCAGATTCGTTCTGAACTTCTCCACCAGCAACGGCATGCCTTCATCGCGACGCCGCTTGTGGCCGATCGGATATTCGACGAGCACTTCGTCGAGCGTCGTGCCGTCGTTCAGCGTGACGCTCAGCCCGTTGGCGATCGAGCGCTTGTCCGGATCGTGATAATCGCGCGTGAACTGCGGGTCTTCCTCGCAGACGATCTTCGCGCGCAACGCGTCGATACGCGGGTCGACCGCGACATCGTCCTCATAATCGGCCGCCGTCAAACGTCCGAACAGCAACGGCACGGCGACCATGTACTGGATGCAGTGATCGCGATCCGCCGGATTGGCGAGCGGCCCCTGCTTGTCGATGATGCGAATCGCCGCCGCATGGGTGCGAATCTTCACCGAGCGGATGTCCTCGGCACGGCGCCCCATGGACGCCAGTTGCCGGTGCAACGCCATGGCAGCCTCGGCGGCTGTCTGCGCATGAAACTCGGCGGGGAACGAAATCTTGAACAACACGTTCTCCATCACGTACGACCCATAAGGCCGCTGGAAGGCGAACGGCTTGCCTTTGAACAGCACGTCGTAAAAGCCCCACGTCTTCGCCGTCAGCACGGACGGATAGCCCATCTCCCCCGTGCGCGCCATGAGCGCGAGACGCACCGCTCGGCTCGTCGCATCACCGGCCGCCCACGACTTGCGACTGCCGGTGTTCGGCGCATGACGATACGTGCGCAGGCTCTGCCCATCGACGAATGCCAGCGAAAGCGCGTTGATCAGTTCGTCGCGCGAGAGGCCCAGCATCTCGCCGACCACCGCCGTCGATGCGACCTTGACCAGCACCACGTGATCAAGCCCGACCTGATTGAACGAGTTCTCCAGCGCGAGACATCCCTGAATCTCGTGCGCCTTGATCATCGCCGCGAGCACATGACGCATCGTGAGCGGCGGCTGCCCTTGCGCCACCGCTGTGCGCGAGAGCCAGTCGGCCGTCATCAGGATGCCGCCGAGATTGTCGGACGGATGCCCCCACTCGGCGGCGAGCCACGTGTCGTTGAAGTCCAGCCAGCGGATCATCGCGCCCAGACTGAACGCGGCCTGCACCG
>NZ_MAOS01000025.1:0-123528 GCF_001721285.1 Pandoraea sp. ISTKB
GCGTCGCTGTCGTTGCGAGAGACGAGATATTAATGACCTTCTCGAAGACGCGCAAGCACTTTGTGAAACTATTTTGAAGACCGCGTATTTTCCTCGGATTCGATGGCGTAGCGCCGCAGGTCTTCCCTCTATATAGGAACAGGCAAAGGCGCAAAAAGGCAGGCCGTCTTGCGACGGCCTGCCTGACTTCCTCTATATAACTGCGGTCACGTCACCGCATCAGGTTCTTGCGCTCCGTCGGCGTCAGCGCCTGCAGCTGTGACTCGGAGAGATTCATCTGGCCCACGACCTGCACAGGGGACGTCGGGTCGTAGCGGAACATCGGGCCATTGTCGGCGCGCGGCTTGCCGGTGCTATCCGTCTGTGCACCTGCATCCAGCATCCGAACACTGAAGATCGACGACTGGTTCTGACGCGCCGACGCCCTATCGCGCGCCACCGCCTCTTGCGCCGCAGACGCCGCCTGCGCCGCCGTCGCACTCGCATTCGTCAGCGCGCCCACGTTGACGGCAGCCACCGTCGGAACGCCCACCGACTTGCCCTGCACCTGGATGTTCTCGGCGTTCACCACGCGCAGCGCCGCCACGTTGACGTTCCCCGAGACGCGAATCCCCGCTTCCCCTGCATCCACCGTACCGAGCGGTGCAATCAGGTCGATGTCGCCCGGCGGAATCTCCGGAATCGGATTGAGCGTCGCGATACCGGCCCCGGTGTTCGGCGTGGTCGGCGAGAGCGAGACGATGCCCATCCCGTCATACACACGACGCGGCGGCGTATAGACCACCGTCGACTTCGACCCGCGACCCGCGTTGATATCGCCCTGCGCCGACCACGCCAACACGTTACCGCCGAACGTCGTGAAGATACGGCTCTGTCCGAGCAGGATGCTGTCGAACGAGTACAGGTCGACGTTCCCCCTGCCCTGCGTCAGAATCCCCGAGCCCTCATCCGGGACGAAACCGCCGTCGACCCCGACGAGGGTTCGTCCCCCCGGCGCAACGATACTGACGCCGCCGCCGAAGTCGGTGTGGATGCCGGCATCCTGCACTTCGTAATGCGGCACGCCGACCGACGGGCTGCCCCGCGCGATCCACTGCGCCTGCGTCAGATACTTCACGCCCGCCTGCGGCCTCGTCGTAGATATGCGATACGCGTTATCCAGGAAGTACTGCGCGCTGCTGTACATCGTCAGGCTGCCGTCGTACTTACGCGCGGCACCGTTGTCGTCGACGGACGGGAACAACGTCGCGATGGCCTCACGTCCACGCAGATAGCTGCCGGCACGCGGGCCCGTCGCATCGTTGTACTCACGTCCGGAAGCCCGCAACTCTGCGAAGTAGACGTCACGCAAATAAGCACGCTGCTGCTCGGCCGGCAGTGCATCGAAGAACTGACGCGCGTCCATCGCTCCCGCATCGAAGTGGACGCCGGTGGCGTTGCGCTTCGTCGCATCGCCAAAGCGCGTGGTCAGCCAGTTCACCAGATACAGCTGACTCTGCTGCGCATACTCGTTGCGAAGATCCCGCTTCGCGACGCCACCCGCGTTCCCCGCCGCCGCGCTCGCCCGATCCAGATCCGCTTGCCTGCTCGCAAGGAATGCTTCGGCACCGCTCACATCGCCTGAGTAACCGAACTCCTGCGCGAGCCATCCGGACAGCGTCAGCGCACCGCCGTACACGACCACCGCCTTGCCCGGCTGATCAGCGAGCGGACGCCCCGCATCCGCCAGATTGCCCTTGTCGAGATAGCGCGCCGCGAACGCCTTGAAGTCCACCCCATCAAGTCCCTTCGAGCCGACGCCCACCGCCACCGCAATCCCCGCACCATTGCTTCGGTCACCCGCCGTCACATTGGCGAGCGCGCCGAGGCTGCGCAGCTCTGCCTTGTCGCCCATGAAGACATCACGCCCGGCGGTCACCTCCAGCAACCCCGGCCCGGCGACGTAGAACGTGCTGTAGCGGATATCGCGTCCGGCCGAGACGATCGAGACGTCGTCCGCCGAGTTGTGCACGATCAGATTGCCGCGCGTCGTGGCACTGCCCGGAGTCCGATCCGGCCGCCCCGGATTGTTCGGATCGAGGAAGTCGGGCGTTGTCTTCCATCCTGCCAGATCAGCGTTAGTGCTGAGGAAGGTGCCGAGCGGCGTGCCCGAGTTGACGATATCGCGTCCCGCACGAATGGCGACCGCCCCGTTGCCTTCATACCAGGTGGCCTCCGTACCAGGCTGCGGCAACACCGTGCCCCGATAGTCGATGCCCCCGGTGTGCAACCCGACGATATCGCCCGTCACGGCATAGAAACGCGCCGGTGCCATGCCGGAGAAGTCGTAGCCGGAGACCGTGGCCGGCGTCAGACTGAACAGCGGGAAGATCGTCGCGCTATCGACGCCATAACCGAACAGGATGGAAGGCGCCAGCGCGTCTTGCCGCACATTGGTCAGATAAGCGCGTCTGACGAACACCGTCGACGCGATGCCCCCGGCAAACGCCGGATGCTGCGCCGTCGGCAAGGCCGTCGGGTCCGCTGCGGACCGGCTGATCGGGTACCCGCCGCCGTACAACGACTGGCCCGCGATCAGTTCGAGCGCCCCGCCGTCACCCGCGACCTTGAACAGCGAACTGACGGGTTCCGGCGCAAGCAATGCCGGCGTCGTACCGATGGTCGGCTGCTGAGATTCATCCAGAAGGTAAGTCGCCGCATAACCGTTGTAGATGCTGCCATTCGCCGCGACGGCCCGCAGTGTTGCCGGCAACACGAAGCGACCGTCCGTCGCCCCATAGTTGGCGGTGAGACGATTGGCGTCTGCAATCGCCGTGATCGGCACCAGATTGCCGCCGGCACTGAACAGGTCGATGGCCGTCGACGGCGTCCACAGCGTGAACCAGCTGAACCCTTCGCCGCCGTAGTTCACACCGTTCACCGAGAAGGGCGTGCCGTTCGTACGTTGCTGCATGCGCGTGGCGTCGCCATACCCGCCGATGACCAGATCGCCCCGCGTGTCGATGCGCGCGGTCGAGTCGCCGAGCACCAGCGTCGGGCCGCCCGTGCCGATCCCGCGCCCTGCCGTGAACGCATCGCGTGCCCGGGATTCGCGGATGTCCGTGCCGCCGTAGACGGCATCGAATCCCCCCAATGCGCCGGCTTCGACACGCGTCGCCCCTCGCAGATTAGTGAACGAGCCGTACAGCCCGAGGTTGTCGTTGCGCCAGATCGACAGATCGGTCACCTCGGAGTTGGCCTGCGTCACAGCACGCACTTCGCGCACCGGATTCAATCCGCCGCCAATGCGAACGTCAAGATCGCCGCCGCCGGTGAGTACGATCTGCGAGCCGTCGGCAGACACGCGTCCGGTACTCGCCACGGCGACGTTGAGCCCTTCGCTACGGGCGACGTAGTAGCGCGGATCGAGATAGCCCGCCCCCATGCGCGACTCCAGCAACCCGGCGTTGCCGCCCGCCTCGACGATCAGATTGCCGCCGCCGAGCGTGCCCAGTCCCGTGAAGCCCTGCAAGAACGGCGCGTTATCGAGATACGAGCCGCCGCTGTCGCGCCCCGGCGTGTAAGTGCCGAAGTTGATCCACCACGACGTCGGCACGCCGCCTTGCGCGATCGCGGAGCCGGAGCCCTGACGCCACAGCCAGTTACCCACGTTGGACGATTCGATGAGCTGACGCGCCGTCCCGAAGCTGCTGTCACGAGCAAAATTCCCGCGCGATCCCGTGGCATCACCGCGAATATCGCCTTGCGCACGCACGAGCAGATTGCCCCCATGCTCGGGGTACCACGCCGAATACAGGCTCTGTGCCTGCCCGTCGACGTACTTCTCGAAGTCGCCGCCGCCCGTCCCCAGCACGGCGCCGCCCTTCACTTTGGAACGTGCGAGGTTGTAAGCCCCGGTCACATCCTTTGCCTGCGTGCCCGCCGTGTAGACGCCGTACAGCGAATTCATCGTGAAGTTGCCGCCGGCGAGCATGTCCAGATCGCCCGTGCCGGTGCGCACAACGCTGAAGAGCGGCTCGCGCGCCGGAATCGCCCCCGTCGCCATGACCGGCGGCGTGCCCGCCACGACCGTCTGCACGACATCGCCGATGGAATTCCAGAAATCGATCATCTCCGGCGTGAGGTCGTAAGCCCTGAGTTCCTCCTCGGTGATGATCTCTCCCGGCGTCGCACCGAAGTAGTCGGCACCCGCCGGGCCCCAACGGTACACGCTGGGCGTGCCGGTGCCCGGCACCTGATACTGCCCGATGGACATGCCGTAGTGCGTATCGGCGAGCACCAGATGGCCGTCCTTCGCGAACGGACGCAGTGCACGCGGGTCGGCCGCCGACGTGTCGGCCCCGGCGACCAGGCGCATCGACCACGACGCCGAGCCAGGCTGAAGCATCGGTGCGATGGCGAAGTTCTGCCCCTGATTGCCGTCGGCATCGGCCGGCCGCAGGTTGATGAACTTCGCCCCGCTCGGGAGCCTGACGTCCGTCTCGGCCGGGATGATCGCGCCCTTCTTTAGCGCTACGTCACCCGCCAGCACGAGACTGACCGGCATCACGGCACCCGCAGGCCATGTCATCGGTCCGACAAACGCCTGCGTCGGCAGGATCACGCCCGGGTCAAGCTGCATGGCCCCGGTCACCGTGAGCGGCGACGACAACACCGTTCCCGCCGCGTGGACGACATTGCCCGACGCATCGCGCACCGCGCCACCGAGCACCGTCCCCGCCGGGAACGTGACGTTTTCCGTGATCGTGACGCGCGTCGGCAGCCGCACCCCGGCCGGCAACGATGCGCCGTTCACCTGCACGTCGTAGTTCAGCTTGCGCTCCGCCGGGAACGACGTACCGACCACCAGCGTGACCAGCCCGCCGGCCGGCACCACGGCGTCGCCGCCCCACGCCGCCTTGCCGCTGGTGAGCACCCAGCCCTTCGTGTCGGGGCTCGACGTCAGCTTACTGGTATCGAAGCCATCCGTCACGCTGCCGTACACATTGAGGCTACCGCCCGCGCGAATCGTGAGCGCACCCGCTTCGCCGCTGCCGTACACGCCAGTCATCTGCGTGTGCGGGTTCAGGCTGACGTAGCGATAACGCGACATGTCGATATCGCCATCGATATGCAGATCGCCATCGGGCGTGGCGCTGACGATCTCGACACCCGGGCGCAGATGGAACGCATCCGTGTATTGACGCAGACCGGCCAGACGCGTGAGCAAGGCGCCGTTGGCGAGCGCGTTCGTCATGAACGTCGTGCTCTGATCGTGGAGCCTGTCGAGATAGTCCTGATTGATGACCTGATACCCGCGTCCGTCGACCGACGTATCCGTGCCCGGCGTCGCATTCGGATCGCGATACATGCCATTGACGGTGATCGAGCGCGCGCCGTCGATCACGACACGACCGCCTGCGTCGATGGCGATGTCGTTGCCCGTCGCCCCGCCCAGACGCGCGGCGCTGATCTCCACCGTCCCAACGTTCAACGGCACGCGATCCGTACCGGCACGCACGTCGAAACGCGCGCCGTCGGCGAGCACCACACGCCCCTGATTCCCGTTGATCTCGATGACCGCGCGGTTCGACGCCTCGATCGGCTGGCCATAGCTGTCGAGTCGCAGCGTCGTGCTGTGCGCGTCGAGTTGGGCATTGCCGCCGATGGTCACCCCGTCGCGGGCCGACAGGCGAATCGTGCCCGCCTGCTTGCCGCTCGCGTCGACCTTGCCGACCACCTCCAGACGCCCGCCGTCCACCGACAGCGATATCTCACGTGCCCGGATCTCGTCGCCCACGACAAGATCGCCCTGCTTCGTCTGGAAGTTACGGCTGCCGAACACGCCGCCATCGTTCAAGCGCGTATTGAGCCCGACGAAATCGTCGATACGCTGCGCCCGCACGTCGAGTCCGCCTGCCGTGAAGGGGACGTTCGTGCCGCCCGCGTCATACTCGCCGCTCGCGCTGCCGAGCACCTTGCCCGCGAGCGACACGACGCCGCCCGCCGGCCCGACGGCCGCGACCGTGAGCTTGCCCGCGCGGTTGAACTGCGCCGACAGGTCGATGCGCGAGCCCGCCGCCTGATACACGTTGCCGTTCGCGCTGGAGACGATGACGTCGCCGCCCCAGCTGTACTTGCTGACATCGAAGAAATCGAGCTTGCGTCCGGCCAGATCCAGTTGCGCCCCATCGCCCAGCGAAACGTCGCCCAGCGCGGACACGCTCAGCCGTCCGCTCGGCAGCACGACGTTCGTATTCACCTGAGCCGTGCCGCCCGCCGTGAGCGCGACTTCCGCGCCCAGCGCCGAGACGAGCAGACCGTTATCGAGCGCCGGCTTCGCGCGCCCGCTGGCATTGGCAACCGAGATGTTCCCGCCCGCATTGAAGCGGCTCACCGAGCCGGCTTCGCCCGTGAGCATCGGCGTATCGACCACGATATCGCCGCCGCTGTAGTCGTAATCCTGCTTCGCGTCGTTCCACGCGCCCTGCGAGCGATAGACGGACAGGCTGCCCTGCTGATTGGCCGTCACGCGTTCGCTTGCGTTCAGCTCGACCGTAGAGAAGCCGACCGCCAGACGATTCATTGCGTGATTGACGTCACGCTGCGTGCCCGGCCCGTAGCCCAACTCGATCTCTTTCGCGTCGATGATCAGACGACCATTGCCGGTGCCCGCGCCGCCCGCCACGATCGCGCCCGCGGGTGACTTCGCGCCACTCCACACCAGCCGGTTCGTGCGGATGCGCGCGACGGCATCGCTCGCCCCGAAGCCGTAGATCGCCGGTGTCCCGAGCACGAGCGTGTCGATGCTGGACGTGCCGGTTGCTGCATCGATAGTCGAGAGCGCGACCGAATCGTAGAAGTTGATCGAGTCGCGAGCAATGAGCGACAGACTCTCGAGCGCGGGCGCACCGTACACCGTATCGCCACGCAGCAGACGCGAGAGCACCGACTGGTTGAGCGTCAGTCCTTCGGCAAGACGCCCGCTGGCCGCGAGCGCCGCGAGCGAGGCCTGCTCGCCGACGTTCACACGCCCCACCGACAGCGACAACTGACGCGTGCCGTAACGCACGGCATCCGTGATCGTGAACCGCTTGTCCGTCGCCACCGCAATCGAGCCTTCCGACAGCAGCAGCGCGTCGCCCGTGCACGTCGCGCCCGCCGCGCAAACGCCCAGATCGATGAAGCCCGCCCCGTTCCACGAATCGCCGGGCGTCGGCGCGAGCAGCGCGATCCGTCCGTTGGATACCGCGAGCACACCCGCCTTGCCCGGCGAATAGGTATAGCCCGTGGTGGCATCCCACATCTGCATGCCGTAACCGAGGGTGTTGATCCCGCTGCCCTGCTCGATGGTGATGCCGGACGTGCTCTGCTTCGTGACGATAAAAACTTCGCCCGCGCGCAAGATCGCGCCGTCGCGCAGCGTCACCGAGTAGACGGCGCCGCGACCGGCCCGGTCGAGATACGCTGTCGTCGCCGCGAGCGCGCCTTGTCCGTCCGTGCTGACTTCCGGCAACCCACCGATCCCCATGCGGGCCACGCCGATCTTGTTGAGTTCATCGGCATACAGCGATACGAGCAGCGGGTCGCCCGTCGTCGGCGTGCCGCCTGCGCCGAGAATCTCGAACTTCCCGCTGAACGGCGAACTCACCAGCAGGCTCGCACCGTAACCCTCGTTGCCCGACGCAACGTTCGCACGCCCGTCGAAACGCAACGACGGGAGGCCGTCGACCTTGCCGATGTAGTTGTCACCCAGGAAGTAGAGATCGAGACGCTTGGCATCGGCCTCGATCAGCGAGCGCGGCACACCGTCGCGTGCCGCCCCGGCTCGGGCGAAGTCGGCGTAACTCATCTCGTTGTACTGCGAGTACGAACGCAACACGTCGCCCGAGGTGAGGACGGCTTGCGTCGGCGTGACGTTGCGAATGCCCGTATGGTTCACGCTCAGTTGCGCAGGCAGCGTCAGCGAGCCATTACGCATGGCGAGCGGCGCCATACCGGCTTGCGAGGTCGCGCCATTCTGCAATTCGACGCGGTACGCGCCGGGCAGCAAGGCAAACGACGACGGCAACAGCGTGTAAGTTCCGGCCGGCAGCCCCGGTACGCCATCGCCGATGGTGATCTGCTGTCCGATCATCGGTGCGCCCGCGCCAGTGTCCTTGACGACCGGCGCATAAGCTTGCTGCGTCCCCGGCAGGATCGCGTAGACGGGGTTGGTCGACAGTGACGGCAGACGGAAGCTCGCCTTGTTGCCTGACTGCACGACCTGCATGAGCGGGGACAACCGCGCGTCGACCGAGCCGCCTCGGCCGGTCAAGAAAGCCGCGCCGCGAATCTCACCGCCCCCCGACAAGTCGATGACAGCGCCTTCGTCCACCCCCAGCGAATGCGTGTAAGCGGAGATGGACGGTCCCGTTCCGGCGAGCGCGAACTTCGCATCGATGCCGTCGTAGAGATAGCTCAGGCCGTCGAGCGAGCCACCGTATGGCATCGTCAGGCCCGCCGCACTCACGGACGTCACGCTGCCTGGCAGCAGGTGCAGATAACTGTTGACCTGAAGGTTGCTCATCTCCCCGAACGTGATGGTGCCCATCGGGGCGCGCACCACCCCGCCTTGCCGGATGGTCGGCGCGTTGAGCGTGAGGTTGCCGAACACCGAATACGGCTGCGACGGCAACGTGTCGCCCACGCGTTCGATGGTCAGGGTGCGCGCCGGGTCCAGCCGCGTTTCGTTCGCGTTCCACTGATTGACGTAGGTCCGCTGTCCCACGACGATCTTCGCCGTGGCGTCCGACACCGGATAGAGCTGCGCCGATGCCAGCGTGAGGTTGCCCGGCACATACACTTCGGTCTTGTCGAGCAGCCGCAGGTCGCCGGTGCTGCGCAACGTCACGTCGCCAAATGCCGCACGACGGTATTCGGTCTGCCCGCCGGTGCTCGTCACGATACTCCCGGCGGTCCCGAACTGCATAGGCCCGGCGAGATCGATGAGCGAAGCATTCACGTCGAACGTCGCGTCATCGTCGGGTAACGGCGCCCCCAAGGCACCACTGCCCACGGCGTTCTTCGACCCCTTCACCGGGTTCGGCATGAGGAAGCCCTCGCCCTGCGCGCGCGATGCGCCGGCGAGTTGCACATACGGCGCCGAGAGCTTGACGACGCTGCCACGCGCGTTCGCCGCCTGACCGAACGAACTCGCCGTCAGGCGCAGGCTCTGCCCCATCGACAGATCGACGTTGCCGTCGAAGTCGATCATGCCGTTGGCGAGCAGCGACAGATTGTCGAAGCCGCCCGCCACGATACGATCGACGCCGATTCTCGCGTTGCCCATCGTCAGGCCGCCGCCCGTCGCGCCGGCACGCAGCGAGTCTGCCAATGCGCTGACGCCCTGCTGCTGCGCGATGACCATCTCGTGCGCGACCCGCACGGCATCTTCCACGTTGGTGCCGACGAGCGTCGCCCGGTCGACCGGGCCATAGTTGAGCGCTTCGAGCACCACGTTCAGCGTGCCGCCGGCGGCACCCGCACCGCCCGCAGCGGCCTTCATGTCGCCGTCGAGGTAGAGTCCCCGTGCGGACGCCAGCGAGATGACGCCGCCGTTGCTCGCCACCCGCGTGCGGCCCTGCCCCGGGACATCGATGTCTGCTGCCGTACCGGAGGCATCGAGCCTTGCACCGGGACGCACGATCACGAACGCGTCCGCCGCGTCGACCTGCGTCGCACCCGCCACGTACTTCGCACCGATCTGAATCGTGCCACCCGCCGCGACCTTGCCCGTGAGCGCACCCGACGCGCTCTGGGCCGTGAAGGGCTGTGCCGCCACGTCGATGAACGCATCGCCGCCGAGCCAGATCGAGCGTGCATTGAACGCGCCGTCCGGCAGATCCGCTTTGCTGCCGGTACCGAACGTACCGGACAACAGACTCACGACACCCGACGATGCCCGGAGTCCGCCGAGCACCGTGATCTGGTCATTACCGGTGATGGTGATGCTGCGCCCCGGATCGACGGCAACCACCGCCCCCTCGCCCACGCGCACCTGAGCGCGCTTGTACGACGTTCCCGCAGTGATGACGAGGTCCGCACCGCCACGCTGGCTGATAGTCCCCTTGACGGCATCGCTCTGCCACACCGGCGGCAGATACCGGCTGAGAACGCGCGACGGATCGCTGCCGCTTTGCGCGTCTCGCGCGGCCAGGGTGTCCGCGTTCAGCACCGGCATGACGACGGCAAGCTGCGCGTTATCGGCAACGGAAACGCCGAGCTGACCATTGACTTCATAACGCGAGAAGCCGGTCGAGAACAGTTGCGTGCCGAGCACCGTGGGCGACGCGACCCGCACTGCTTCGGTCGTCGTCAGCCCCGGCCCACCGATGACGATACCGTTGCCCGTGTCGAGCTTGAGCGTGCCGCCGCCGCTCACGCCGTAGGCGCGCAACTCGCCGTCGACGTGCAACTCGCCGGAACGCGTGCCGTCGAGATCGTACTGGCTGGCAAGCAGCGATACATTGCCGCCTTTGCCGCCGCGCACCGAGCCGTTCGACATCAACGCCGCGCCCGACGATACGTCGACGACGCTGCTCGGCAACAACCGGACGTCGCCGGAACTCGACAACACGACGTTGCCGCCGTCGACATACGGCACACCGCGCGTGCCCGATTCGCCGTCGTCGACACGGCTCCACACGCCACGCGTATCGAGCGTGACGCCATCGGCGACCTTCACGTAAGGCTTACCGACCGTCGCCCCATCGGCAATGGTCTTGTCCATCCACACGCCGCCCGCCACGCCCGTGACCATCTGCGTCACGATGTTGCCCGCGACGATGTTGCCGCTGCGCGCCGTGACGTTGGCGTCGAGATTCACCCGCGTGGCGTGCAGGGCGACATCGCCGCCATCGGCTACGCGAAGGTCGCGGCTGACGGTCAACTGTTCGCTCGCCAGCAGCTTCACGCCACCGAAGTGCTGACGGTTGAGCCATCCCGCATCGAGTGAGATCTTGCCCGTACGGGCGGCGTCGACGGGCGCGTCGAGGGCAATACTCGCCGCGAGCGCCTGAATGTCGCCGACATCGATGCTGCGCACCACGGCCGAGGGGCTGTCGCGCAGCGTCAGCGTCGTTTCGTCGTAGAACGGCGTCATGTTGCCGACGATCAACTGCGCGCCGCGTGCGGCCGCCAGTTGCGACTGGAGATAGCCGTCGTAGCGCGTCTTGTCGGGGGCCTGCGCCTGACGCGGCCCCTGATACACCGACGTGTCGATATCGCCTTCGAGGATGGCCGATTGGCTGGCGATGATCAGGCGTCCCGCGTCGCGGCCCACGGTATAGCCGTTCTCCAGTCGTGCCCCCGGCGCGACGAACGGCGTGGCGTATGCCTCGGTCGTGTTCTTGCCCCAGCGCGCGTGCGTCACTTCAAAACCGCGATACACACCGAGATAACGCAGATCGCCCGGCGCATTGTCCGCGCGATAGAGTTGCCCGTCCGCCCCGCGCAGCCAGCTCTGACGAATCATGCCGGTCTGCACGTCGAGCGTGCCGCCGGCCAGATTGATGAGCGACCCCGCACGCGTCACCACTTCCGCGCCGCCCAGTTGCACCGTGCCACCTTGCGCGGCCCATTCGCCGATGCCGTGCTGCGCCGTGTTGAGATAGCCGCTCACTTCGAGCAGCCCTCCGGGGGTGTACCAGCGATCCGTGGAGTAGCCCTGCGTACCGGCAGGCACCCGCACCAGATAGCGACGATCGATGAAGAGCGTCTGGTTGTTGAGCAACGCCGAATCGCGGTTGGTCGGCGCGTCGCGCTGTTCGTTGCCCTGCACACTGATTTCGAGATTGTTCGCCGACATCGCGACCTGCACGCCCACGGCCCCCGATACGTCGAGCTTCGCGCGCTCCATCGCCACCATGCGACGCGTTGCCGCGACGTTGATCTGCCCGCCGGTGGCGAGCGTGAGCGAGTCGCTGTCGAACAGCACGTCTGCGGAGGACACGACCTGCACGAGCGACTGGTCGCGACGGTTGTACAACCCGGCCTCCGCGACCTTCGCCGTTTCGGCAAGCAGCGCCGCGCGTTGCACGTCGAGTGCCGTATCGCCGGCTACCTCCTGCAAGATCGCAGTCACCGCACCTTGTGCGAGCTTCACCTGTGCGTTGGCATCGCCGCTGGCCGTCAGATGAATCGTGCCGCGCGTGTTGACCGACGTGCTCGACACCAGGACACCGCGCTGCTCGACGTTACGCCCGGCAAGCGTGATGTCGCCCAGTTGCGACGCGATCAGGCCGCTGTTGCTCACGCGCCCAGCGGCAGAACCGGCGACGAAACGCGGCTCGACCTCGTTGCCGCGCGTGCTGGAATTCGGATTGCCGTCGGTGCCCATGCCGCGACGAATGACGAACGCATCGCCCCCGGCGATCACGGTCTGTCCCGACGGCGTGACGATCGTCCCACGGTTGTGCGCCTCGCGACCGAGCAGCAACACGTAACCACCGCCTTCGGTCACCGATTGCGGTTTTCGCGTGTTGATGCGCGCCCCGGCATCGACCACGACATCCGCCGTTGCCGCGCCATGGGCGATCGTGGAACCGCTCACGCTGAGGTCGTTCGCAAACGTGGGCACCGTCGCGCCGGATACCGCCGTGCCGTAAAGCCCGCGATTGAACTGGTCGTTCGTCATGCCGACGGCGGCCGCCACGAGGTTGCGCGTATCGACCTGCGCCGTGCCCGAGAACTGAATGCCGTTGCGGTTGACGATGACGACCGTGCCGTCGGCCTTGATCTGCCCCTGAATCTGGCTCGGACGCGCGCTCGGATCGTTCACGCGATTGAGCACCGCCCAACCCGGCTGCTGCGCAAACTCGACCGTCGTGCGACGCCCGACGTTGAACGTCTCCCAGTTCAGAATGGCCTTCTCGCCCGTCTGCTCGATTTTGACGTTGGTGTTGCCCGCCGCATCGCGCGACTGCGCAATGTCCTTCTTCGCGTTGATCCAGCCAGCGGTGAGGCTGTTGGTGTCGACCTTGAGGCCGCCCTCGGTCAACCCGTCGGGAATCGTCTCGGGTGAAGCCGCTGCCGCCTGACGCGCCGCCGTCTGTGCCGCCTGCATCGCGGCAATGCCCTGCGCCGCCGTCGCGAGATTCGCGATGGAGTTCTGCAACGCCTGATTGGCGCGCTGCTGCTGTTCGCCCGGGTTTTGCAGCGACGACACGGGCATGCCGTTCGGAAGACGCCCCGTTTGCGCCGCCGTCGTCTGTGCTGCGCCGCGTGCGGCGAACCATGCGTTGCTGAACGCCTGCTGTGCGTGAGCCGCCCCGATCATGGCGCTGCTGGCGGCGAACACCGCGACCGCTTGTGCGAGCGGTCGAACCCGTAGCACAGGCAGCACCGGCAGTACGCGCAGGCGCCGCAGCGCACGGGCACGCGTGGCGGGCATAGCGGAGGTGATGGGCGAAGAAGGAGCTACGCGCTTTCGCATGATGATTTCAATCCCGTCTGTCGTCTCGTACGGCTGTGGGACGTTGCCTCGCGACAACGCCAGCGAACAGCCTCTGGCAGTTTTCGTCCAAGCGTTCATGCATAGGACTGCATAGGGAACACTTGACGCTCTCGGGACTAAGACCCTTCCACGCGACGCAATCGGCAAGGATTTATTTGAATCTTTCGTGACACGACCGAACCGTCACGACATGCGTTGGCCGACAACGCACGGATGGCGTCACCCGCTCGTCGACGAAAAGCGGATCAAGCCAGCAGGACGATGCCGCCCGGCAAGGTGCGAGCGGTCAGGCCCAGCGAATGCTCGATCTGGCCGAGCGCAACATCGAGCGAACGGATAGAGAAACGCCCCGTCACCGGACGTGTGGCAAGCGCCTCCTTCAGAAGCACGACCTTGCCCGGACGATAGCGGTTGATCTCGTCGATCACGTCGCCAAGCGGCACGTCGGAGAAGCGCAGATAGCCCTCGCGCCACGCGGGCATCTCTCCCGCCGCAACATTCACGAGCGATTGCAGCCCATGTGCGTCGTAGACGAGTTGCTGATGCGGGCGCATCTGCACGCGCCCCGCCGTGTGCACGACTTCCGCCGCGCCATCGATACAGGTAACGCACACCTTGTCGGCCACATTGCGCACGTCCACGCGCGCCCGATGAGCGACCGTGCGACCGGCCCCGGCGACGATCTCGAAGGGCGTCGCGGCCAGCGTCGTGTCGACGGCCGCCTCTCCCGCGAGCAGATCGATACCTGGCATGCCGGACACCCTTCCACTGCGCAGCGCCACGCTCGTGCGCGTGTTCATTTCGACGTAGACATCACTCGCCACCGCAACGGTGCGCTGCTCGCCGGTGCCCGTGTTGAAGTCCGCACGCATGGCGACGGCGCCTGGCAACCAGCCCAACGGTGCGCCGATGACGGCTACACCCGCTGCCGTCGCAAAGGCGCTCGCGGTACCCGCCAGCAGCCAGCGTCGGCGCGGATCGAAACCCTGCCCGGCCTTGCGTGTGTTCCCGGCTTCCGTAGCGGTGGAGGATTTGCGCTTTGGGGCTGGACACGCCGCGGTGGTCGCCGCGGTTGCCGCCGTGGCTTCTGCCGCCGCCGTCTGCCGAGCGGCCTGCGTCAGTTGCTGCCATTGACGATGGGCGTTCGCCAGCGCCTGTGCATGCGCCGGATCACGACGCGCCCACTCGCGCATGGCGTCCCCCTCGGCATGCGTCATCTTTCCCGCAGCCATGCGTCGCACCCACGTCATCGCCTGACGCTCGGTCGCATCGAGACGCCGCTTCGGCGGCAACGAAGAACGGAATCGCGACATCATGGCGTCACCTCTCGCACGAGACGGAAGGTCTCACTCCATGAGACGGTTTTCGCGCCCGCCATCGGCAATCCCGTATGCAATGCCGCGCTCATTCGGACCTCGGCATATGCGCCATGCAGTATTCGTGCGCCCGCTTGAGTTCCAGTCCGACCAGACGCGGCGACACCCCGAAGCGGCGCGCCACGTCTTCGTTCGACATCTCGTGCACGCGCACGGCAATGAAGATCGCGCGACGGCGTGGCGGCAGATCCGCCAGCAGTCGTTCCAGCAGCGCGATCTCGTCGCGCGCTTCGATGGTTTGCGCCGGCCCCGGCGCGGGATCGACGAACTCCGTCATGAGGGCATCGATCTCGTCGTCGCTCATATACCGGCGCTCGCGCTGCACACGATCGAACGCCATGTTCATCGCGATGCGCATCAGATACGCGCCGGGACTCTTCACGTCGCTCTGCCGGTCGGCCCGGTCGTCGAGATGGACCCAGGTGTCATGCAACGCATCGCTGGCCAGTTCGGCCGAGCCCAGACGCCAGGTCAGCTTGCGTTTGAGATCCTCGTAACGCTGCGCGAGCAGATCGCGCAGGAAGGCGCGGGGCGTGTCGACCATCTAGCGCTCCGTCGTCGCCTGACACGGCGACGGTGCACATGCGCCTTGCGCGCAATCGTTGGCACGGGAAGGCAGGAGAAGCAGCACGAACGGTCGCACGGTATCGGCAGGCGCCCGTCCAACATCGAGCCCTTGCAGACGTCGCACGATGGCTGCATCGCGATGCGCGTCGCCCGTGGTATCCAGCAAGCGCACACGCGCCACCCTCGCATTCGCGCCGACCTGAACGGTCATCGCCAGACGATATGCGCCGGGCGACAGCGAGGGGGCGGCACAGAGCGCGCGCCACACCGCGTTTTGCAGTTGTCCGTGATAGTCCGGCGCACGCGGCGCCGCGCCGGCATACGCGTCGTCGTTCGCGGCCACGGCGCCTGACGGCGCCAGCACGAACGCGTTCTCGGCCGTCGCCTCAGCCATCACGCCCGTGCCTTCGAGCAACGTATCGAGCGCCTCATGCGGGGCGTGAACGCCCGACACCGCGTGCGAGCGGCGGCCTTCGACCAGCGACGACGGGTAGAAGACGGACATGCGCGTGAGCGCGTCGAAGCGGGCGAGCGCGTCCTTCAATGGCAACTCCGGGATCTCAAACGACTGCGCCGGTGGCAGGGCCGTCCGGGCAAAGGCGATCGGGCCGCACGACATGCCCGCCAACAGCCACCCCGCCAGCACGCTCGCCGTCGCACGCCATGTGATCGGGCGTGAACAGGCAGTAACGGTCATTACGAGCAATAGCGGTCATGTCGGGCGATGGGCCTTTTGCATGGCCGACGGTCGCATGGCAACCGCCGTTCCCCCGTTAGCCCACTAATCATTTGTAAGATTTCCTGATAATTCTCGTGTCCGATTGTGACGATGCTTTGACAATGCACAGGACTACAAATAAAAAAGCGCCCGTAGTGCGCTCACGGGGTAGCAAGCGCACTACGGGCCAACCAGTCTTCTACTGGAGGTGATGCTGCCGCGCGGGGAGGTTCCCAGGCTCGAGAGGAATCGCGCTGTGGGGTATGGGTAACCCCGTGATGCGCCGCGCGGAGACGCTTCAGTTGAGCGTCATCGGTCCCTGCGTGTCTGTCGACTCGGTGCGGGCGAGCACGTCGTTCGGTGCGCCCGGGGTGCCCGCGTCGTCGTTCAGCGTTGCAGCGCCGGCCGGTTGCCCGGCGACCTGCTGCGTGAAGTTGCGCAGATGCAGGAAGAACTGTCCCATCATCTCGACCCAGAGACGCATCGAGAAGCGGAGGAATTCGGGCGTGACGCCACCCGCCACGAAAACGTCCATTTCGAGTACGAGAAACTCGCCGTGCGCGGCGACGCGGGCGAAGCGACGCGAGCGGTGCCACTCGTTGATCAGACCGTCGGGCAGCTCGCCGCCCTGAATGCGCAGCGGGCAGCTCAGCGTGAGATCCAGATACTGATCGACACCGGCCTGATTGCCCCAATGCACCTGATAGCCGATGCCGTGACTGGCGCTGTGCAGTCGCGTGACGAGATCGTCCTGCTGCACGGAGACGGCACAACCGGCAGCGCGAATGGCGTCGGCCACCTGCGCGGACGTCATGAAAGTGATGACCTCGGCGGCCGACGACTCGTTCGGCTGGCCCGACGTGAGCGGTGCACCGGGTTCGGCGTCGTGGTTGCCTTGTTGCATCGTGTTTTCTTCGTTCATTGCCAGTGGTCCTCAACGTCCTGACTTGCGTTTTGCGAAATCTGCGGCGGTGCGTGACTGCGTCGCGCCTCGCCGCATGTCCTTACTTCGTTACTTCGTTGCGGTCGGTGCCGATGCTTCCGCCGATGCTTCCGCCGGAGCTGCCGACGCGGCCGGTGCATCCCCCGGTTTTGCCGATGCCGCTGCGATGGCCTGCTGCTCGTCGAACTTGCCCTCGTAGAGCGTGTCGCCGTACTGCTGCGCGATCTGCTCGTACTTCACACGGGCTTGCGTGGCGAACGGCTGACGCGCCGCGACGACCGTCGCCACGTCCATCGTCTCGTACGCCGTCAGGATTTCCTGACCGACGGCGTACAGACGATCGTTCTTCTCGCTGGCGAGCTTGAGCGCCGCACGCTGCACTTCCGTCTCCTGCGCGAGTTGCTTGCGCTGCGCGTCGGCCTGACGCGCGAGCTTGAGCAGTTCGTCATAGGCGTTGCGATACTGCGCAATCTGGGCGTTCGCCTTGTCGGCCACCGTCTTCACTTCGGAGGCGGAGGCGCGGGCATCCTGCGAGAGACGCTCACGCGCCTGACGCTCTGCCGCCAGTTGCTGCTGCGCGTCGTCCAGCGCTTTGCGCAGCGCTTCCGGCGAATCCTTCGATGCCTTGCCAGCCGCACCGGCGGGCGTCGCGCCACCGGCCTTGAGTGCGGCAAGCTCGTTTTGCGCCTGCTGAAGCTGTTCGGTCGTGGCACGCAATTGCGTGCGCAGACGCGCTTCCATCGACGGCGTACCCTGGGGCGTCTGCGCCACGGCGGCCGAGCACGCGGCGAGCAGCACGGCGGCCGCCGAGACCTTGACACCGGTGACCAGACGCGACGCCGCGCGTAAGGGCTGTTGGCTCATGACACCTCCTTAGAATCGCGCGTTGACTTCGATTTGCAGCGTGTCGATCGACAGCGGCGCGCCGTAGACTTCCTTCGTCGACAGCCAGCGGCCCGTGATCCATGCGTTCTTGTCGAACGCATACGAGCCGCCGAGGTAGTAGCCCTTCGCGTTCGTGCCGCCACCGTGGAAAGTCGAGTCGTTGTAAGCATCGGGCACGGCATCCGGCTCGATACGCTTGTAGCCGAACAACACGTTCCAGTCGCCCCGGGCGGCCATGACCGGCTTGCCGAACGTTGCCTGGAACATATAAGCGTTCGGGCCGCTCTTGAAGTTCGCGCGCGTGGCGTCGCCCGCACCGAAGTTGTTCACGATGCCGCCGTTCGAGCGCGCCCACATCTCGCCTTCGTTGTAAGCCAGGTTGCGGATGTAGTTGACGTCGAAACGCAGCGGGAAGCGACCGGCCAGCACCGTATCCCAGCGCGCCGACAAGTCGAGCAACTGGAACTTCGAGGCATAGCCCACGTATTGCGGCTGTGCCGTGTTCGCCGGATCGAGCGGATTGAGCGCGATGTTACGCAGCAGCATGAGCGTGTTGCCCTTCTGCATGAACGCCGGGCGCGACCAGTCCGTGTCGCAGCTCGTCTGCCCCGAGTACAGCGAGCACGGCGACGAGAGCTGACCGGTGATGTTGCGGAAGTCGAAGTAGCCGACCGTGCCGCGGAAGCTGTTCTTCGAATCGAGCTTCCAGTTCGCGCCGAACTGCGTGCCGAGCAGCCACTTGGTCTGGCTCGACATCTTGCTCTGGCTGTTGGACGGCGCGTTGTCGTTCGAGTATTCCAGCGGGATGAAGCCGAGCGAGCCGAACAGCTCGACGTTCGGGTTCTGCGGCAGGGCCTTGCTGAACTGCGCGGCAATGCCGTCGAGGTTCAGATCGCTGGAGAACAGCATGTCGCTCGTGGCGAAAGGCGGGGCGAAGCGACCGCCCGTGAACTTCACCCAGTCCACCGGCTGATACGACAGCCACATCTGATCGAGCCAGACACTCTTCTTGTTCAGACCACCGCCCAGCGTGGTGTTCGTCGACACCGGGCTGTCGTCGTTGCTGCTCGCCAGACGCACACCGGCCTTCACCTGCTCGGACACGTCGGCGAACAGGCCGAAGCGCGCCCGCGCACGGAACTGGTTAGTGCGGTTCTGCGTGGTGTTGAGCAACGGCGGCAGCGACAGATTGGTGTTCGAGTTGACGTCGAAGCCATTGCCCTTGTTGATCGTCGCCCAGTCGATCTGCGTGTTCGTGTTGCTGCTGGAGTAGAAGCGCGACTCGTTACGCAGACGGAAGTCGCCTTCGAAGTGGATGCGCTTGGTCCACTCCGGCGTCTCGTTTGGCGCAGCCCAGCCTTCGGACTTGGCCTGTGCCATCACTTCGCTCTTCACCTCATCGCGAATCTGATCGCGCGTGGTTTGCGAGATGTACGGAATGCGCACGTCGCCCGGCTCGGCACCCGCCGCAGCGCCCGCCCCGACGGCGGCACCAGCGGCACCGGCGGCCGGGGCCGACCATGCCTGCTTCTGCGCCGCCATCTGTGCGGCCTGCGTGGCGGCGTAGGCTTCGGTCTGCGCCTGCGCGAGCAGCGCTTCGCCCGTGGCCTTGTCGATGGCACCGCTCTTGATCAGGCCGTGAATGAGCTTGACCATCGCGGTGTCCTGCGACGCCGCCTGTGCCTGCGCGTGCGCCAGGCCGGTGGCGCCCAGCAGCGCGAGCGCCAGGGCGACGGCCCCTGCCGTGCCAGCCGCCCGGCGAGGGACCGCCCGGCGTGCGCCGCCGTCAGTCATACGTTCCAGTGCTTTCATTTTGTGTGTGACGTGTGCGTAAAAAGGAAGGTCTGCTTGCGCCGATCCGGGCATGCCGGCAGCGTGCGAGGTGTGGCGTGTCATGGGCGGCGCCCCCGAATGCTCATCGACATCGGATAGCGCAGCGACGCGGGCGGCTTCTCCTCCGCACGGAAGTCGTGCAGCATGGCGAGCACCGCCTGATCGATGGTTGCGTTACCCGTGCCGCGTACGAGTTGCACGCGCGTGGCACGGCCGTCGGCGTCGAGCCAGAGATCGATACGAACGTCGTCGAATGCCAGCGTGCGGGTGCGCTGATCGCGACCGAACGCCTGCTGCAACGACCCCGCCAGCCACGCGCTGTACGAGCGGCTACCCAGCCCACCGCCGCCACCGGTCATGCCACCGCCGCTGCCCGCGCCGATGCCGAAGGCGTCGGTGCCGGCCTGCGCGTCGCCGTTGATCGTCACGGCGTCGCCCAGATCCTTGGTCGGACTGGGAGGCGTGTCGTCTTTGGGCGGCTCGACCGGGTCGGCGGGCTTCGGCTCGACGACCTCGGGCTTGACCTTCTCCGGCGTCGGCTCAGGCGGCTTTTCCTGTGGCGGCGGCGGAGGGGGTGGCGGCGGCAGCATCAGCATCGGCGGGCTGTTGACCTCGCGACGCGTGCTGGCGCGGTCCGTGAGCAAATGCCAGAAGAGCGCGATCAGGCCGAGCACGACGAGGCCGCCGACGATCAGTCCGCCACGACGCCGCAGCGCCGCCAGTACGGCAAGCGCCGGACTGGACGGTGTCGACTGAGCCGGCGGGCGAGACGCGAAATCGCGAGGTTTCACGCTGCGCTCCTTACTGCGGTTTGCCGGTCACGAGGCCGACCTGATTGAGATCGATGCGCCGCAACAGGTCGAGCACTTCCACGACCTTGGCGTACTGCACCTGCGCGTCGCCGCGCACGATCACCGGGAAGTCGGGCGTGACCGCCTTTTCCGTGCGCAAGCGATCCTCAAGCTCGTTGAGCGTCACAGGATAGGCATCGAGAAACACCTGCCCCGAGTTGTCGACAGTGATGGCCTTGGTCTTCGGCTTCTCCAGCGCCACCGAGGAACTCGCCTTCGGCAGATCGACCTTGATGCCGGGGATGCTGGCGTTGCTCGTGAGAATGAAGATCACCAGCACCACCAGCAGCACATCGACGAAAGGCGTGATGTTGACGCCGCTCGCGCGCTTCTTCGCGGCGAATCGCGTTGCGTTTGCCATGGTTCGTCCCCGTCAGGCGCGTTGCAGCACAGGCTGACGACGGCCTTCGCCCTGCTCTTCCGCGAGGCGCGTCGTGAATTCGTCGACGAATACGGCCATGTCGGCAGCGAGCGCATCCGAGCGCGAGACGAGCCAGTTGTAGCCGAACAGCGCGGGAATCGCGACGCCCAGACCGGCCGCCGTACACAGCAGCGCTGCGGCCATACCCGGGGCCACCGAGTTGATGTCCACCGCACCGGCCATGGCCGCCACGACGAACACCAGCATGATCCCGATCACGGTGCCGAACAGACCGACATACGGTGCGCCTTCGATCGAGGTGGAGAGCCAGTTCATGCGCTTGCTCATCGACTCGATCTCGCGAATCACCGTGCCGTCCATCGACGCGCGAATGGCGCTGATGGTCGCGTCGGAGACAGCGCTCGTGTCATAGCCAAGCTCGTGGCGGCGATGCAATTCGTCGAGCGCGACTTCGTACAGACGCCACAGCGGCGATTGCTGGCGCACATCGTCAGGCACGCGGTTGGTGCGCGCGATCTGATCGAGCGGCGCGCCCGACGCTTCGCGAAAATGCTCCATGAAGACCGTATTGGCACGCGTCTTCGCGCTGTAGCTGCGGCTCTTCGTGATCATGATGACCCACGACACCAACGCCATCAGGCCGAGCACGATCACGACCACCCAGGCGTCGACCGGCATGGCCGAGAGGATGAAGGCAAAGTGGCTCTTGCCGGCTTGTTGCTCGTCAGGACCGAAGGCGATCAGACGCGATTCGGCGCCTTGCGCGACGGCATCCGCCTGAATCAACGCAGCGGGGCGTGCAACCTTCGACAGACGCACTTCGTCCACCGCGCCCGAGAAGCGCGCCAGACCCCCGGCCACACCCTCGGCATCGCCGCCGATGATCGTCGGCGAGTTCAGCGCGGGCAGTGCAGCGGCAACCGTGCCCGTCGCGTGACCCGCGACGTACAGCGTGAGCGTCTTACCATCGCTCGTGACAGCGAGATGCGACCACTGACCGGCCTGAATCGGCTGGCCCGGCTGGCTGCGTTGCGCACCGACCTGCACGAACGGCACGCCCTGATCGACACCGATCAACAGATCGTTGCCGCCTTCGCGGCGCGTGTAGATCGCCTCGTTCGCACCGAGCTTCTCCGGACGCACCCATGCCGAGAACGTAAAGCTGCTACCGGCAGCGATCGTGAGCGACGGCGACGCCGGCAGCACCAGCGGCGATGCCCCCGCCTGAATGCCCTTGCCGATGATGGCGCCGTCGAGCGTGACGACCGGGTTCTGGCTGTTGTTGCCGTAGGCCGTGGTGTCACGCGCGGGCACGTTCGACTCACCAAAGTGGTACACGGCCGTGTAATCCGGATCGAACACGCGCTGACCGTTGCCGGCAGCGGGCGCCTTGCGGTTGCCGTAGTACATCCAGATCTGCTGCTTGTTGGCAGCCGTCACGGCGGGCACATCGACCCACACGAGCGCAATGCCCAGCACCGGATCGAATTGCTCGATCTGGTGGTTGAGCACCGTCTTGTCGTCGGCCGCGACGAAGCGCAGATCGGCACCGGTTTCGTTCACGCCTTCGAAGCTGAAGTTACCGGTGTGAAGGCGCAGCAGCATCGGCACGCGGCCGGCGTCGCCCGTAATGTTGCCGCCTTGCGGGCCGGCGTCGATGGTGATCGGCTTGCGGTACGCCCAATCCGGTTGCCACCAGGCGTGCGCGAGCACCGGCATCAGCGTGCCGATCAGCGCAAGCAGGAATGGAAGAATGCGTCGCATGGCTGTAGTTCTCCGTTTATGCGGCCTGACGCGTCGGATAAGCGCACAGGCATCAGGTCGTGAATGTTGTTTGGTGAAGTGTTGGGGCGTATGTGTCGTGTCTGTCGTGTCTGTGGCGTTCTGGCGCTCGGTCGGCGTTGCCTCAGTACGTTGCCGTCACGCTGAAATTCAGGCGCGGCTTGTAGCGTTCCGTGCGCGGGCCGTTCGTCAGCGGATAGGCGGCGTCGAAGCGGCCCGTCACGTGCGACGTCAGACGCAGCGACGTGCCGACACCGAGCGACGCGAGCGAGAACGTCGACGTTTGCTCGGGCAACGCATCGCGCAGGCCCAGACGCGCACCGTCGAAGAACGCATACGCGCGCCAGTTCGACACGATCGGCGCGAGCAGCGGAATTGGCGGCGTGCGCCACTCGATCGAGCCGACCACGCCGTAATCGCCCGTGGCTTCCGCCGAGAGATAGCCGCGTACCGAATTCATGCCGCCGCCCGCGATCTGCTCGTTCGAGACGAGCGGCGAGTCGGTCATCTGCGTGGCCACACGGGCGGCCAACTGCCAACCACCGTCAATCGTGTAGGTGCCGTTCGCATCGGCACGCAGCACCGTGAAGCTCGGCGACGCCTTGTAGCGCTTCGCGTCGAACTGCGCGGGGCCGCTGCCGTAACCGAGGAAGCTCGACATACCGGTGGTGATCGACGTGTTCAGACCGGCTTGCAGGGTCTCGTTCTGATAGAAGCCGCTGTAGCCGAGGGTGATCGGCGCGTACTTGAGCGGCACCACGTCGCCGGCGGTGCCGAATCGCGTGGTCTCGGTGTTGTCCTTGAAGTCCACCCCGAGGCTGAAGGCGTGATACCAACTGCCCGTGTCGGGGACGGTGAACGTTGTCTTGAGGCCAATGGCATGGCCCTTGCCGAGCACCGTCGTGCCACCAGTCGTGGCAACGTTGCTGTCCGACTGATAGCCATTGAGTTCGAGCGACCACGGCGAGGTGCCGATGGGCGCGACATACGACCCCGACCAGACCTTGCTCTGCTTGAAGTCCTGCGGCGCGCCAAAGAAGCTCATCGACACGCGATGGCCGAGTTGCCAAAGGTTGTCGTAACCGAGCGACGCGAGCATGCGCAGCGGCTTCGTGTCGGCGCTGCGATCGTTGTTCAGGCTGAAGCTGGCGCGCCAGGGGTTGGTGTCTTCGACCTTGAGATCGACATCCATCGTGCCGGGGACTGCGCCCTGCTTGACGAGCGGCACGACCTGCTGGTCGCCGGTGCGGTTCAGGGCCGTGAGTTCGGCCTGCGCCGCGTTGAAGTCCGGCACCTTGCCTTCGGCGAGCGACGGCACACGTTCGCGCACTTCGCGCGGCGAGTGGTACTCCGAGCCGACCACGCGCAGACGTCCGAGCTTGGTCTCGCTGACCTTCAGATAGACGATGCCGCCGGTGACCTGCTGTTCGGGCAAATCGACGTAGACCGACTGGTAACCCTTGGCCTGATAGGCGGCGAGCAGTGCATCGCGTGCGGCTTCGATGTCGGCCAGCGTGCGGTTCGGCCCCAGATACGGCGTGACGGCCTTCTCGATGGTGCGGACATCGAGCACGGTGTTGCCGCGCACGATGTACTCGTTGATATTGACTTGCTTCTGCGCCTCGGCAGACGTTTCTTTCCCGGCAGCGGCCGCCTTCGGATCGGCCTTCACATCGGCCTGCGGCTTCACGTCGGCCGCATTGTCGTGCGCCGGCTCCGACGGATTCGCTTCGGTTTGCTGAGCAATCGCAACGCCATGAACAGTTCCCCCCAACGTGAGCGCGCACACCGCCGCCCAGCGCCGCCACGGCCGGTTCGTTTTCATCAAACGCATATAGAAGACTCTGACTTGTTAGGTCGACGCGGCCCTGCCCGATGCAGTGCCCCCGGTGGCCTGGCTTACCGACGACTAGCGCGCTCGCAGCGACCGCGCTGCGCGTCTGGTATCGCCCGGCCGCACGCAATCCGTGTCGACATTTCTCTCGAATACGGATACCTAGACGTTCGGGATCGCGAGCGACTGACGTTTGTCACGAGAAATTCATCTTTCTCGAGAAACGCGCGGACTGACGTATGCTTGGCCGGCGCCCGACGGTCGTCTTGACGGCTTTTTTGGTCGGAGTCCTGATGGATAACTATTGTTTTTGACGGGGAGACGTGCGATGACGAAGCACCGTATCGGGGAACTGCCGGGGAATGAGATGCGGCGCCAGACGCTCGCGACGACGGTCGCCGCTGCGCTGCTGGCGATGGCGTCCTCGCTCGCCATGGCAGCCGACAATGCGCCTCGCGTGGACAGTGCGACGTCGGCGTCGTCGCGTGCGGGCTGCGTGGATGTCGAGGTGAACGGCCAGCGCTCGCCGTCCTACGACTGTCTGACGAACCAGTTGCAGCCAGCCTCGGCGCCGGGCGCGGGCCGCAAACCGGGCCTCGAATCGGAGGACATCGCAAACAAGCCGGGCAATCAGATCGGCGGTCAGTTCAACTGGAGCGGGACGTCTCAGCGAATGGGAAACACCTTCGGCAATTCGGCGACGCCTCAGCGTCCCGACGCAGCGCCGCCCGCAGCGCCGGTCGTTCGCCCGGGACGTTGAATGAAAAACGCCATCGAAAGATCGATGGCGTTTTGATCGAGGTATCGACGAAGGGCTACAGGCTGTCGCGCCGATGCCGGCCGATTGCGCCGTGATAGAGCGCCGGCGAGGTCATGCCGAGTTTGTGGGCCATGATGACGAGGTCCGCGAACGATCGCGCTTCCATCTTGCGCATCGCGTTGCCGCGATGGATCTTCACGGTGACTTCGCTGATGCCGAGCTCGTCGGCGATGTGCTTGTTCATGCGCCCCGCCGCGACCAGCGCCATGACTTCCCGCTCGCGCTGGGACAGCCGCTGCGCCCGTTCGATCATGTCGGTGCTGGCGCGCTCGCGCCCCAGCCGCTGACGGTCTTTCGCAAGCGCCGTACCGACGGCGTCGAGCAACACAACGTTGGGGAATGGCTTGGTGAGGAAATCGATAGCGCCCGCCTTCATCCCCCGCACACCGGCGCTCACGTCGGCGCGATCGGTAATGAGCACAACGGGAATCGGGTCGCGCACGGCCGCGAGCGTGTCTTGCAGCGCCAGACCGCCGCCGGGCGTGTCGATGTCGGCGTCCACCACGAGGCAACCCGGCCCCGCGCTGCGCTCGCCCGCAAGGAACGACGCCGCACATGGGAAGCCTCGGGCGCGCAATCCGGCGTCGATCAGCGACGTGCAGAGCGTTTGGTTCTCTGTCGGGTCGTGGTCGACGACGTAGACGGTAGCAATGTCGCTGTCCGCAAGCGCGTTCATGCCTGTGCGATATAGGGAGTCGGTGAGCCAGAGTATACGTCAGTCATGTGACGTTCAATCCCCGAAAAAGCACGACCGTGCCTGCAAATTCAGCACAGGACCCGGGTCATGCGTCGCGCGAGCCATGCCCGGCAAGGGTTTCCGCCGCTAATACGAAAAGACGATAGTGAGCGTGCGTCGAACGACATACGCTCTTCGTTTGTCGTCGGCCATGCCGAAACCGCCTCATCGAGGCCCCCGAAGCGACCAAAGCGACCGCTGTGCCCACCATGCCTACCGTGCCCGCCACCCTCCGGAGCCACCCATGACACATCCCGACCTGATTCTGATCAACGGCAAGTTCACCACACTCGACCGCGCCAACCCGCAGGCCGACGCCGTCGCGCTCACTGGCGGCTCGTTCACCGCCGTCGGCACCCGCGAGGACGTGATGCGTCTGGCCGGCAAGGACACGCAGGTCATCGACCTGAAAGGTCGTCGCGCCATTCCGGGGCTGATCGACAGCCACATGCATATCATTCGCGGCGGCCTGAACTACAACATGGAGCTGCGCTGGGACGGCGTACGCTCACTGGCGGACGCGATGCGCATGCTTAAGGCACAGGTCGACCGCACACCGGCCCCGCAGTGGGTCCGCGTCGTCGGGGGCTTCACCGAGCATCAGTTCGCCGAGAAGCGTCTGCCGACCATCGACGAGCTGAACGCCATCGCCCCCGATACGCCGGTGTTCATCCTGCACCTCTACGACCGCGCGATCCTCAACGGCGCCGCGTTGCGCACCGTCGGCTACACCAAGGACACGCCGAACCCGCCGGGCGGCGAGATCGTGCGCGATGCCGCCGGCAATCCGACCGGCCTGCTGCTCGCCAAGCCGAACGCGACCATTCTCTATGCCACGCTTGCCAAGGGGCCGAAGCTGCCGCCGGAATACCAGAAGAACTCGACGCGTCATTTCATGCGCGAAGTGAACCGGCTCGGCGTGACCGGGGTCATCGACGCGGGCGGCGGCTTCCAGAACTACCCCGAGGACTACAGCATCATCGAGGAATTGCATCGCGAGGGGCAACTGACGGTGCGTCTCGCCTACAACCTCTTCACGCAAAAGCCGAAAGCCGAACTCGCGGATTTCAGCCAGTGGGTCGGGCAAGTCAGCCCCGGTCAGGGCGACGATCTCTATCGTCATAACGGCGCAGGCGAAATGCTCGTCTACTCGGCGGCGGACTTCGAAGATTTCCGCGTCGAGCGGCCCGAAATGCCGCCGTCGATGGAAAACGATCTGGAACCGGTCGTGCGACTGCTGGCGGAGAATCGCTGGCCGTGGCGTCTGCACGCGACTTACGACGAAACCATTTCCCGCGCGCTCGACGTCTACGAAAAGGTCGCGAAGGACGTGCCGTTCGACGGCCTGCACTGGTTCTTCGATCACGCGGAAACGATCAGCGACCGCAACATCGACCGTATCGCAGCGCTGGGCGGCGGCATTGCCGTGCAGCATCGTATGGCGTATCAGGGCGAGTATTTCGTGGAGCGCTATGGCGCGAAGGCGGCCGAGGCCACGCCGCCGGTGCGACGTATGCTGGAGCGCGGCGTGAAGGTCGGCGCAGGCACGGACGCCACGCGCGTCGCCTCGTACAACCCGTGGGTCTCGCTGTACTGGCTGGTCACGGGCAAGACGGTCGGCGGACTGCGCATGGCGGCGCCGGGCAGCCTGCTTGATCGTGACGAAGCGCTGCGTCTGTGGACGGAAGCGAATACGTGGTTCTCGTCCGAAGTCGGCAAGAAGGGACAGATCAAGGTCGGCCAGCTCGCGGATCTGGCGGTCCTCTCGGCGGATTACTTCAGCGTGCCGGAAGACGAGATTCAGGACATCACGTCGGTGCTCACCCTGCTTGGCGGCAAAGTCGTGTACGGCGACGGCGATTTCGGCAGTCATGCGCCGGCGTTGCCGCCGGCGATGCCCGACTGGTCGCCCGCACGTCACAGCGTGGGATACCACCCGCGCGGCGCGCAGGTGCTCAACGTCAGCGTGAATTGCGCCTGCGCGACGGCGTGCGGCGTTCATGGCCATGGACATGCGAAAGCCTGGGCATCGAACGTGCCCGCCGCCGACGAGAGCGGCTTCTGGGGCGCACTCGGCTGCTCGTGCTGGGCGTTCTGATTACGCTTGAGATCCGGAGACTTGCGATGAAACTCTATCTCGTATCGCTGGCCGTCGGCGTGCTCGTCGGCATCATTTACGGCGGTCTCGGCGTGCGCTCGCCCGCCCCCCCGGCCGTCGCCCTGATCGGTCTGCTCGGCATGCTGATCGGCGAGCAGGTCGTGCCGCCAGTGAAGCGTCTGCTGGCGGGCGAGCCGGTCAATCTCGTGTGGTTCCATCGCGAGTGCATACCCAAGATCACCGGCCTGCCGGGGCCGGTGGCGAAGGCGGAGACGGACGATCCGTTGAAGCGGTCGGATACGCCGCAAGGCTGACGGCCAGGACGCTAAAAAACGAGCGGGGCTCGCATCACGTCTGCAAGCCCCGCCACGCGCCCTAGCGAAGCTGAATAATGCCGTGTTTGTAGTAAAGATCCAGAGCTGCCGCGCGATCCGCGACCGCAAAGACTTCGACCGTGTCCAGTCCCCTATCGCTCACGACCGACTTGATTGCTGCCACTCCCAACCCGCTTTTGTCTTCGAGAATGTACTTCATCCCCGTAAGGCGCTGATCTTCAGGCAAGCGGTGAATATTTTTAGCGAGAGTCGCCAGCAGCGTCTGAAGATCTTCACCGCCGAAGAATACGGCGCCCCCCTCCGTCAGGAACCTGCCCCACCCATCCGGTTCCCCTTGCGAATCGATGGCCTCACCCCATGCCTTGACGAACGTCTCCACAAGGTCGCCGTCGGTAAGCACTGGTGTCACGGACAGACTGCGCGCTCCCGGCATCCCCTGGCTCGCAATCGTTGCCACACTGGCCCCGGCCGAATGCGCGATATCGTGCTCGCGCAACAAAGCCGTTACGCTGTCCCTGTCCGTCTCGGGAAACTGTGAAATACCGATCTTGGTCCAGGCTTTTCGCATCACACCGACGCCACCGTCCTGCATCAGAATCGACCAGAAAGCGGCCAGTTTGTCGTGGTCGGGGAGATCAACGATTCTTTGCGCGAATTGGTCCAGCACCACATCTCTGATCTGTGGCCGAATCGGTATCATCCGCGCGTCAATGAAGGTTTCGTAGAACAGCCGGCCTGATTCGGCACCGTCGGCAATCGCACTCTGCCATTGCGGCACGGCTTTGTCGAAAACGTTGGCAGGCTTGACTTGCGAATACGGTTGCGACGTCGTCTGAGCGGAGAAACCCGTGGCTATTCCGGCCTCCGGCGCCCCGAGCATCTGCGCAGCACTATGGAGATCCTGCGCCATCTCCGGTGTCGGTCGATCGTCGGATCGATCGTCGGCTGGCGACGGCATTGGCGCTATCCGTGCGGTCGATGCATTGGCATTCGTGGAAATCATGAGCGTTCTCCATCAGTAGGGGAGAACTCACTTTGGCACCGATGAGGCACATCACTTTGCGATACCGTCGCTCTCCTTCAGTTCTTGTGATGTGCGTAAACGAAAGCGAGCGTTCGCCCACCGGAATACGTGTGCAAACGCTCGCTTAGACATGCACTGTGAGATGACGGACGGCTCACGCCGCCGCCATCGCTAGGTGTACTGCGCTCAGGGCTGCGCGTCGAACACCTCTCTCGCCCCCCGGAAGCTGTCGATCGCCGCAGGCACCCCGGCATAGATCGCCGCTTGCAGGAACACCTCGGCGATCTCCTCCTTCGTCACGCCGTTGGTCAGCGCGCCCCGCACGTGCAGCTTCAACTCGTGGGGGCGATTCATCACGGTGAGCATGCCCAGATTGAGCAGGCTTCGCGTGCGACGGTCCAGCCCCGGCCGATTCCAGATCTCGCCCCAGCAATACTCGGTCACAAGCTCCTGCATCGGCCGGTTGAACGCATCGGCCGACGCAATCGACTTGTCCACGTATTCGCTGCCCAATACCTCACGGCGTGTCTTCAGCCCTTTCTCGAACAATTCCGGATTCATTGCGCGCTCTCCGTCAGTCACTTCGCCTTGGCCGCCGTCGCCACCCATTGATCCATCTGCGCCTTGTTGGCGGCGATCCATTCGTCCGACAGCTTCGTGATCAGCGCGGGCGAGCCGCCTTCCTTGCTGATGGTCGCTTCCCACTGCGACCACGTCTTGCCGGGGAAGCGGATCTGTTCGATCAACGCCTTGATCGCCGGATTTGCCGCAATGAACTGCTTGTTCGCCACCGAACCCCAGTTCCACGACGCCATCGCCATACGGCAAGGATTGGCGCCGCCCGCACACCCCTCGACGTTGTTCACGAGCGCCGAGCCCTTGTTCGGGACGTTCGGCGGCAGCGCATCGGCGGGCGTCGGCAGCCACACCACGTCCACACCGGGCACCAGCGCGTTGGTCACCCACGACGGGCTCCACGCGTAGAAGAACGCCGGCTTGCCCTGCTTGACCTTCGTCACCGCTTCGACCATGAGCGCTTCATACTTGCCGCGCACCGCCTTGACCGTCTGCTTCAGACCGAACTTGTCGATCTGATAGTCCACCACGTCGCCGCAGCTCCAGCCCGGATCACAGCTGATTAGTTCGGCCTTGCCGTCCTTGCCGAAGAGACCCGCGATCTTCGGGTCCTTCATCTGTTCGAGGCTGGTGATGTGATACTGCTGCGCCGTTTTTTTGTCGATCAGATAGCCGTTGATGCCATCGCCCGAGATCAGCCCCGAGCCGACGATCATCGCCTGCGACGCGACGGCGCGAAAACCCGGTTCGCGCTGCGGGAAGTTCACATCGGTGGCGATGTCGATATCGCCTTGCGCTACGGCCTGGAAGAACAGCGTGGTGTTCATCGTGCTGAGCTTGACGTCGTAGCCCAGCCCCTTGAATGCCTTCGACACGATCTGGGCGACGACGTAGTTACCGCCGAAGCTGTCGCTCTGCGCATAGTGAATCGTCTTTCCCGTGCCCGGAAGCGTCTGCGCATGCAACGCGCCTGCCGCCACCAGCGAAAGCGTGAACGAGGCAACCGCCTTTGCCAATCCTTTCATTGCTGCTCTCCAAGACTTGTTCGATCTTTCCGATCGTCGAGTTATCGGCCCGCCGGGGATACCTGAGTTTGGCCTGCGGGCACGGGTGCCGGTCTGCGACGTCGCCGTCGTGACCGGTGCTGCGGTGTTACGAAACGCGGTACTGCGAAAATCTGCGGCACATCGATATCAGGCGGCGACGGTGCCCCATCGCCGCATCGACATCAGGGCGCATCCGCCGCACGTGCCGTCGGCGGCACATTGCTGCCGACGTCGCCCCCTACCTGACGCTCCCCACGAAACAACCGGGAAATGACGGCACGGAACGTCTGCTGATCGCGCGGCTTGGTGCGGGCGAGCTTCTGCGTGAACCGGTCGAGCATCATCGCGAGCAACACGATGGCGATGCCGCCGACGGCCGCGCGTCCCACATCGAGACGACCCAGCCCCTGCAACACCACGAGCCCGAGACCTTCGGCGCCGATCATCGCCACCACGACCGACATCACCATCGCCGTGAGCACCGTCTGATTCAGGCCACCGAGGATGGTCGGCACGGCCAGCGGCAATTGCACTTCCCACAGCAACTGACGACGGTCCGCACCGAACGCGAGACCGGCTTCGACAATCTCGTGCTCGACCATGCGAATGCCCAGATGCGTGAAGCGGATGAGCGGCGGCATCGCGGCCGTCACCACCGCCACTTCGCCCGGCACGTTGCCCACGCCGAAGAGCATGACCACCGGCACCAGATACACGAACGTCGGCGTCGTCTGCATGATGTCGAGCACCGGACGCACCACGAGCCACACCCGCTCGCTACGCGCACTCCAGATGCCGATCGGTATGCCGATGAGCGCACAGAAGAGAATGGCGGTCATGATCAGCGAGAGCGTCGTCATCGCTTCGCTCCACACCCCGAGCATCGCAATCGCCACGAACACCACGGCGCTGAAGACCGCTACGCTCAGACTCGCCAGACGCCAGCACAACAGAAACGCGATCACGACCATCACCGGGAACGGCGCGGCGTGAAAAACGCTGTCGTTAAACGTCAGCAAACGCTCGACCGGCCATTTGATGACGAGGAACAGCGGACGCATATGCAGCGCCATCCACTGCACGCCCTCCTGAATCCACTGATCGAAGGGGAATACTGCAAGTTGGTCTGCATTAAGCATGATGTTCTCCTACGCCGGCCATAGCACCCGCCGTGCCGGTAGTTCCGATACGCGCCAGCAACTGCCCCACGTCCAGCACGCCGATCAGCTTGCCGTCGTCGTCCGTCACGCCCATGGTTTCCTCCGCGGTGAAGCGCGCCGCCACGTCCACCAGTCGCATGTTCGCGGGCACGCACGGCAGACGGTGATCACATTGCGCAAGCACTGCGGGCACCGGCGCCATCACCGAGCGGGCGTCGAACAGACGGGCACGGTCGACGTCGCGGGTGAACGCCGCCACGTAGTCGCTGCCGGGTTCGAGCACGATCTGCTGCGGCGTGCCTTCGCGCACGAGGCGCCCATCCGCCATGATCGCGATACGCGTGCCGAGCTTCAGCGCTTCCTGGAAGTCGTGCGTGATGAACAGAATGGTCTTGTTGAGCGTGTGTTGCAGACGCAGCAGCTCGTCCTGCATTTCCGTGCGGATCAGCGGATCGAGTGCGCTGAAGGCTTCGTCCATGATGAGAACGTCGGCCTCCGTGGCCAGCGCGCGCGCCAGTCCCACGCGCTGACGCATGCCGCCGCTCAGTTCGTGGGGCATGTGATACGCCCAGCGCGCGAGCCCGACCACGCTCAGCACCTCTTCGGCACGCCGCCGACGCTCCGCCGCCGGCATGCCGCGCAGCTTCAGCCCAAACTCCACGTTTTCGATCACGCGGCGGTTCGGCAGCAACGCGAAGTGCTGGAACACCATCGAGATGCGGTTGCGGCGCACGTCGCGAAGACGCCGCTCGTCGAGCGCGCAGATGTCGTCGCCGTCGAGCAGAATGCGGCCGTCCGACGGTTCGTTCAGCCGGTTGATGCAACGCGCGAGCGTCGATTTCCCGGAGCCGGAGAGCCCCATGATCATGTAGATGGCGCCCGACGGCACCGTCAGGGAGACGTCGTCGAGGCCCACCACCTGGCCCAGCGTCTCAAGCACGTCGGACTTGCGCTTGCCGTCGCGCAACATGGCCAGCGCTCGCGCCGGCTTGTCCGCGAACACCTTGTACAGGTTTTCGATTCTCAGTCGGTCAGTCACGGCGAATCTCCTTGAAATCGCGGGAATCCAGTGAAGCCTTCCCCTGCGTCGCCGGTGCGGTGAACGCCGCGAGCGGGGAAAAATCGGTCGGAACCAGAATGCGGTTCTCGGCCGTTTCGATCAATTCGGACAGACGCGGAATAAACGCCTGCCAACGCTTGTCCTGCGCGAGTTGCGCACGACGACGGGTGCGCTCGTCCAGACTCGGATACGCCCACAGGTGCGTCACCTGACTGAGCACGCCGATCTCCGTCGTGAAATACCCCACGAGATGCCCGAGAATCGGCTGCTGGATCGCGAGTCCCTCGGTCCGCACGAGATTCAGATACTGGCTCATGCAACCGTTGCGAATGCGGTAGATGCGCTCCTCGACGATCATGCTGCGCCCCCTTTGCCGCCCTGCTCGCGGGGTGATTCGCCAGGCTCCCCGGCCATGAACTCGCGCAGCAGTCCAGCGACCTGCGTCGCCGCTTCGACCAGAATCGAATGCCGCATGCCCGGCAGGATCTCCAGCCGCGAGCCAACGATGCACTCATGCATAAAGCGCGCCATGCGCGGGTTCGACCCCTGATCGTCTTCGCCGGTGACAATCAGCGTCGGCATGCGAATCTGATCGATGAAGCCGCCGAAGTCGGTCTCCGCCAGCACGCGGTAGGCCGACGCATAACAATCCGGGTCGTTCTGGGCGTTGCGCTCGCGCAGGTAGGTGATGCGCTCCGGATGCTTCGCCTGAAAGTCCTCCGTCAGCCAACGTGAGAGCGAGGCGTCGTAATGCGCTCCACGCTCGCCGCCCTGCAACGCGGCCAGCCGCGCCAGCACGCGCTCGCGCTCCTCTTTGGTGCGCCCCGACACCGTCGCGAGCAACGCGAGGCGCCGCAGCCGTGCCGGATGCGACAGCGCGAGGCGCTGCGCAATCAGCCCGCCCAGCGAAAATCCCGCCAGATCGAACGTGGTGAAGCCCACGTGATCCGCGAGCGCCAGGGCGTCGGCGACGAAGTCGTCGATCTCGTAGCGCCCCTTGACCCGCGACGAGCGGCCATGACCGCGCAAATCGAAGGTGAGGATGCGAAAGTCGTCGGCCAGCAAGGCGGCCACGTCATCCCATGCCTCCTGATACGACCCCACGCCGTGAATGCAGACGAGCGGCCGGGTGCCGTGCCCGAGCAGGCGATAGGCCAGCGTGACATCGCCCACTTGCAGCGTCTGCTCGCGCGGGGCGTCGGGCGGTTCGGTCATAGCGTGCGCGCCCATGTGTCAGCGGCCCGCCGAGGCCAGCGCCGCCGGGCGCTCTGCCGTCTGCGCCACGGCAGCCGACTGGGCTTCGCGAGCCCGGCGCGCCTCACGCGCGGCGAAATGCGGCATCACTTCGTCGATGAACAGACGCAACGTCTTCACTTGCAGCTCGAACGGCAGGTTGAACGACAGGCCGAGACAGAACTGGTCGACGCCCTGCGCTTCGTACACTTCCAGCTTACGCACGATCTCGTCGGGCGTGCCGAACATCAGATTCTCGCGAATCGCGGCCGGATCGTAGTTGGCGCGTCCGACGACCGCCTCGTAGGGCACCGCTTCCGGGAAACCGTTGGTCACGGTGCCGATGTTCTGCATCAGGTTCTCGAACGTACGGCCGAAGTCCACGCTATGACGCACGGCGACTTCCCAATCCTGCGGGCGGTCGTACACGCACGTGCGGCGCAGCATCATGAAACGCGGGCGCGGACGCTCCGGATGGTCCGCCACGGCCTTGCGGAACTTCTCGCCCAGCACTGCCACTTCGGACACAGGGGCCGCGAGCGGCGTCGACAGAATGTTCGCGCCCACACCGACAGCCCAGTCGAAGCTGCCCGGGTCGCGCGTTGCCACCCAGATCGGCGGATGCGGCTGTTGCAGCGGCTTGGGCACCGATGTGGCGAGCGGGAATTTCCAGTAATGCCCGTCATGGGCATAGTCGCCCTCCCACAGCTTCTTCACTGCGGGCACCAGTTCCTTCATGTACGCCACGCCTTCCTGCTGGGGAATGCCGCCGGCCATGCGGTCGAACTCGTACTGGTATGCACCGCGTGCGATGCCGAATTCGAGACGTCCGCCCGTGAGGTGGTCGCACATCGCGGCTTCCCCCGCGAGACGGATCGGCGACCAGTACGGCGCGACGATGGTCGCGGTGCCCAGACGGATCTGCTCGGTGTGCTGCGACAGCCACGTGAGCGTGATGAACGGGTTGGGCGAGATGGTGCATTCGATGGTGTGGTGCTCGGCGGTCCACAGCGTCTCGAAGCCGCCTTCGTCGGCGATGCGCGCGAGGTGCAGCATGTTGCGCACGGCGTCGGTCATCGTGTCCTGCGGCGAGAAGCGCTCCATGCTGAGCGATACGGAGAATTTCATGGGTAGATCTCCAGTGATTTATTCGTGTGAGTTGGGGGTAGCGGTTGACGTCGAATCGATCAGCACCGATCAGCGCAGGCGAATCACGAACGGGTCCTGCATCGCCCCCGAGTAATCGATCACGACGTTCTTCAGACGCGAGAACTCCCGCATCACTTCGAAGCCGCCCCGTCGGCCGTAGCCGCTGTGTTTGGTGCCGCCGTTGGCCGACATGTACGCCGCCGAGCGGTAGGTGTTGATCCAGACCGTGCCGGCTTCCACGTCGCGGGCGAAGCGCATGGCGCGGTCGATGTCCCGCGTCCAGATACCGGCGGCCAGACCGTACTCGGTCGCGTTCGCCAACTGGATCAGTTCGGCTTCGTCGGAGAACGGCATCACGCCGACCACCGGCCCGAAAATCTCCTCCTGCATGAAGCGCATTTCGTTGCGCGCCTGCGTCATCACGGTCGGCTCGTAATACCAGCCGCCCGCCAGATCGTCGCGCGCCGGGCGCTGCCCGCCAGCAGCCACGCGCGCCCCTTCCTGAAGGCCCGACGCCACATAGCCCTCGACCTTGTCCAGTTGTGAGGCCAGCGCCAGCGGACCGATGTCGGTGTCTTCATGCGTGGGATGCCCGACGCGCACACGGCGCGTACGCTCGACCAGCGCCTCGACGAAGCGGTCGTACACCGACGCCTCCACGAAGCAGCGCGAACCTGCCACGCACGTCTGTCCTGCGGCGGCGAACACACCGGAGACCACGCCGTTCACGGCGCGCTCGATATCCACGTCGCCGAACACCACGTGCGGCGACTTGCCGCCCAGTTCCATCTGACACGGCACGAGGTTCTGCGCGGCGTTACCTGCGATCTTGCGACCCGTGACGGTGCTGCCCGTGAATACGTATTTGGCGATGCCGGGGTGGCGCGTCAACGCGTCGCCGGTCGTGATGCCGTCGCCCGTCACCACGTTGACGACCCCCGGCGGAATTCCGGCTTCGATCACCAGTTCTGCGAGCGCGAGCGTGGAGGCCGTGGCGTGCTCCGACGGCTTCACCACGATGGTGTTGCCGATCGCCAGGCAAGGCGCGAGCGTGCCGGTGAGCATCATCAGCGGCGAATTCCACGGGATGATCATGCCGACCACGCCGATGGGCTCGCGAGTGTTGAAGTTCAGCGTATCGAGCTTGTTGACGGGGATGGTGTCGCCTTGCAGCTTGTCGGCCATGCCGGCGAAATACGCATACGAGTCGGGAATCGCGCGCATCTGTGCCCGCATTTCCTTGAGCAGCTTGCCGTTGTCGCGGCACTCGATCGCGGCGAGCGCGTCGGCGTTGGCGAGCACGAGTTCGCCGAGCTTGCGCACGAGCTTGCCGCGCTCGGTCTGCGTCATGCGTCGCCATGCGGGGTTGACCAGCGCTGCCTGCGCCGAGCGCACGGCTCGGTCGACATCGGTCGCGTCGGCCTGCGCGAATTCGTACCATGCACGGCCAGTCGTCGGGTCGTAGCTCGGCACGTACTCGTTGCTGTGCGGCGCGGTGAACTGCCCGTCAATAAACAACTGCTGGCGAGATCCCTCCAGCGTTTGCATCGTCGTTTGCATCGATTGACTCCAGAATCAGACTTGCGAGAGTTGTGTCCACGGCTGCGCGTCGCTCACCATCGCGATACGGCCGCCGTCGTGGGAATCCATGTAGATGCCGAAGTGGCCGCCTGCGGTTTCGCGCACGTAGCGGCGCACCATCGAACGAATCTCGCGCGAGGCGATGTCGTCGAAGGGCAACTGGTCGAACGGGAAGAAGCGGAAGTTCGGCGGCAGATCGTCCGGCGACAGCGGCTCGGCCAGACGTGCGCGATACATCAGATAGCCGGGATCGCTCTCCGCCGTGTCGAACACCGAGTAAAGGAACGTGTCGTGCGGCACCAGGGCCAGCTCACCGCCACCGGCGAGCGGCAGACGCCCCGTCGCCAGACGACGCGGCGCGCTGGGCAGCACCCAACCGCCCTTGCCGTCCTGTGCGAGCAGCAGGCTGCCGTTCGCATCGATCAGATAGCCGACGATCATGTCGTGCGACGACAGCCAGCCCGGCGGCAGCGGGTCTTTCACATGGGCGTAGCGGCCCCGGCAGAAGCCCAGCGGCGCGGCCGGACTCGTGCCGAACGCCTGAATCTGACCGATCAGCACGACGTGATCGCCCGCGTCGACGCGGTTGTGCACGGTGCAGTCGAACCACGTCAGGCAGTCGGTCAGGACCGGCGCGCCGGTGTGAACGACGTCGTGCCCTACGGTCGTGAATTTGTCCGCCGACTTCGACGCGAACAGATTCGACACGTCGGTCTGTCCGTCATGCAGCAAATTGACGGCGAAGTGCTCCGTGCTCTGGAACGCCGGATAGCTCGCGGCGCTCTTGCCGATGCACACGAGCAACAACGGCGGATCGAGCGAGACGGACGTGAAGGAATTGGCGGTCATGCCGCGCGGGCGACCTTCGTCGTCGAGCGTCGTGACGACGGTTACGCCCGTCACGAACGTGCCGAGCGCGCGGCGCAGGGCTACCGGGTCGATGCTCGAGAGCGCAGGAGCGCCGGGATCGGTCGCCGGATGCTGCGAGTGCTTCGGGTCCTGCGGGCTCTGTTGGGCGACAGCTTGCATGTCGTTCACCTCGAAACGTCATTACGTTGAGGTCAACGATATGCGAGGACTTTTTTGTCAGCTTCCGTCGATTCGCAGGAGAAGCGAGATCATTTACTCTCGATTGCGCGGCAGGGTTTTCATGGATGCCCGCCCCGCGCGCCGCCATTCGTCAGCGTATGCAGATGAATGGCAAGCTCCACCGCGAAGCGACGCTCAGGCGTCTCCACGTCGATACCGAACAACTCCTGAATGCGCGCGAGCCGGTAGCGCAGCGTGGTGACGTGCAGCCCCATCGCGTCGGCGCAGGGCTGGCTCCGGCAACCGGAGCGCAGGTATTCCGCCAGCGTCTCGAGATAAGGCGACCCCGACTGACGATCATGCTCGACGAGCTTGCCGATCGTGCCGTCGACGAAGCCGTGAACGTCGGACGAATCGGCCGCGCCCATGAGCATCGGTAACGGCCCGAGGCCCGGCATGTCGAGCGGCCCGCTGCGACCGAACTTGCGCGCCACGCGGATCATGCGCCAGCAGCGCTCCCACTCCCGTGCCAGCGGCTCCAGCCCTTCGCACACGTCGCTCATCACGACGATCGGCTCGCGTCCGAGCGAGCGGGCGAGCGCGTCGCTCATGCGCCGGGCCAGACGGGCAAGGGCTGCGTCGTCGGTCGAGCCGTCCTGCGGCACCAGACACACCAGGCCGCCGCCGACCGTCACGATATGCATCGGCACGTTCAACTGCCGCGCCAGCAACTCGACGGTGCTGTGACTCTCCAGCGAGAGATGACCTGCGGCGCGCCCTGCGTCGGCAGCATCGCCCCTCGCCCGTTGATCGGGATAGTCGACGACCATCATGCGCAGCGGCGCATCGAGCGCGACGCCCAGACGCCGGGCCCGGCCAAGCACGTCGTCCTCGTCGCGCCAGCGGCGCTCGACGATCTCGAAAAACAGTTCGGTCAGCGTGCGCGTCTCGAAGCGGAAACGCACCACGCTGCGCATCAGTTGCACGCTCAACGCAAAGCGGGCGCTCTCCAGCAGCAGTTGCTGAAGGTCGCTCAGCGCGTCTGCGCCGAACGTGAGCAGCGCGCCGACGAGGTCGTCATCGACCGTGAGCGGTTCGATGGCCGCGCTCACCGTGGCTTGTCCAGACTGGCGTCCCGGCGGCAGGAGCGGCACGTCCAGACGTGTCTGGCGGTAGCGTTGCAGCGCGTCGCGCACCGTGCCGCCGAGTTCACGTCCCTGCGCGCCGGACAGCCATCGGGTCCACGCGGCGGCGTCCATCTGCGCAGGCACGGGCGACGACGAGGCGTGCCACTGATTGGCGAGAAAATCGATGACGAGCACCGGGCGGCCGATCAACTCGCCCAGCGACGTCGTCAACTGATCGAGCGAACCGCCGGCGAGCACGTCGGCCAGCAGCGCGCGCTGTGCTTCGAGCGTGCGTTGCAGCCGCTCGTGCGCCATGACCTGCGCACGCTGACGATGCGCGCGCTCGACGGCAATCGCGCCGAGATGCACGACCGTCGACATGAACGTGAGGTCGTCTTCGCCAACGTCACGCACCTTGCGCGACGCGACCGTCAGCACCATCGGCCGGCCTTCCGTATCGCGCGACGCCATCGGCAACACCAGCACCGTGCGATAGCCGCGCTCATGCGCTTCACGGCGATAACCGGGGAATTGCGTGCTCTCGAGGGCGTCGCGGATATAGACGGGTTCGTTGGTCTGCAAGGCAATGAGCGACGGACTGGTGGCAAGTTCCCAGCGGTCTTCGACGTGCTGCGGCAGCATGCTCGTCTCGAAGCGCGTGATCACGAGTCCATAGCCGTGCGCGAGATCGATGCTCATGACCGATCCGAGATCCCAGCCGCCATGCTGCACTGCGCCACGCACAAGGTCGCGGAACAGGGCTTCGATGTCTTCGTCGTTGCTGATCTGACTGGCGACATGGCGCAGGGCCATGAGCCGTTGATGATGTTCCGGCATTGCTTGTCTCCTTGCCTGCCAAAAAATCTACACCAAAGCGTCGGAAGAAAAAAAAGATCTTCCGACGTTCCGGCGGAAGACCTGCCCAATCTGTCGCAATAGCATGGGTCTCATCGGCAAGCCGTCGACGTTTTCCCCGACCGTTGCCACGTTTTCCCTAAGTGCCGCCGCGTGTCGCGGCACCTGTTCTTGACGCCATCAAACCGCCGCGCCGTTGCTTCGACATCGCTGAACGGCGACGGCATCGCTATTGCAGTGCAACAGGAGACACCCGTGAAACAAGAGCTTCGCAAGATCGCAACGTACGTCGAGACCACCTATCGCGAAGGCGGCAAGGCGGCGGACAAACCGGTGACGACGGTCGTCGTTGCCGCCGTGATCCGCAATCCGTGGGCCGGTCAGGGCTTCGTGGAAAACCTTCGCCCCGAGATCCTTCGCCTCGCGCCCGAACTCGGCGCGCTGATGACGCAACGTCTGGTCGAGGTCATTCCCGGCGAGCGCGTGGAGGCTTACGGCAAGGCCGCAGTCGTGGGAACGAACGGCGAAATCGAACACGCGTCGGCGATCATCCACACGCTGCGCTTCGGCAACCTGTTCCGCACGGCCGTGAACGGCACGGCATTCCTGCCGTTCACCAACACGCGCGTCGGCCCCGGCACGCTTGTCTCGGTGCCGATGATCCACAAGTCGGAGACGGGCAAGCGCTCGCACTTCATCACGGCGACGTTCCAGATGACCGACGCCCCCGCGCCGGACGAGATCCTGCTGGCCATCGGCGCGTCGGACGGCGGGCGCATCCACCCGCGTATCGCCGATCGCTTCCAGGACATGGAAGAGATGGCGAGCGACGCCGCCTCCACCGCTACGGCCTGATCGAGCGTGACGATGCCGTCCGTCATTGCCTTCCTGAGCCGGATGCCTGCGGACTACCAGCTTCCGTACCTCGACGCGCTGCGTGCCGCGCTACCCGACGACATCGTCGCGCCGCTCGCGGCGTTGTCCGCGGCGCAACGCGCGCAGGCGCCGATCGCCATCGTCGCGAATCCGGATCCCGCGGACGTAGCGGCGCTGCCCGGTCTGCTGTGGATCCAGAGCCTGTGGGCCGGGGTCGAGTCGCTTGTCGCGGCGCTCCCGGCAGACAGCCCGCCGATCATGCGTCTGGTCGATCCGGAGATGTCGCGCACCATGGCCGAGGCGGTGCTCGCCTGGACCTATTACCTGCAACGCGACATGCCTCGTTACGCGCGTCAGCAGACGCAGCGCGTGTGGGTGCAGCAGACGTATCGCAAGCCGTCGCAGACGACCGTCGGCCTGCTCGGCCTCGGCGAACTCGGGCAAGCGGCGGCGGCGCGTCTGCGTGACGCGGGCTTCGTCGTGCGTGGGTGGAGCCGGTCGCCGAAGGCACTCGACGGCATCGAGACGCTCTCCGGCGACGGCGGGCTGGACGCGATGCTCGCGACCGCCGACATCGTCGTCAGCCTGATTCCGCTGACCGCGCAGACACGCGGCATGCTCGACGCCACGCGCCTCGGCCGCATGAAGCCGGGCGCTGCGCTCATCAACTTCTCGCGTGGTCCGGTCGTGGTCACGCAGGCGTTGCTCGATGCCCTCAACCGGGGTCATCTCTCGCACGCGGTACTCGACGTGTTCGATGTCGAGCCGCTGCCCATCGACTCATCGCTGTGGGATCACCCACATGTGACGGTACTGCCGCACATCTCGGCACCGACCGACCATGACACGGCAGCGCAGGTGATCGCGGGCAACATCCGCGATTTCCGGGCCACGGGACGCATTCCGGGCAACGTCGATATGACGCGGGGTTACTGAACATGCGTCGCGATCACGCCGCCCTCACCCTCCCCAGTGCCCACGATGAACCCGCGCTCCCGCCGCGCGTGTACCCGACAGTCGACTTTTACCGCGACGGCATTCAGCACGGCTTCCTGAAAGTCCCGCACTCGAACGATGTCAGCGCGTGGGGCGCGGTGATGGTGCCGATCACCGTCATTCGTCGTGGCGATGGCCCCGTCGCGTTGCTCACCGGGGGCAATCATGGTGACGAATACGAAGGCCCCATCGTGCTCTCGCGACTGGCGAACACCCTGAAGACGCGCGATGTGAGCGGGACCGTCATCATCGTCCCCTTCATGAACGCCCCGGCCGTGCAGGCGGGCAAGCGTACGTCGCCCCTCGACGGCGGCAACCTCAACCGCGCCTTCCCCGGACGTCCCGACGGCACGGTGACCGAGCGCATCGCCGATTACTTCTCGCGCTGTTTGCTGCCGATGGCGGACGTCGTGCTCGACATCCATTCCGGTGGCCGCACGCTCGACTTCGTACCGTTTGCCGCCATCCACGAACTCGACGACGCCGAACAGCAGGCCCGATGCGACGCCGCCATGCGAGCGTTCGGCGCGCCGTATGCGCTGCGCATGCGCGACCCCGATTCGCACGGTCTTTACGACAATGCGGCGGAAGCCCAGGGCAAGGTGTTCGTGACGACCGAACTCGGCGGCGGCGGAACGGCGAGCGCACACAACGTCGCCATTGCGCATCGCGGTGTGTACGGCGTGCTGGTGCAGGCGGGCATCGTGCCGCCGGACGTTGCGTGGCGCGACGGTGCGGAGCCGTCGGACGGACACGCGTCGGTGCAACTCACAATGCCCGACGACGATTGCTACGTGATGAGCGAGCACGACGGCCTGCTCGAAATGCTGCACGACCTCGGCACGACGGTGAAGCGCTGCGACGTCGTCGCGCGCATCCACGACATCACCCGCACGGGGACGCCGCCGGTCGAGTATCGGGCGAAGCGCGATGGTATGCTGATCGGCCGACACTTTCCGGGGCGCATCGGCATCGGCGACACGCTGTGTGTATTGGCGGACGTTCAATCGGACGCTTGATCGCACGCTCAGCCAGCGCATTGCGCAAACGCCATCGTTGCGGGGCCGCATTTGCGGCCCCTTGGCGTCTCTTTTGCGCCCCCTTCTGAAGCGCTCCGCCTATGGTGAAACTCGACCGTTTCGACATCGCAATCCTCCGCGTGCTCGCGCGTGAGGGCCGCATCACGAAGTCTCGTCTGGCCGAACTCATCCACTTGTCCGTCTCCCCCACGTGGGAACGCGTGCAACGTCTGGAGGCGGCGGGCGTCATTCGCGGCTATCGCGCCGACGTCGACTGGAGCGGCGTGGTGCAGGTCAGCCGCATCATCGTGGAAATCACGCTCTCACGGCACACCGCCCACGACATGAACCGCTTCGAGGCGCGGCTGCGCGACGCCCCGGAAGTCGTGCAATGCCACGCCACCGGCGGCGGGGTCGACTACATCGTGCATGTGCTCACGCGAGACATCGATCACTACCAGCGTTTCATCGACGATCTGCTCATGGCCGACTACGGCATCGAGCGCTACTTCACCTACATCGTCACCAAGGTCGTCAAAGACCAAGCGGACACGATGCCCACCTGGGTCGACGCGGACTGAGCGTCGCCCTGCAATGTCTTCCGGCAGCCCACCGGTAAATCAGAAGAAAAGCGAAGTCCGCACCGTCCGAACAGAAAAAACACCGGCGCGATGCCCCCGACAATCTCTGCATGACGAACGAACGCCATGTCAGGAGATTGCCGATGTTGCTCGACCACCCGGTGCTGTTCAAATCGCTGTGCTACATCGATGGACGCTGGACGCATAGCGACGATGCCGCGTCCATCGCAGTCGTCGATCCCGCCGACCAGTCGACGCTGGGGCACGTACCGCTGCTCACGCGCGATCAGATCCGCAGCGCCGTCAATGCCGCCGAGCGTGCTTTCGCCGCATGGCGCTGGACACCCGCCAACACGCGCGCCGCTGCGCTACTGCGCTGGCATGCGCTGATCCGGCAGCACGCCGAAGACCTCGCCGTCCTGCTCTCGCACGAGCAAGGCAAACCGCTGCACGAAGCGCGCGGCGAGATCGGCTACGGCGCCTCGTTCATCGAGTGGTATGCCCATGAGGCCCGTCGGCTCGACGGGCGCAGCATCACCTCGCATATCGATGGCGCGCAACTGGGCACGGTGCGCGAGCCGGTCGGCGTCGCCGCGCTCATTACGCCGTGGAACTTCCCCTTTGCAATGATCACGCGCAAGGCGGCCGCCGCGCTTGCCGCCGGGTGTCCGGTCGTCGTGAAACCCGCGCACGAGACACCGTTCAGCGCACTGGCGCTCGCACAACTGGCAGACGAAGCGGGCTTGCCGCCGGGGGTATTCAACGTGGTGCTGGGCGAGCCGGACATGGCCATGCGCACCCTCGTGAGCGACGCGCGCGTGCGGGCTGTCAGCTTCACGGGATCGACGCGCGTGGGCCAACTCGTCGCACAGGCCGCGGCGGCCAGCGGCGTGAAGAAGCTCGCGCTGGAACTCGGCGGCAATGCACCGTTCATCGTGCTCGACGACGTGGATCTCGACGAGGCCGTGCGCATCGCCGTCGCCGCGAAGTTCCAGACATCCGGACAGGATTGCTGCGCAGCGAACCGGATCTTCGTTGCCCGCGCCCGCTACGGCGCATTCGTCGATCGCTACACGCAGGCAGTTGCCCGGTTGCGTGTCGGCGCGGCGTTCTCCGACGATGTCGACGTCGGTCCTCTCATGCATCAGGCCGCGTTCGATGCGACAGCCGCCCGCGTGGAAGACGCGCGTCGTCAGGGCGCGCAGATCACCGTCGGCGGCGAGCCGCATCCGCTGGGCGGCTGGTTCTATCGTCCGACCGTCGTGGCCGACGCCGCCCCCGGCATGCGCATCTACGACGAAGAGAATTTCGGCCCGATCTCAGCCGTGTGCGCCTTCGACTCGCTCGATGAAGTCGTTGCCCGCGCCAACGACACCGAGTACGGCCTGGCCGCCTATGTCTGCGGACGACGCATCGACGAAATCTTCACGCTGATCCGCCGGCTCGACTTCGCGATGGTCAGCATCAACGGCGTGAAGTTCACCGGCGCGCCGGTGCCGTTCGGCGGCATGAAGGCCTCGGGCCTCGGTCGCGAAGGCAGCACCGACGGGTTCGAACCCTTCACCGAAACCAAGTACTTCTGCCTCGGCAACCTCGGCATTCCCGTTCACCACGGCTGATGGGCTTGCCGACCCGCCGCTTTCCCTTTTTCGCTTCACCTCACCGATATCCAGGAGACGCCCCATGACCGCCTCGACCGAGCAACTGTTCGCGCAGGACCGCGCGCACTTCATGCATCCCTCCACGCACGCCGCCGATCACGCGAGCGGCACGCTGCCGGGCAAGATCATCCGCACCGCGCAAGGCCTGCGCATCGAAGACCACGAGGGACGTCGCTATCTCGACGCCTTCGCCGGTCTCTACTGCGTGAACATCGGCTATGGCCGCACGGAAGTGGCAGACGCCATTCACAAGCAGGCCTCGTCGCTCGCCTATTACCACACGTATGTCGGCCATTCGACCGACGCCATCATCGAATTGTCGAAGCGCATCATCGACTGGTCGCCCACCGGCATGAAGAAGGTCTACTACGGCTTGTCCGGCTCGGACGCCAACGAAACGCAGATCAAGATCGTCTGGTACTACAACAACGTGCTCGGCCGTCCGCAAAAGAAGAAGATCATCTCGCGCGATCGCGGGTATCACGGCTCCGGCATCGTCACCGGTAGCCTGACGGGCCTGCCGAGCTTCCATCAGCACTTCGACCTGCCGGTCGAGCGCGTGCATCACACCGTCTGTCCGCACTGGTATCGCAAGGCGCCGGCAGGCATGAGCGAGTCGGCGTTCGTCGCCCATTGCGTCGAGGAACTGGAAAAGCTCATCGCGCGCGAAGGCGCGGACACGATCGCCGCCTTCATCGGCGAGCCGGTCATGGGCACGGGCGGGATCATCGCGCCGCCGGCCGGCTACTGGGACGCGATTCAAGCCGTGCTGCGCCGTCACGACATTCTGCTGATCGCCGACGAAGTCGTCTGCGGCTTCGGACGTCTGGGCTCGCCCATGGGGTCGCAGCACTACGGCATGACGCCCGACCTCATCACCATCGCCAAGGGGCTGACGAGCGCCTACGCGCCGCTCTCGGGGGTGATCGTCGGCGAGCGCGTGTGGGACGTGATCGAGCGCGGCTCGCGTGAAAACGGCCCGATGGGGCACGGCTGGACGTATTCCGGGCACCCGATCTGCGCGGCCGCCGCCCTCGCCAACCTCGACATTCTCGAGCGCGAGAACCTCACGCAGAACGCGGCCGACGTCGGCAAGTACTTCGGCGAGAAGCTGCATGCGGCATTCGACGCGCATCCGCTCGTGGGCGAAGTGCGTAACGTCGGCATGCTGGCGGCGGTGGAGTTCATGGCCGATGGTGCGGCGCGTCAGCCGTTCGACGCTGCCATGAAGGTCGGCCCGCGCGTATCCGCGGCGGCCCTCGCTCGCGGCATGATTGCGCGCGCCATGCCGCACGGCGACATTCTCGGCTTCGCGCCGCCGCTGATCGCCACGCGCGCCGACGTCGACGAGATGGTCAGCATCGCGCGGGCCGCCGTGGACGACGTCGCCACGCAGGTGCTGCGCTAACGCCGTCGCGGCATGACGGCGCGCATCCCCCACGGGAAGCAGCACATTGCGCCCGTCGTCTCCATCGATTCGTAGGATGACCGCGAATTTCGGCGCGTCTTTAATGGGATGACACGGTGGTCCGCACCACAGACGCTGCGGACCGCCCCCTCATTCCCTTACCGCCCGAGGTGCCGCGCATGTCCAACGAATCGCTGATCGAGGCCGATCGCCAGTTTCTGATCCATCCCGTAGCCGACTACCGCGCACACGAAGCGCAGGGGGCGACGATCCTCACCAGCGGTAACGGCGCATGGCTGCACGACGCCCACGGCAACGCCCTGCTCGACGGCTTCGCCGGACTGTGGTGCGTGAATACCGGGTACGGACAGGCGTCCATCGTGAAAGCGGCGACCGAGCAGTTGAATCGTCTGCCGTACGCCACGGGTTACTTCGGCTTCGCGTCGGCACCGGCCATCACACTGGCGCAAAAGCTCGTGGCGCTCGCGCCCCCGTCGTTGCAGCACGTGTACTTCACGCTCGGCGGGTCGGATGCCGTCGACGCCGCCGTGCGCTTCATCACCCACTACTACAACGCCATCGGCAAGCCGTCCAAGAAGCACTTCATTGCGCTGGAGCGTGGCTATCACGGATCGTCGTCGACCGGCGCCGGGCTGACGGCACTGCCTGCCTTCCACCGCAACTTCGATCTGCCGCTGCCGACGCAGCATCACATCCCGTCGCCCTACCCGTACCGCAGTGCGACGCCGGACGATCCGCAGGCGATCATCGCCGCCTCAGTGGCCGCGCTCGAAGCGAAGGTCGGCGAACTGGGCGCCGAACACGTCGCGGCCTTCTTCTGCGAGCCGGTGCAGGGCTCGGGCGGTGTGATCGTGCCGCCCAAAGGCTGGTTGCGCGCCATGCGCGACGCATGCAAGCGGCTCGACATCCTGTTCGTCGCAGACGAAGTCATCACCGGCTTCGGGCGTACCGGCCCGATGTTCGCGTGCGAAGCGGAAGACGTCTCGCCCGATCTGATGACCCTCGCCAAAGGGCTGACCGCCGGCTACGCGCCGATGGGCGCCGTGCTGATGTCGGACGCCATCTATCAAGCCATTGCCGACGCCGCGAAAGGCTCGCCCGTCGGACATGGTCAGACGTACTCGGCACATCCGGTGAGCGCGGCCATCGGGCTTGCCTGCCTGAAGCTGTATGACGAAGGCGGCTTGCTGGCGAACGGTCAGGCGCAGGCCGCCACCTTCGCGGGCGGACTCGACGCCCTGCTCGATCACCCGCTCGTGGGCGATTCGCGCCATCGCGGGTTGCTCGGTGCGCTCGAACTCGTCGCGAACAAGACGACGCGCCAGCGCTTCGATCCGTCGCTCAAGCTGCATGAACGCATCGGCGCGGCGGCGTATCGCAACGGCGTGATCTTCCGCGCGTTCGGCGACAACATCCTCGGCTTTGCGCCCGCGTTGTGCTTCACGGCGGAAGACTTCGCCGAACTGTTCTCGCGCGTGCGCGCCACACTCGACGACGTGCTCGAAGCGGCCGACGTGCGCGCCGCACTGCGCGCCTGAACCGTCCCGAATCACGGATACGCCCCCGAATACTCGAATACCCGAATCCCCGGAGACACGCTCGTATGTCGCTTTCCCTGTCACGCCCCGATTTGATGCGCCGTCAGAACCTGATCAACGGCGAATGGACCGATGCCCGCGACGCCGGTCATTACCCGGTGCTTAACCCGGCCAGTGATGCCCTGCTGGTCGACGTTGCCGACAGCACTGCCGTCGACGCGCGCGCCGCCACCGACGCCGCCTACCGCGCGCTGCCCGCCTGGCGCGCCAAGCTGCCGCGCGAGCGCGCCGAAGTGCTCAAGCGCTGGCACGCGCTGATTCTGGCGAACGCCGACGATCTCGCCCGTCTGATCTCGCTCGAACAGGGCAAGCCGCTGTCGGAGGGACGCGGTGAAGTCGTGTACGGCGCGTCGTACGTGGACTGGTTCGCAGGCGAAGCCACACGGGTCTACGGCGACATCATCCCGCAGCAACAGCCGGGCAAACGCATGACGGCGGTCAAGGAACCGGTCGGGGTCGTCGCCGCAATCACGCCGTGGAACTTCCCGCTCGCCATGATCGCGCGCAAGATCGCCCCGGCGCTGGCCGTGGGCTGCACAGTCGTCGCCAAGCCCGCCGAAGACACGCCGCTGACCGCACTCGCGCTGGCGGCACTGGCTGTCGAAGCGGGCGTGCCGCCGGGGGTACTCAACATGATTACCGCGTCTCGCACGCGCGGCATCGAGGCCGTCGCCGACTGGCTTGCCGACGAGCGCGTGCGCAAGGTGACATTCACCGGCTCGACGGCCGTGGGCATTCATCTGGCGCGCGAATCGGCCGGCACGCTCAAGAAGCTCTCGCTCGAACTCGGTGGCAATGCGCCGTTCATCGTCTTCGACGACGCCGATCTGGAAGCCGCCGTCGTAGGCCTGATGGCGTCGAAATTCCGCAATGGCGGGCAGACCTGCGTGTGCCCGAATCGCGTGTATGTGCAGGCCGGTGTCTACGAACAGTTCGCCGCATTGCTGGCCAAGCGCGTGGAAGCACTGCATGTCGCCCCGGCAAGCGATGCCAATGCGCAGATCGGCCCCATGATCAATCGTCGCGCGGTGGAGAAGATCGAACGCCACGTCGACGATGCCGTGTCGAACGGCGCACGCGCGCTGACCGGCGGCAAGACGTTGCCGTCGCTCGGGCCGCACTACTTCGCGCCGACCGTGCTGGCCGACGTCACCGACGGCATGCTCGTCAGTCAGGAGGAAACGTTCGGGCCGGTGGTGCCGCTGTTCCGCTTCGAAAGCGAAGACGAAGTGATTGCGCGTGCCAACGACACGCCGTTCGGGCTGGCCGCCTACTTCTACACGCAGAACATGCGGCGGGCGGAACGCGTGGCGCGACGCCTCGAAGCCGGAGTCATCGGCATGAACGAAGGCGCGGTATCGAGCGAGGCTGCGCCGTTCGGCGGGGTGAAGGCGTCCGGATACGGCCGCGAAGGATCGAAGTACGGACTCGACGACTACCTGTCGATCAAGTACGTCTGTCAGGGCGGACTGGACTGATTGTCGTCGGCTTGCGGCGACGCAGGTGACTCAGCGCGCTACGCACGTTTGGCGGTAGCGCGCTTTTTTGTCGGCGTTGTTGTCGGCGCTCTTGGCTGCGGTTTCCGTGCGACGCGTTGCGCATCGGCATGTTCGCGAATCACCTCGATCAGTGCACGCAACGCTGCCGGGATATGACGTCGTCCCGGGTAGTAGAGCGCCAGACCGTCGAGCGGCGGTGTCCAGGCTTCGAGCACGCGCACCAGCGTGCCTGCCGCCAGATCCGCCTGCACCGTCCATTCGGTCAGGTACGTGAGGCCCACGCCTGCACGCGCCGCCATCAGCATCAGTCCCGTCTCGTCCAGCGTCATCGGGCCGGTGCCGTCGACGCGCACGACTTCGCCGTGCCGTTCGAACTCCCATTGGTAGATCGCGCCGCTCGGCATCCGGCTGCGGATGCATTGATGATGCCGCAGGTCGGCCGGTGTCCGGGGCGGCTTGTGGCGCGCGAAGTAAGCCGGACTGCCCACGACGGCAAAGCGCTGGCGGTCACCGAACGGTACAGCGATCATGTCCTGCGGCACGATCTCCATGAGGCGAATGCCCGCATCGAAGCCGTCGACCACGATATCGATCAGCTTGCCTTCCGTCACGATATCGAGCTTTACGTCGGGATATCGTGCGCAGAAGTCGATCAGCACCGGCATGACCTGATGCGCCGCGCCGGCCGAGGTATTGATGCGCAACGTGCCGGACGGCGTGTCGCGAAATGTGCCGGCCTCGTCGAGCGCCGTCTGAATGGTCGTGAGCGCCGGTGCGATGCTGCTCACGAACTGCGCGCCCGCCTCCGAGAGCGAGACGCTGCGCGTAGTGCGGTTGAAGAGCCTCACGCCGATGCGCGCTTCGAGCGCCGCCACGGCGTGGCTCAGCGCCGACGTCGACACGCCCAGATCGTTCGCGGCAGCGCGAAAACTCCGATGTCGCGCCACCGACATCACGGCTTCCAGCTCGGCAAGGCCTGACGTTCTCATTGTCCTGAATCCTTCAACAAGGCATCCACGATTGTACGGCTAGTCAGGCCAATGTCGCTGCTCTATCGTGAGTTGTCGGCATTCCCCCTGCGATCCCCGCAGATGCCTTTCGCTTCCCTTGATTCCGGACAAGATCATGCAAATCATCGAGCAAATCTATATCGACGGCGCGTTCGTCACGCCCCATGGCGACGAATACTTCGACCTCTTCAACCCGGCCACCGAGCAAGTCATCGGCCGCGTGCGTCTGGCGGATGCCGACGATGCCCGCCGCGCCATTGCGGCGGCCAAGCGTGCCTTCCCCGCCTTCTCCCGCACAAGCAAGGACGAGCGCATCGCGATGTTGCGGCGCATGCACGCGGCCGTTCTGGCGCGCGAAGACGAACTACTTGAAGCGGTCATCGAGGAGTACGGCGCGCCGGTCTCGCGCGCACGCTGGATGGCACGCCATGCGAGCGACGTCATCGAACAAGCGGCCAAAACGCTCGAGACCTACGCGTTCGTGCGTCGCGCGGGCACGGCGGAAGTCGTCATGCAACCGCTTGGCGTGGCCGGTCTCATCACGCCGTGGAACAGCGATGCGGGCTTCATCTGCGGCAAGCTGGCCGCCGCGCTCGCCGCCGGGTGCACGGCCGTCATCAAGCCGAGCGAGATGAGCGCGATCCAGACGCGCATCGTGACCGAAGCGTTGCACGAGGCACAGTTGCCGCCGGGCGTCTTCAACATCGTGACGGGACGCGGCGACACGGTCGGTGCGGAGATCAGTTCGCATCCGGATATCGCGAAGGTGTCGTTCACGGGATCGACGGTAGTGGGACGCACGATTCTGCGCACGGCGTCGGAGACCTTCAAGCGCGTGACGCTGGAGCTTGGCGGCAAGTCGCCCATGATCGTGCTCGACGATGCGAATTTCGACGAAGCCATTCCGCTCGCCCTGAATGCCGGGTTCATGAACAGCGGTCAGGCGTGCATCGCGGGCACGCGTATTCTGGTGCCGCAATCGCGTCTGCGTGAATTCGAGGAAGGGATCGTGGCGGCGGTCGCGGCCTTCCAGTCGGGAGATCCGCGCGATCCGCAAACGAGTATCGGGCCGATGGTCAGTCGCAAGCAGTGGGATCGCGTGCAGCGTTACATCCGCATCGGGATCGACGAGGGTGCGCGCTTGCTGGCGGGGGGTGAGGGACGCCCGGACGGCGTGGCGACGGGATGGTTCGTGCGTCCGACGCTGTTCACTGACGTGCGCAACGACATGACGATTGCCCGCGAGGAAATTTTCGGCCCGGTGCTCTCGATCATCGCCTATCGCGACGAGCAGGAGGCCATCGCCATTGCCAACGACACGCCATACGGCTTGCAGGCTTATGTGTGCTCGTCGGATCTGACGCGCGCCGCCGCGGTGGCGTCGCAAATCGAGGCGGGACGCGTGCTCGTCAACACCCTTGCCCACGAGCCAGCGGCGCCGTTCGGCGGCTTCAAGCAGTCGGGCATCGGACGCGAGTATGGCGCCTACGGCATCGAAGCCTTCATGGAACCGAAGGCCGTCCTCGGCGTGCTGTGAGGCGGTGCTTTGCGATAGCGCCAGCCAGTTACCCGTTCCGGTAAAGTGCCAGACGCGCTGTCACTTGCCGTTGTCCGGCCAGCGCCACGCCGGGCGGTCGAACCGATGCTGATCGAGAATCGTGGTTGCCGAAAACGATTTGTCGAGCTTGATGGCATTGCATTCGGGGTCCTCCTCCAGTGCAGCGGCCAGACGCGCCGAGTGCGATACGACCCATAGCTGACTGCGCTGCGACGCACGGCGGATCAGTCGACCGAGCGCAGGCATCAAGTCCGGGTGCAAACTGGCTTCGGGTTCGTTGAGCACCATCAACTCGGGAGGACGCGGAGTCATCAGCGCCGCGATCAGGAGCAGATATCGCAGGGTGCCGTCGGACAACTCTGCGGCGCTCAACTCGCGCAGCAAGCCGTGCTGCTGGAAACGCAGCAGAAAGCCGCTCCGACCATCCAGCTCGATGCTCACGCTCGCGCCGGGGAACGCGTCGGAGACCGCGTCGTCGAGCGCTTCGCGATCGCCGATTTCACGAATCGTCTGCCATGCGGCGGCCAGATCGCGCCCGTCGTGATGAAGTGCGAGCGTTCGCGTGCCGATTTGCGGGCATCGCGCGGGCGCATCCGCATCGGTGCGGAAGTGATCGTAAAACCGCCAGTTGCGAATTCGCTCACGCACTGTGAAGACTTCGGGACACGTGTCGTCGTTGGCAATGTGCGAGAACAGACTTTCGTAACGCGGAAGACTGGTCGTCACGGCCACCCATTCACGCCCCGACTTTCGTTTGACGAGATAGCCGTCGCGGTCGACGAGCGTGCTGGCGGGTCGCAGAAAATCCCCGACCCAGATGCTCTCCCGCTTGTACTCGGGGTCAGACCAGAACGCGGTGTTCTCGGTATTGGAGATGCCCATGCAGACGGCATAACCGAAGGTCTCGCTGCTGAACCCGAGACGTAGCCGCGGCCGCTTGCGGCGCGGCCCACCTTGTATCGGCACCTCGCCGCGTCGCATCCGGGGAGTGATCTCTTCCGGTCCGGCCCACATGACCGACGTCAGACCGCCCTCACGCGCCAGCGGGGCCACGATGCCCTCGGTCGCGGCACTCGCCAGCAAACGCAACGCCCGATAAAGGTTCGACTTGCCGCTGCCGTTCGCGCCACTGATGACGTTCAGGCGCGTGAGCGGCATCACGAGCGACTGGATGGAGCGGTAGTTTTCGATGGCGAGTGCGGTGAGCATGGCGAACAGGACGGGGGTCGTCGGGAATCGGCAACATTATCCTAATTTGCCGATGCTCACCCATGGGTCGCCCAGAGGCATTACGCCGCTGAGCGATTCCCCTCGCCGACCTGAACGACTAGTCGTCGCTCTCAGAGTCCGGTCCGACCGACGGGTTCCGCCTCGGCGGCTGCGACGAACCGTTCTTTGGCGTCTTCCAGTTGTCGCCCCCGCTCGAGTCTGAATCTTCGTCGCTTGTCGATCTATCGGGATGCTTACGGCGCAACATTATCGAGCGAGTCTGTTGCACCATCTCTTCTACTTGCCCATCGTCCTCGCCCGCCTGGGGACAGGGTTCGCCGCGATCCGAAAGCAATGCCGTCGAGAGAGCCGCGGGGGACGCTTCAAGCGCATTGGGATCGCGATGCGAACCGCCCGACACCCTGCCGTCGCTGCCCGGCTCCTCCGCAACCACGCCCATAGCGCTTTGCTGCTGCGAGAGCGGTGCGGCCGTCTGAAGGGACGCCAGAGATTTGATCGAGAGTTGCAGAACGCCGGTTGGCAACGTTTCCATCGAGATGCGGTAGCCGCTCGCCCCCCCAAGACCCACCGATAGTCGAGCTGGCGCGATAGTGCTCATGACAGGCATCTGGTGTGCAGACGAGAAGGTCGACGCGATTTCGGGCAGAACGCCGGCCGTTGAGCCCGCCGGTACGGTCGTCGCATGGTCTACGCCCATCGTGAGCGGCGTGGTCGAGGTGAGATGAATCATGATGGATCTCCATCGAGTGAAGGGAGATTCCAGAATGGAACGCATTCGACAGATCATTTTGCGATGTCGTCCGCCAGTTTTCGCTTTCTGCGCGCGACGCGGGCGATCGGGATTCGCCTGATGCCAACGTATGGGATTTCGCGCCAGCGCTTCGACATGGCATACACTCGACGTTTTGATCGATTGCCGCAACCTTGCGCCTGCCTACCCGATGTCCGACGTTACCCCTGAACCGAAAGATAGCTCCGGCGTTGCCGTCATCGACCGCGCCTGCGCCATCCTGTTCGCGTTCAAACCCGACGACGATGCCCTCACGCTCGCCGAGCTGGCTGCCCGCACCGGACTGTACAAAAGCACGTTGCTGCGACTGGCCGGTGCGCTGATCCAGCACCGCATGCTCGTGCGGCTCGACGACGGCCGCTATCAGCTCGGCCCGGCCACGTTCATGCTCGGCGCGCTGTATCAGCGCAGCCTGAACCTCGGCGACATCGTGCTGCCGCTGATGCGGGAATTGGCGGACGTGAGCGGCGAGAGCGTGTCGTTTTACGTGCGTGACGATGCCGTGCGCGTGTGTCTGCATCGCGTCGATTCGACGCATGCGGTGCGGTTCCACGTTCGGGAGGGCGACGTATTGCCGCTGGAACACGGCTCGGGTGGCCTCGCGTTGCTCGCGTTCGGCGGGCAACAGGGCGACGCCTACGACCGTATTCGTGCAGACGGTTACAGCGTATCGATGGGCGATCGCGAGCGCGATACGGCGGGGGTGTCGATGCCGGTGTTCGGCGTGCGCCAGGCGCTGCGCGGTGTGATGACGCTGGCAGGCCCCAGCTCGCGCATCGACCGCGCGTTCATCGAGCGTCATCTGCCCGATCTGTTTTCGTGCGCCGCGCGCGCCACCGATGGACTCGGTGGCGACTCGCGAAGCGTGCGCGCCGCGTGGCGCGCCTTTCAAACGTCTCAGGCGTCTTAAGCGTACTGCGTCCCTGACGTCTCCGACTCAGGGAAACGAGCGCTCCGGCTCGCCGGTATAGCGGTAAGGCAGTTGACGCGGCAGCGGGCCTTTGTTGCGCTCCCCGCGTCCGCGCTGCTCCCACGCGTGCGCCAGAATGCCCACGGCGCGCGACAGACAGAACACTCCTCGCGCCAGCTCCGGCGCAAATCCCAGCTCGGCGTAGATCACGGCCGTGATGCCGTCGATGTTCATCGGCACCGGCTTTTGCTTGCGCGCCTTGAGATGCGCTTCGATACCGCGTGCAATGGCGGCGTAATGGCCTTCGATCACGCCTTGTTCCACCGCCTGATCGACCATCGCCAGCAGTCGGGTCGCCCGCGGGTCCACCGGATGAAAACGATGCCCGAAGCCCGGTAGATACTTGCCGTGCGCTTCATTGAACGCCGCAATACCCTCGGCGACCGCAGCCGTCATGTCCGGCACCCCGGACGGCGAGGCGGCGAGACGCTGCGCGATGTCCTGGTACAGCTCCACGGCCTGTTGCCCGGCGCCACCGTGCACGTCGTCCAGCGCGTTGATGGCCGATGCCATCGCGCCGTTCAGCGGCAAGCCGCAACTCGTCGCGATACGCGAGATCGCAATGGATGGCGCGTGCGGCCCATGATCGACCGAGGCGACGAGCGCTGCTTCGAGCAGACGCGCCTGTGCGTCCGTCGGCAAGTCGCCGCGCAGCATCAGCCAGATCATTTGCGGGAAGCTGACGTTGCCGATCAGGTCCTGAATCGGATAGCCGCGCACGTTGATCGATCCCGGATGGATATCGATGATCGACGTGCTCCAGTAGTCGGCGCACAGCGCCGCAGCATCGAGAGTGGGGTTCATGGTCGGTTCACGTGGTGAGCGTGCTGTAGTAAGTCGTCATGAGTGAGTCGGCATGACTCAGTCTTCATGACTGAGGAAAGCTGCGCCGGTCAGATCACGCCATCAGCGCGCAATCCATCGATGGCAGCATCGTCGTAGCCGAGCCCCGCGAGCAGCACCTGCGTATCGGCACCGAGCGACGGCGCGGGGGCACCCGGCGCGGCGTCGCCGTCCGACAGCCGGAAGCCCGCGCGCGTGACGCGTTGCGGTTGCGCTTCGCCCGGCACACTCAGCTCGCGCACGAACTCACGCGAGGCAAGATGCGGATGCGCGAGCACGTCGGGCACCGACATCACGCGCCCGGCAGGCACGCCGCTCGCCACGAGCTTCGTCTCCCAGTTCGCAGCGCTGTCCTGCGCGAGCGCGGCTTCGATCTCCGCCTTGAGGGCATGACGATTCTGCTTGCGCGTGTCGCGTTGCGCGAAGCGGGGATCGTCGGCGATGTCGGGGCGTCCGATCAATGAACACAAGCTGACGAACTGACGCGTTTCGTTCGCGGCGATGTTGAGCAATCCGTCACCCGTACGGAAGGTGCCGGACGGGGCTGCGGTGAAGTTTTCGTTGCCCATCGGCACCGGGGCGACGCCGGCGTTGAGATAGTTCGACACGACCCAGCCCATCGTCGCGAGCGTGGCTTCGAGCATGGAGACGTCGAGCATGCGTCCCTGACCGGTCGTGCGCGCATCGAGCAATGCCGCGCAGATGGCGAAGGCCGCCGTCAGCCCGCCGACGGTATCCGAGACCGGATAGCCCACGCGCAGTGGCGCGCTTTGCGCATCTCCCGTCACGCTCATCACGCCGGAAATGCCCTGAATGATCTGATCGTAGGCAGGACGCGACGACAGTTCGCCATCCGCACCAAAGCCCGAAATCGCGCAGTAGACCAGACGCGGATTCACTTCGCGCAGAGCGTCGAAATCGAGACCGAGACGTGTCATGACACCGGGGCGGAAGTTCTCGACGAGCACGTCGCTCGACGCCACGAGATCCTTCAGGATGGCTTTACCGCGCGGGTCCTTCAGGTTCAGCGTGAGCGAGCGTTTACCGGCGTTGACGGCCACGAACGAAGCGCCCATCTGACGCGCCGCCGCGTCCTTGTCGGCGCCCAGCCGACGCGCGAGATCGCCCCCGTCCGGGTTTTCGACCTTGGTCACGTCGGCGCCCATGAGCGCCAGTTGGTAGGCGCAGAACGGTCCGGCGAGAACGTTGGAGAGATCGAGGACTTTCACCCCGGCGAGCGGCAATGCCATCGTTGGCTCCTGATGTTGCGTGTGCGGTTGCATGAATTGAGGCGGTGATGTGCCCTGACCCGGGATCCGGTGTCAGGGCAAGCGCCTCAGTGAGAGATTTCGTCGAGCGTGCGCTGATTGGTGCGAGGGCCGAACAGGCCGATCGATGCCATCACCATGACCATCGCGAACGTGATCAGTGCGAACACGCCGGTCACGTCGAAATGGCGCAGCGCAAAGGCGATCATGAAGCCCGAGAACATCGCCGACAGACGCGACATCGAGTACACGAAGCCCACGGCACGGGCACGAATGCGCGTGGGGAACAGTTCGGTCTGATAGGCGTGATACCCCACGGACAGCAGCGTGCCGCACAGGGTGATCGCAACGCCGAGAATCATCAGCATGGCGGGCGACGACTGCACCGCAAACAACGAACCGAACACCGCAATACCAAGCGCGGACAGCACGACGAGCGTCTTACGCTCGATACGATCGGCGATGGCCATGCCGATGAGCGGGCCGAACGGGTTCGAGATGGCGATCACGAAGGAGTACATCAGGCTGTGCGTGATCGTGATGCCTTTGGACACGAGCAGCGTCGGCACCCACGAGGCAAAACCGTAGAAGCCGATGGCCTGGAACAGGTTGAACACCAGCAGCGTGATGGCGCGACGGCGATACGGCTTCTGCCAGATTTCGCGGAACCTGGCCTTCGTGGCAGCGGGTTCGACGCTGAGCACCGGCGGCGGCAGTGCGCGACCCGACTCCCGTTGCACGCGCGCTTCGAGATCCTTGACGATCGCTTCCGCCTCGGCGGTGCGGCCTTGCTGAGCGAGCCAGCGCGGGCTTTCCGGCACGCGGCGGCGAATCGCCCAGACGACCAGCGCACCGAGCGCGCCGACGATGACCACGGTACGCCAGCCGTCCATACCGAAAACCTGTTGCGGCACGAGCCACCACGACAGCAGCGCCACGGCCGGCACCGCCAGATACTGGATCAGGTGCATGAAGGCGAAAGCGCGGCCGCGCAGGTGCTTCGGCGCGAGTTCGCTGACGTAAGTGTCGATGGTGACCAGCTCGACGCCCACGCCGATGCCGGCGATCAGACGCCACAGGTTGATCATCGGCGCCGTGGTCTGGAACGCCATGATGAGCGTGGCGATGGAATACCAGAGCAGCGAGACGGTGAAGATCGTGCGACGTCCGTAGCGATCGGCGAGGCCCGTCAGGAAGAACGTGCCGATGAACAGCCCAGCGAACGAGGCCGCGACGAAGGCGCCCAGTCCCGACACGCCGAAGAACGAAGCCGTCGTCGTGGAATAGAGACCGCTCTTGACGAGGCCGGGGCCGACGTACGCAGTGAAGAACAGGTCGTAGAACTCGAACCAGCCACCGATGGCGATGAGCAGGATGAGTGTCCAGATGGAACGCGTCGCCGGCAGTCGGTCGATACGCGCGTTGATCTGCCGACTTGCGTCGGACGGCCCGGCATGGGCGGCAGACGACGCTGACACCGCGCCGACAGGCAAACTCGACATCTCAATCCTCCTTTGGATTGTGTTGCTGATCATTCTGTCAGACAGAATGACGTTCTGTTTTAAGAGAAGTCGAAGGGTATGCCTCCGCATGGGGGGCGGATATCGGGGTTTACGCGGAGAAAAACCTTAGATCGTCGTTCGCTGCGCTTCGCCGCCTGCCGCGGTGAGATTCACACTGATCGAGCGCTCGACGAGCAGTCGTTCGAGCACATAGTCTTCCGCGCCGCTCTCGAGTGCGTGGGAACGAATCCCCTGCACCGGAATGATCGGCCCTTTTCGTTTGGCCAGATCGGACACGAACGACAACAGCTCGTCGCCGTCGCCTTCGAACAGCACGGCCTGAATGTCGTCTGCTTCCGATGCCTCCGATGCCACCGATGCCGGCGATGCACGCAACGTGGCATGCGCCGCAAGCGATTCCGGCAAGCTCGCCACCAGATGCTCGCCGGAAGCCCCCTCGAAGACGGCATGGTTGCCGGTCGCCAGCACAGCGGCGAACTGCGCCCGCGCGCCGGAAGCGGTTGCCGCCACACACAGCACGTTGCCGCGCGGGCTCAGTGTGTAGACGTTACGTTCGCCGGTCGGTCCGCGCAGCGTAGCGGTCGCGCCCGCCAGCGCATAAGGCAGATACTCGTCGGTACGCGCCGCCGTGCGCGGATCGCTCTGCCCGATAGCCCATTCGCGCAACGCGCTCAGCGCCGCCGCAGGCGTATCGAGCGACGCCGCTTCGTACACCACCAGCGTCTCGGCCAGCGACTTCGGCAAGCCCATCGGATAGCGCGAGAGCAACCGCTGCAAATACAGCGGGCCGCCGGCCTTGGGCCCCGTGCCGGACAGTCCCTCGCCGCCGAACGGCTGCACACCGGCCACGGCGCCCACGATGTTGCGGTTCACGTAGATGTTGCCCACGCGGGCGTGATTGACGACGTGCGCAATCGTCTCGTCGATTCTCGTCTGAATGCCCAGCGCCAGTCCGTAACCCGACGCGTGAATCTGATCGAGCAGCGCGTTCAGTGCGCTGCGCTCGAAGCGCATGAAATGCAGCACCGGTCCGAAGATTTCGCGCTTGAGTTCGGCAAGGTTGTCGATCTCGATTAGCGCCGGTGCCACATAGCTGCCTTGCGCGCAGCTTGTCGGCAATGGCACCTGCTCGACCTTGCGTCCCTTGTCGCGCAGTGCCGCGATGTGGGTCTCGATCACATGCTTCGACTCGTGATCGATGACCGGACCGACATCGGTCGAGAGACGATCGGGATTGCCCACGGCGAGTTCGCGCATGGCGCCCTTGAGCATGTCGAGTACCTGATCGGCGATGTCGTCCTGCACACACAGCACACGCAACGAGGCGCATCGCTGCCCGGCCGAATCGAACGCCGATTGCATGACGTCGGCAACGACCTGCGTCACCTGGGCCGACGAGTCGACGATCATCGCGTTCTGACCGCCCGCTTCGGCAATCAGCGGAATCGGTTTGCCGTCGACATCGAGCCGCTTCGACAGGCGGAGGTTGATCGTCCGGGCGACTTCCGTCGACCCGGTAAACATGACGGCGCGCGTTCGGGGCTCGGCGACGAGCGCGGCGCCGATCGTCGGGCCATCGCCCGGCAGCAGTTGTACTGCACCGGCCGGCACACCCGCTGCCCGAAGAATACGCACGGCTTGTGCCGCAATGATCGACGTTTGCTCCGCCGGTTTGGCAATGACGGTATTGCCGGCTGACAGCGCCGCCGATACCTGTCCGAGGAAGGTGGCGAGCGGAGAATTCCAAGGACTGATGCAGACCACCGGCCCCAGCGGGCGGTGCGTGTCGTTGGAAAACTCGCGCAGGATTTCGGCCGCGTAGTAGCGCAGGTAATCGACGGCTTCACACACCTCGGCGATGGCATTCGGCACGGACTTGCCGGCCTCGCGCACGATCAGTCCCAGCAGGTTGGGGGTCTGTGCTTCGAGCAACGCCGCCGCGCGCGTCAGGCACGCCGCACGCGCGTCGACAGGCGTCGCCTGCCAGATAGGCGCCGTCGCCAGAGCGTACTTCAGTGCCATCGACACGTGCTCGGGGGTGGCATCGACCACCTTGCCCACGACGTCCCGACGATCCGCCGGATTGCGCACCTCACGCTCGGCCTGACCGGCGGCAACCCCTTCGTCGCTCTGCAACATCGGGGCGGCGCGCCAGCGATCGTTAGTGCTGGCGAGCAAGGCGGCAGACAACGACGCCAGACGATGCTCATTGGAAAGATCGATGCCGGTCGAATTCACGCGCTCCGGCCCGTAGATATCGCGCGGTAGCGGAATCTTTTCGTTGGGCGCGCCCAGCGGGGCAATGTCCAGCGCTGCATTGACCGAATTGACGATGACGTCGTCGGCCGCTTCGTTGATGCCCGCGACCCGGTCGGCGAGCGACGCCTGCGAGCCATGCTCCATTTCGAGCAACCGTCGGACAAGGTGCGCCAGCAACGACTCGTGCGTTCCCACGGGCGCATAGATCCGGCAGGGCCGGTTCAACTTGCCCTCCCCGATCACGTCTTCGTAAAGCGCTTCGCCGGCGCCGTGAACGCACTGGAATTCGTAGGGTTCGGGGGTCGCCGCCTCACCGGCGAGATGGTAAAGCGTGGAGACGAGATAGGCGTTGTGCGTGGCGAACTGGGGATAGACGGCATCGGGCGCAGCGAGCAGCTTCTTGGCGCAGGCCAGATACGACATGTCGGAATAGATCTTGCGCGTGAAGACCGGATAGCCTTCGAGGCCTTCGACCTGCGCTCGCTTGATTTCCGCGTCCCAATAGGCCCCCTTGACCAGACGCACCATGATCCGCCGCCCGCTGCGGCGAGCCAGATCGACGAGGTAGTCGACCACGAAGGGGCTGCGCTTCTGATAGGCCTGCAAGGCGAACCCGATGCCGTCCCATCCCTGCAAATCCGGATCGAAGCACAGCGCTTCGAGCAAATCGAGAGAAATTTCGAGACGGTCGGACTCTTCGGCGTCGATGCTCAGGCCGATGTCGTAGTGGCGCGCCAGCACCGCAAGCGCACGCACGCGCGGCAGCAGCTCACGCTCGACGCGCTCGAACTGCGCGCGGCAGTACCGCGAATGCAACGCCGAGAGCTTGATCGAAATGCCCGGGCCGTCATAGACGCCCCGCCCGCCCGCCGCTTTGCCGATGGCGTGAATCGCCTGTTCATACGCGGCGTAATGGCGCAGGGCATCGGCTTCGGTCATGGCCGACTCGCCGAGCATGTCGTAGGTGTAACGGAAGCCGAGCGCTTCGTACTTCCCGCTGTTGGCGAGCGCTTCGGAAATGTTCTCGCCCGTCACGAACCGTTCGCCCATGAGCCGCATGGCCATGTCGACGCCCTTGCGAATCAGCGGATCGCCGCCCTTGCCGATCAACCGCGTGAGCGCCGATGACAGGCCGACTTCGCTGTTCGTGGGGACGAGCTTGCCGGTAATCATCAGGCCCCAGGTCGCCGCGTTCACGAAGATCGATCGCCCCTGCCCCAGATGCGACCACCAGTCGCCCTTGCTGATCTTGTCGCGAATCAGGGCGTCGCGAGTCGTGCGGTCCGGCACGCGCAACAGCGCCTCCGACAGACACATCAGCGCCACGCCTTCCTGACTCGACAACCCGAACGCCTTGAGCAAGCCGTCGATGTCGCTGCCCGGGTGTTTGATACGCATCGCCTGAATCAGTTGGCCCGCCAGCGCATCGACGTCTGCGCCCATGGCTTCGGGAAGCTTGGCCTGTCCGATCAGAAAGGGAACGCACTCCGGCTCGGGACGCCGGTAGGCAGACGTAATCGCGGCACGCAGCACCGACTGGGGCTGAACGTTCTGCGCGAATTCGAGAAAGGGATGCGGCACCGCGTCGTCGGCCGCCGCCCCGGACGCCTCGACGGCATCGGCGGACTCCGCACGTTCGAGCAACGACAGCTCGCCCGTCGGGGGAAGGCTCTCCACGTTTTCGAGGTAAGCCAGAATCGCTTGTTTGATGAGCCAGTGAGTGGTTCGGTCGAGTCGCGTTGCCGCATGTTTGATGCGCGAACGAAGCAGATCGTCGACTTTGACGCCAAGCGTGGTGCTAGCCATGATTCCAGAGGGTGATGGGCATGATCGATTTGTTGCTCAGCACTCACGAGCATCGACGTCCCGGGCACCAACGGAGCAACCTCGCGGCATTGTACGCCGCCGAGGGCTGCCGGCGCGGGCAAAATGCGCCCGCGCCCCGGCTGGAATACCGCTCAGTTCTTGTATTGCGTGAAGTTCTTCTTGTTCTTGCCGTGGATGTATTCGGACGCCGTCACGGCCGGATACTTGTCATGGCCTTCCGGAAACCCGAGGTCGGCCGGATCCACGACGGCGTCGGGGTCCGGATCGAAGAAAACGACCAGCGAGTGTCGTTCGTTACCCGAACGGTTGATCACGCGGTGCAGGTTGGAACTCAGCTTCTCGTTCGTCCAGCGATTGAGCAGATCGCCGATGTTGCACACGAGCGTTCCTTCGATCGGCGCCGCCTCGATCCACTCGCCGTCTTTCGTCAGCACTTGCAGCCCGCCGTTGAGATCCTGCAACAGGAGCGTCAGCACGCCGAAGTCGGTGTGCGGGGCCGAGCCGAAACGCTCTTCGGCTTCGTCCGACGCCGTGGAAACCGGGTAGTAGACAAGTTGACCGCGCGCCATCGGACTCGTGTAGCGCTTGGCGAAGAAGTCGTCCGGCATGCCCAGACCGACGGCAATCGCCGCCAGCAGACGATGACCGACCTTCATCGTGGCGTCGTAGTACGGCAGCAGATCCTGGCGCAGCTTGGGAAAGTCGGCGTCCGGCCAGACGTTGTCAGCGATCAGCGAGTCGGTCTCCTTCTGCTGCTCCAGACGCGCCGACCACTGCTCCGGCCCCCAAAAGAAGATTTCCTTCAGATCGTGCGTCTTGGAGCCCTCCAGACGTGCCACGCCGGTGGCCATCCAACCGCGCTGGCTCTTGTTCACCGGGCAATGCGCCTTGGTCTGCGACGGCAGCGAGAAGTACTCACGCATCGCCGCCGTTGCCCGGTTCGTCACGTCAGGCGCGATGCCATGCCCCTTCACGTAGAAGAAACCGATGCGCTGGGACGCCTCCATGATCTGGGTTGCAACCGTTGCAACCGCACTCTCGTCGCCGCTCACCAGCGCAGAAATGTCGATGACCGGGATATAGGATTCGTCGACTGCTTTTGCCGAATAGTACGCATCGGCCTTGTTATCGTTGCTCATCATCGCCTCAGGTATCACACCAGGTGGGAAAGGAAAGGTGCAACCTTTCGCCTTGAGAATTCGGGCTGAAAGCGTCGCAGATGCCCGAAATGCTGCCCAAACAAAATAAGAAGTGCAACCCGATGAGACACAGGGTTAACCTTTATTAGAAAAAGTTGCACTTTTATTTTGTCGGTCCAAGAATCCACATCGTCGAATGGATCACGAAGTGCAACCTTCGTTAAGCCAGCGAAGATCAACCCAACCAACAGACAGGGGTAAGTGATGAACAGACGCGAAATTCTGCGCCACTCGGTGGTTGCCGGTATCGGGGCCGCAGCCGCTGCTACGGTTGCAACGCCGGCGGCAGCGCAGGCGACGGCCGGGCAATCGACGTTCGATCGCGTGAAGCAATCCAAGGTGTTGCGCATTGCCGCGTTTGCGGGTGAAGAGCCGTACTTCCACAAGGACATCGTCTCGAACGTCTGGTCTGGCGCCTGCATCGACATGGCGAAGGACATCGCCTCGAACTTCGGCGCGAGTGTCGTGGAGGTCGAATCGACGTACGGCAACTCCGTGCTCGATCTGCAATCCGGCAAGGTCGATATCGCCTTCGCCCTGAACCCCACGCCGCAGCGCGCCTTGTCGATCGACTTCACCACACCGATCTTCGTCCACTCGTTCACCGTCATCGGCCGCAAGGGCGTAGCGAAAGTGGCGAAGTGGGAAGACATCAACAAGCCGAACATTCGCATCGCCGTGGATCTGGGCACGACCCACGAAACGATCGCCCGCCGCTACCTTCCGAAGTCGTCGATCCTCGGTTTCAAGAATCGCGATCTGGCCTTCCTCGCGCTGACCAGCGGGCGAGCCGACTACGTGGTCGTGCTGACCATGCTGGCGATCAATGCCCTCAAGAAGAATCCGCAACTGGGCGACCTGTCGATTCCGAAGCCCGAACTGACCATGCCGGTGAACATGGGCGTTCGCACCGAGCCGGACAAGCGCTGGCGCGACTTCCTCAGCACGTGGGCCGACTACAGCCGCACGCTCGGCACGACCCGCGAATGGCTGCTCGCCGCCCTCGCGAATGCCGGTATCAATCCGGGCAACATCCCACCCGAAGTGCATTTCTGAGTCGACGTCATGGGTTACAGCTGGGACTTCTCCATCATCTGGCAGTACCGCTCGCTCTTCGTGAGCGGCCTCTGGCTCACGCTGCTCTATACCGTGACGACCGTGGCCGCCGGACTGGCGATCGGACTGATTGCAGGATGCGCGCGCTCGTTTGCGCCCAAGGCACTGGCCGCGCCGTTTCGCCTTTACATCGAGATCTTTCGCTGCACGCCGCTGCTGGTGCAACTGATCTGGATGTATTACGCCCTGCCGGTGCTGACCGGCACGACGTTGTCGCCGCAAATGGCGTCCTTCCTGACGCTGAGTCTTTACACCGGCGCTTTCTATGCCGAGATCTTCCGTGGCGGTATCGCCGCCGTCGATCGCGGGCAATGGGAAGCCGGCAAGGCGACCGGGATGCTGCCGACGATGGTGTTCCGGCGAATCGTGTTGCCGCAGGCGGTGCGCCTGATGATTCCGTCGTTCATCAACCAGACGGTCATGCAGTTGAAGAACACGTCGCTCGTCTCGACGATCACCGTGGCGGATCTGGTGTATCAGGGCAGCGTCATCACGGCGGCCACCTATCGTCCGCTTGAGGTCTATACGGCGATTGCCGTGCTGTATCTGGTCGTTCTGTTTCCGATTACCAGCTTTGCCGAGTACGTGGAGCGTCGTGTGGGAGGTGCAAAAGCATGAAGATGGCTGCCGAGCAAATGATTGCCGTCAAGGGCATCGGGAAGACGTTTGGCGAACACGTCGTTCTGGAAGGCATCGATCTGGATGTCAAGAAGGGGCAGGTCGTCTCGCTGATCGGCCCCAGCGGATCGGGCAAGTCGACGTTGTTGCGCTGCCTGAATCTGCTTGAGATTCCGGACGCCGGCACACTCAACGTCGGGCCGCACGCGTTCGACTTCGGCCAGAAGATCGGTCGCGCCGGACATGTCGGCCAACGCGCCTCGGCCATGCTGCGACGCGATCTCGGCATGGTGTTTCAGCACTTCAACCTGTATCCGCACAAGACCGTGCTGGAGAACGTTACCGAAGGCCCCATCCACATCAAGAAGATGAAGCGTGCGGAGGCCAAGGATCTCGCCATGAGCCTGCTGTCTCGCGTGGGCCTCGCCGGCAAGGCCGATCAGTACCCCCATCGCCTGTCGGGCGGGCAACGTCAGCGGGTGGCCATCGCCCGCGCGCTCGCCATGGAGCCCAAAGCCATGCTGTTCGACGAAGCCACATCGGCACTCGACCCGGAACTCGTCGGTGAAGTGTTGCAGGTGATGGCCGGACTGGCGAAAGACGGCATGACCATGATTCTCGTCACCCACGAGATGGCGTTCGCCCGCGAAATCTCCGATCGCGTCTGTTTCATGGACGCCGGCAAGATCGCCGGCTCGGGCGCACCGGAAGAGATCTTCGGTCGACGTGACAATCCTCGCATCATGTCGTTCCTGGAGCGCTTCGCCTCGTAGCGTCGTAACCCCGACCCCCGTTTTTCCGAAATACCGGGTCAACATCAACGTTAAGCACGCAAATTAATTAGGATTGCAAATGAAAAAGCATGTGATCGCATCAACCTTGGCGTTGATGTCGGGGGCGGTGTTTGCGCAAAGTTCTCAAGGGTCGGTCTCGATCTACGGGGAGATCGACGCGGGGGTCTCGTACATCAACAATGCAGGCGGCGCGTCGACGACGCGTGCCCGCAGCGGCGCATGGGACGGTTCGCGCTGGGGCTTTCTCGGCAACGAGGATCTCGGCGGCGGTTATCAGGCGATCTTCCGGCTGGAAAACGGTTTCGACGCCATGACGGGTAATCTCGGCCAGAACGGCCGTGAGTTCGGGCGTCAGGCGTATGTGGGGGTCGGCACGCCCTACGGGGTGATCACCTTCGGTCGTCAGTACGATCCGATCGTGGACAATCTGGGCACGATTCTCGCCAACGGGCGTGGCTCGTCGCCGATGTTCGATCTGGACAATACCGGCAACGATTACGCGACCAACAACTCGGTCAAGTTCAAGAGTCTGAACTACAAGGGGTTGTCGTTCTCGACGATGTACGCGTTCGGGGGCGTGGCCGGGCAGATGGGCACGAACAGCGCCTGGGGTGCGGGCGTGAACTACAGCAACGGCCCGCTGTCCGCCGGTGCGGCGTACACGTCGGTACACAATCCGTATGCCGTCTGGTACAACAGCACCGGTGCGAGCAGCATCGCCACCTACGGCGCTTATCTGCCGTCGGCCAACGCCCTGAACATTGCCGCCGTCGGCGCAGCCTACGCGTTCGGTCAACTCACGGTGCGCGGCGGCATGACCCATTCGGTGCTGACACAGGCCGCTGCGGGCAACAACGTCCAGTTCAATACCTACGTGCTGCAGGGCGACTACATGCTGCGCCCCGACATTCGCCTGTCGGCGGCCGTCGACCTGACGAACGCCGGTATCGGTGGCACCGGCAAGCGACCGAAGTATCGCCAGTACAACCTCGTTGCCGATTACATCCTGTCCAAGCGCACCGACGTTTATGTGTGGCTGATTTACGGGACGGCAGCGGGCAGCGACGTTGCCCAGATCGGGCAGTTGCCGGCGTCGTCCACGAACCGGCAACTCAACACGCACATTGGTATTCGTCATCGCTTCTGATCGTTCAGACGGCTGACAACGTATCGACGGTCGGCGGGCGGCGCGAGGGGTAGCTTCGCGCACGCTCGCGCGGCCGTTTGAGAGAGACTTGGTAAATGTCCGACAACACCCTTCCGATCGCCGTGCTCGGCGGCGGCATCATCGGTCTTTGCACCGCAGTGAACCTGCTCCGGGACGGTCATCGCGTGCTCGTGATCGACCGCGGCGACGCACAGGCCGCTGCGTCTTACGGCAACGCCGGCTGCCTGAACGGTTCGTCGATCGTGCCGAATTCGTCGCCCGACGTCATGCGTCGCGTGCCTCGCTGGCTGTTCGATAGTGAAGGCCCTTTGGTGTTACGCGCCGGATACCTGCCGTTCATGCTGCCGTGGCTGCTGCGCTTTGCGGCGTCCGGTCGGCGCGAGGCCATCGAAAAACAGGCAGTGGCGTTGCGCGCGTTGCTCGGCAGCAGTCTCGACGAGACACTCGCGCTTGCGCGTGAGACCGGGTTGTCGCCGCTCATCCGCCCGGTTGGACACACGGTGGCTTATACGACCTCCGAGGGGTTTCGCGCCGACGGCGTTGCCATGTCGCTTCGCGAGCGCAACGGGGTGCATGTCGAGGTGCTCGACCGGCACGCGCTGAGAGCACGCGATCCGCATCTGTCCGACCAGTTCGTTGCCGGACGATACATTGCCGAGACCGGACATGTCGGTGATCCTGGCGCGTTTCTGGCGGGACTCCGGCATCACATCACGTCACAGGGCGGACGGTTCGTCGACACGGAGATCAAAACGCTCGAGACCGACGGTTCGGCCGTGACATCAGTCGTGACGGCGTCGGGCGCCATGCCGGTCAAATGCGTTGTCATCGCGCTGGGCGCCTGGTCGAAGACCCTCGCGCAGAGGCTGGGTGACAAGGTATTGCTCGACACCGAGCGCGGATACCACATCGAGGTCCCCGAAGCGCCTGTTGCACCGAGCACGCCAACGCTGTGGTCGGAAGCGAAGATGTTCGTCACACCGATGGACGGGCGTGTCCGGTGTGCGGGAACGGTGGAGTTTGCCGGGCTGGCGCGAGGGCCGGACTGGCGTCGTTGCGATTTGCTCGCTCGACAACTCGGACGCATGTACCCCGGCATCGGCGCGCATCTGCAACATCGCCCTGTCGCACCGGAGCGGCGCTGGCTCGGCTTCCGGCCGAGCACGCCTGACTCGCTGCCGGTTCTGGGACGCGCGAGTCGCATGGCGAACGCCTACTATGCTTTCGGGCATGGCCATGTCGGATTGACGGCGGGGGCCGCCAGCGGACGGATCGTCGCGGATCTGGTCGCAGGTCGCACGACGTCCATCGACCTCGAACCGTTTTCCATCGCACGCTTCGCATAGCGTCGTGCCTCACCCCTTCACAGGAAAATCAGTCATATGACGACGAATCTCAGGAAGCCGCTCCGCATTGGTATTGCGGGGTTAGGCGGTGTCGGGCAGGAGATTGCAAAGCGATTGCTCCGTCGCGACATTCCCGACGCCGAACTCGCTGGCGTGTATGCCCGCGACAAAGCACGGGCGACGCAAACGCTCGCGGCGCTTGGCGGCGAAGGCGTTGCGGTGACGGGGTTGGACGAACTGGTCGAGCGCTGCGACATCGTCTGCGAATGCGCGACGGCGGATGCCTTCCCCGAGATCGCCAAAGCCACGCTGCTCGCTGGCAAGACGATCGTTGCGGTGAGCGTTGCCGCCCTGCCCAACAATCTGGAACTGCTGGATCTGGCGAAGACGCATGGCGGTCGTATTCGTGTGGCCAGTGGTGGATTGCCGGGGCTAGATGCGGTGCGCGCGATGAAGGAAGGGTGCATCCATTCGATCAAGCTGACCACGACCTTCCGTCCGGAATCGCTGGCGAAGGAGCCGTACGTACGAGAGAAAGGCTTCGACTTCACGCAACCGCCGGCGTCACCGGTTCTGGTGTTTCAGGGCAATGCCCGGGAAGCGGGGGCTGCGTTCCCCCGTCACTTCAACGTGGGCATCACGTTGAGTCTGGCCGGCGTGGGGTTCGACGCCACCGAGATCGAAGTCTGGGTCGATCCTAACGTGCGCGGTGCAGTCCAACACATCGAAGTGCGCGCAGACGACGCCGACCTGACACTCGAGAGCCGCAACATCCCGTCGGACAATCCACGCACCTCACGCATCGTCGCGCCGAGCATCATGGCGACGCTGCGCTCGTATGTCGATCATCTTTATGTGGGGTCTTGAGTCAGAATGGGTCGTTGGCGGACTGTGCGCGGACTGACACTCTCCATGCCGCAATAAGCGCACCGAACGAAATTAGCGCTGCGGCAAGGAACGTCGCCTGCTCCCCGCCGGATATCGCCTCAAGCGGCGACGCAAGAAATTGCCCGAGAAAGATCGCCATCGACAAATGGGCGAGATTGCGTCCCCGCGAGCGCTCGTCGCTCTGCTCGACCGTCATGTGATTGACCAGCGGAACGGAAAGCCCAAAGCCAACGCCAAGCAGCACCGCGCCTGCAATGTCCATGTAGAAGCCGTTCGCCAGCGCGAAGCACAGATGCGCGACTTCATAGCTGGCGAACGCGATCATCATCGTTTTCGCCTCACCGCGTGCGCGCACCAATTTCGGCATGCCGGAAGCCACAGCGGCGGCCACCAGAGAGACGAACGCCAGAAAATATCCGATTTGCGCTTCCGACAGGCCCGGCGAATGCGGTCCCGTGCCGGATAGATGAGACGGCAGCGCGATGATGGCCGAGAAGAAGACCACCATGGAACACAATGCCGCGAGCAGTACAGGCCGCAAAGACGGCCCTGTCGGCTCGGCCGCAGACGGCACTTCGGCTTCCCTGGCGTGTTCCACAGACGGCACGGTAGTGAGGATGAGCAACAGGAAAACCAACGCCATCCCGTAGAGCGCGAAGGGGGCTTGCCATCCCAATTTGGTTAACACACCGCCGATCGCGAGGAAGACGACACCACCGAGTTCGATCGCCGTACCTTGACGCGCAATCATCGCGATTCGCGCCGTCCCGCGATAGAAGTCGGATATCAACGCAGTACCGCCGGCCATCACCAGAGCCGTCACGCCGCCCAACAAGATACGGCTGCTGAACACCAGCCATGCGCCGCGAAGCAGAACGGTGCCGGCGCCGAGAACGGCGTAGAGAATCAACCCGATACAGAGCGCCTTACGCGCTCCATGCCGATCGATGAATCGTCCGGCTAGTGGCCCGAAAATAACGACGCCCAGAGAGGGCAACGTGATGAGCCAGCCGGCCGCCTCGCCGACGCCGAGCGCCCGGGCGATGGACGGCAAGCCGGGCACGATCGCACAGCCGACCATGATGGTGAGCATGGAGACGGAAAGCAGAGAAAGCGCTCCCCACGGACTCAGCGCAGGCGGGATACCGGGGGAACGGTCAGTCGACGAATTCATATGAGTCAATTTCAATACCGAAGTCTCGTTATTGTATTATTAGACTTCGGTATTGGAAAAGACACCTCACCATGACTGTCTCGCATTCACCACGTCGGGCTGGACGGCCCCGAAACGAAGACACCTCAGCAGCCGTATTGGCGGTCGTGCGGCGGTTGGTCAAGGAGAAGGGCTTCGACGGCGTATCGGTCAATCTGGTCGCGTCGGAAGCCAACGTCGCCAAACAGACGCTCTATCGTCGTTGGCCGAGCAAAGCGGAACTCGTGTTGGATGCCTATCTGGAAAGCGCGGGTCAATTCGACACGAGCGCTTACGAAGGGCTTGTCCCCACGCTGACAAAATTTTTGGCGGGTGTGTTTCGACATTTGGAGGCGGACGGCGCTGCCATCCGGAACCTGATCGCTGCGGCCCAATCGGACAGCGAGTTCCTGACGCGATTCAACGATCGATTCGTCGTCCCTCGTGCGGAGCGCGTGAAAAACCTATTGGCGCAGGCCGTCGAAGCCGAGGAACTTCCGGCCGAGACGAATCTGGACGTTGCGACCGATATGATTCACGGTGCGTTCTGGTACCGGCTCCTGACGGGGCAGCCGCTTAACCGGCGTTACGCCGAATCGCTGGCCGCGCAGATCGGCATGCTGGCGGGCGCCGAGGAATGACTGGCGGGTGAATGTTCGTGTTTATTGCCGTGAGCCTGAGCGAGTGAGTCTCCCGGGTGAAGGAATCGAATCACTCGCACCTTGGTCGGTTCAACTCAGTGCCATGGATCGGTACCGTCTTCGATGAAGCCGGGATTCCACGCATTCAACAGATCCGTCACCTCTTGTTTTTGCGCTTCGGAAAACACGTCTCTGATGTCAAACCACACTCGGTTGACGATTTCGGGGCCGGAGGGATAGCCCCCGTTGATAAATGAGCCGATTGTTTTCAGTCCGAGAACACGAAGCGTCGAAGAGATGTCGCGAAGCTTCGGCGTCAGCACAAATTCGTAGATGTCTTCACGAAACACGTTGCTGTATTTGCCCCGCACCGTCTCCATGCGCTCGGCAAACTTAGGCAGCGTGAAAGCATAGTCTTCCTGTGCGTCGCGCTTGAGCTCATTTGTCCAGCAACACACCAGGTCATCTCGGTCCGCCTGAGACAGCACGCGTGCTGAGTTTGAATCGTCGTAGACGGATCTGGGTTTGATGACCGTGTCGTCACAATGAAGCCCGTGGCATGTTGATACGTTCGCGCCCCTCTCGAGATTCGCCGCGATTTCCGACGATTCAGTCGTCGTATCGACTTCATTGACTGAGGCAGGCGCTACATTCGCTGTAGTACAAAGCGGCGTGATAGGCATGGTGACTCTCCATCGACAGGTGGGAGTGACCAGTCTGTTACTTATCGTGCACCAACACTTTCGAAGCGCTACGCGAGGTTTTGGAGTTCGTGCGTGATTATTTTGGTGGATGCAGACGAGTCGATACCCCTCGATTTCCACGCAATAGGTAAACGCACAAAGGGCTTCCCGATAGGGAAGCCCTTTGTTTTGTCTTTGGCGGAGAGAGGGGGATTCGAACCCCCGATAGGCTATTAACCTATACACGCTTTCCAGGCGTGCGACTTAAACCGCTCATCCATCTCTCCTGAATGGTCGCGCATTATAGCAGGTCGGCGACAACATCTCACCCATTTCGTGGCGACTCGGGCAAAAATCCTTTCGGTGCCCCGTCTCATGGGCGTCGGAGATGGTCCACCAGATGTCGGTCACGCTCGCTCGGACGGGCACCCAGCAAGCTGAAGGCAATCGCCACCGCGAACCCGACCGGGACACCGAACGCCCCCGCCGAGATGGGGTCTACGCCCCACCAGCGGGAACCCGCGAAGCCCGTCAGGCGGGTGAAGAACGGGTACGTCGTCATGATGTAGTACACGCACACCAACAAGCCGCTCACCATCCCTGCCGTCGCACCCAGTCGCGTCGTCCGCTTCCAGAACACCCCCAGCACCAGCGCCGGGAACAGGCACGATGCCGCCAGCGAAAACGCCGCCCCTACCAGAAACAATATGTTCCCCAGCTTCAACGACGTCACATACGACGCAAACATCGCCACGCATAACAACAAGATCTTCGACGTCGTCACCCGCTTCTGACTCGACGCATTCCTGTCCACCATGTGGAAGTAGACGTCGTGCGACAACGCGTTCGCAATCGTCAACAACAATCCGTCCGCCGTCGACAACACCGCCGCCAACGCGCCCGCCGCCACCAGTCCTGAGATCACGTACGGCAAGCCTGCGATCTCCGGCCCCGCCAGCACCAACATGTCCGGCTGCATCCAGATCTCGCCCCACTGCACCACGCCATCCCGATAAACGTCGGAGATGTCCAACTGCACCGGCGTCGCGTGACGCCACTGCGTCACCCATCCCGGCAGGTTCTCGTATCGCGCACCTACCAGATGCAGCAGCACGTCGTACTTCAACATCACCGCCAACGCCGGCGCACTCACATACAGCAACGCGACGAAGAACAGCGTCCATCCCACTGAACTCCGCGCGCCCTGCACCGTCGCCGTCGTGCCATATCGTGTCAGGATGTGCGGCAAACTCGCCGTCCCGATCATCAGGCACACCATCAGCAACAGGAAATTCAGCCGCTGCGAACTGCGGGTCGTATCGTCACGCGCCGGGAACGGCTCCGTCATCGCGCGCGGCGGCTCACTGCGCTCCACGTACTGATTGCGCATCTCCAGCCACTGGTTCTGCGCCTCGCCCACGTCGCGCGGGAACGCCTCCAGCCTCGTCTCCAGCACCTTCACGTCGCGCAACGGCCCATTGCGACGCTTCGTGTCCAGCAACTGCCGCTCTAGCTCCGCTCGCTCGGTATAGAACGTGTCCGGCAACCCGTCGAGCCGACGCTGCATCTGCTCCGCCTGCTCCCGGTAGTAATCGCGCACTTCCTGCTCAGGCACCGAATTCTTTAGCTGCTTCTCCAGCACCTCGACCTTCGCCAGCGCCTCACCGTAGGTGAATTGCGGGAACCAGCCGTTGCCCGTCTGATGGCCGATCATCGCCGTGGGCACCAGAAATGCGGTGATCATGATGATGTACTGCGCGACCTGCGTCCAAGTCACCGCCCGCATCCCGCCCAAAAACGAGCACACGAGAATGCCCGCCAGCCCGAAGAAAATCCCGATCGTGAATTCGACGCCGATGAAGCGCGACGCAATCAACCCCACACCCTGAATCTGTGCGACGAGATACACAAACGAACACAGAATCGTCGAGAAGACGCCCAACGCACGCACGAGATTGCTGTCGTATCGCGTGCCGAGAAAGTCCGGCACCGTGTATCGCCCCATCTTGCGCAGATACGGCGCGAGCAGGAACGCCACCAGACAGTAGCCGCCGGTCCATCCCATGACGTAGGCGAGGCCGTCGTATCCCGACACGTAAAGCGAGCCCGCAAGACCCATGAACGACGCCGCGCTCATCCAGTCCGCCGCGCACGCCATGCCGTTGAACATCGGCGGCACACGCCGTCCTGCAACGTAGTACTCGGTGGCGTCGGATGTCCGCGAAATCAGACCGATCACCGCGTATACGGCAATCGTCACGAAAAGGAACGCATAGCCGATCCACACGCCCGGGCCATTGACCTTTTCGAGCAGGCCGATCATCAACACGAACGCGAGAAAACCCGCCGTGTAATACAGGTAGTAGCGCAGCAACCTGCGCGTGAAACTCATCGGTAGATGTGCGCCGACTCGGCGCGAGAAGACGCACTTCGTGAAGTGGCGGGCGCCATTGCGCTCTCCAGCGTGTCGTCAGTGAGGCCGAGGCTGTCGCGACGCGCGTCGCGCAACGCATGCAGCGCCTTGCGATAGCGTGCATCGTTGAGCCGCTGGAACAACGCGTAGACAACGATCAGCCCGATGTCGACGAGAATGGAACCCTGCGCGCCCATGTAGAACGGCAACGGCCATCCGGCAAATCGCATCGCAGCCCATTCGCGCGCCCAGAACTGCGGCACGAACGTCACCACGAAACCGATCCCCATCAGCACGGCCACCAACCACAAGGTACGGCGCCAGTGACGCGCAGCAATCGCCGCGGCCTGACCATGCCAGTCGATATCGGGAGAAAGATCCGTCGGCGTCGCCCCATTGGGGGCACCGACATGACTGCCTGTGGCATCAGGGGATAAAGGAGACATAGGGGACACGCCACGCTGCCCCGAAGACGCCGGCGTCGACGCGATGTCGTGATGATCGCCCGAGGCGAAGGGTGAGGTGACGGCGTCGCCACCTCGCACCACAAACGATGTCGACGAAACGCCCGCTGCGCCACCGGACATGCCGTCCGGCGACGTCCCGCCGTCGTCAGCGGAGCCCGGCGCGCCGGGCCGCGAGCGTTGCGTCATTGCAGGCCGCTTGGGTGTGCAAACCCGCGCTTACTGCGCCTGCTTGAGCTGATCCAGAATGGCCGGGTTCTCAAGCGTCGACGTGTCCTGCGTGATCTCTTCGCCCTTGGCGATCACACGCAGCAAACGACGCATGATCTTGCCCGAACGCGTCTTCGGCAGGTTGTCCCCGAAACGGATGTCCTTCGGCTTGGCGATCGGACCGATCTCCTTGCCCACCCAGTTCCGCAGTTCGAGCGCGAGCTGCTTGGCCTCGTCACCCGTCGGACGCGAACGCTTGAGCACCACGAACGCCACGATGGCCTCGCCCGTCGTGTCGTCCGGACGCCCCACCACCGCAGCTTCCGCCACGATCGGGTTCGCCACCAGCGCCGACTCGATTTCCATCGTGCCCATGCGGTGTCCCGAGACGTTCAGCACATCGTCGATACGGCCCATGATGGTGAAGTAACCGGTCTTCGCATCGCGAATCGACCCGTCACCCGCCAGATAGATCTTGCCGCCCAGTTCCGACGGGAAGTAGCTCGTCTTGTAACGCTCCGGATCGCCCCAGATCGTACGGATCATCGACGGCCACGGACGCTTGATCACCAGCATCCCGCCCTGCCCGTTCGGCACATCCTGGCCCGTTTCGTCGACGATGGCCACCGCCACGCCCGGCAGACCCAGCGTGCACGACCCCGGCACCAGCGGCGTGGCACCCGGCAACGGCGTGATCACGTGACCACCCGTCTCCGTCTGCCACCACGTATCGACGATGGGGCAACGGCCGCCGCCAACGTTTTCGTAGTACCACATCCACGCTTCCGGATTGATCGGCTCACCGACCGACCCGAGAATGCGCAGCGACGACAGGTCGTACTTCTTGGGATGCACTTCCGGCGTCTGCTCCGCAGCCTTGATCAGCGAACGAATTGCCGTCGGCGCGGTGTAGAACACGGTCACCTTGTGACGCCCGATCATCTCCCAGAAACGCCCGGCGTTCGGATAGGTCGGCACACCTTCGAACACCACTTGCGTGGCGCCCACCGCCAGCGGACCGTAGGCGATGTACGTATGGCCCGTGATCCAGCCGATGTCGGCCGTGCACCAGAAAACGTCGTCCGGCTTGATGTCGAAGGTCCACTGCATGGTGAGCGATGCCCACAGCAGATAGCCGCCCGTGCTGTGCTGCACGCCCTTCGGCTTGCCCGTCGAACCCGAGGTGTAGAGGATGAAGAGCGGATGCTCGGCGCCCACCCATTCCGGCTCGCAATGATCCGACTGACCGGCGACAAGGTCTTGCAGCACTTCGTCGCGACCGGCCTGCATCGTCACATTGCCGCCCGTGCGACGGTAGACGATCACCGACTTCACATGCTCACAACCGCCCATCGCGAGCGCTTCGTCGACGATGGCTTTCAGCGGCAACGCCTTGCCGCCACGCATTTGCTCGTCTGCCGTGACGATCGCGACTGCGCCCGCGTCGATCACGCGCTCGTTGAGCGACTTGGCCGAGAAACCGCCGAACACGACCGAATGGGTCGCGCCGATGCGGGCGCACGCCTGCATCGCGACCACGCCTTCGATCGACATCGGCATGTAGATCACCACACGATCGCCCTTCTTCACCCCCTTGGCCTTGAGCGCGTTCGCAAAGCGGTTCACGCGCGCCAGCAGGTCACGGTAGGTGACAGGGGTCACCGTGCCGTCGTCGGCTTCGAAAAGGATGGCGGTTTTGTCGCCCAGGCCCGCTTCGATCTGGCGGTCCAGGCAGTTGTAGGAAGCGTTGATCTGACCGTCTTCGAACCACGTATAGAACGGGGCATTGGTCTCGTCGAGGACTTTGGTGAACGGCTTGTGCCAGGCCAGATTCTCGCGCGCCTGACGCGCCCAGAATCCCTCGTAATCCTTCTCGGCCTCGGCGCACAGCGCCTCATAGGCTGGCATGCCGGAAATGTTCGCTTTGGCGACCAGCGCCTGCGGCGGCGCGAAAACGCGCTGTTCCTGCAATACCGATTCAATTGCTGCCATGAGTTGTCCCCTCTTATGGATATGCAAATACGATTGCAATCAAGCCAAAACAAATCGCTAACGTCACATTAAGACGAGCGACTTACTAACGCCTTACACTGGTGCATTCGACTCCCGTTCCTTGCGTGCGGGACTCACGCAGATCGCGTTGTCGCATTGCAGCAAACTGTGGCGTATTCGCTACAATCCTACGCTCATCACCCCCGTCCCGCCACCCCGGAATCGCCCGGAGCGCCCGTGAATTCGACATCTACGCCGCCATCGAGCCGTGACAACGTGACGACGACAAGCGCCGCCACGACGCATCCCAACCGGGTCGACGGCCTCTTTGCCCGCTTTCCGAGTTTCGCCCTCGCCCTGGCGATGACCTTCGTCGGGACCAACGTCGGCATCGGCAAAACGATGGTCGCCGTCATGCCCGTGGCCGCCTTCGCGCTATGGCGCTTCGTCATCGCCATCGTCGCGCTCGCCCCACGCTATCGGCCGTCGGCCATGCGACGCGTCACGCGCCGCCAGTGGGGCCACCTCTTCGTGCAGACGTTCTTCGGCACGTTTCTCTTCACGTTACTGATCCTCTCGGGCGTGCGTATGACGACGGCCACCGCCGCCGGCGTCATCACGGCCACGCTGCCGGCGTGCGTCGCACTTCTGTCGTGGGCCGTGCTGCGCGAACACCCGTCGCGACGCACGCTGCTGAGCATCGCGCTGGCGATTGCCGGCGTGGCGCTGCTCAACGTTTCGCGCGGCGACGGCCATGGCGCGGCCGGCGCCACGGACGCCGCTGCCAGCGCATGGCTCGGCAACGCGCTCGTGCTCGGCGCCGTCGTCTGCGAAGCCATCTATGTGATCGTCTCGAAACGGCTCGCCGCCGAACTGCCCGCGATCGACATCTGTGCCTATACGCATCTGATCGGCGGGGCGCTGATGCTGCCCTTCGGGGTCGTCGGACTGATGGCCGTGGACTACTCGGCGCTCAGCGTCGGGCACTGGGCGCTCATCGTCTGGTACGGCCTCGCGGCGAGCGTCTTCTCGTTTTTCCTGTGGATGCGCGGGATTCGCCACGTCAGCGCGCAGCTCGCCGGGGTCTTTACGGCGATGGTGCCGGTGGCCGCCACCGCTTACGGCGTGATTTTTCTGGGGGAACGGCTGTCCGTCGCCCAGGGCGGCGCGCTGGCGCTCACCGTTGCGGGCATTGTGCTCGCGGCGCTTCCCGGCCGCTCCGCCGGCTCGCGAAAGACGCTATTGCCGGTGCGCGACTGAATCGAACGCGGTCGCGCCGCCAAGACGTTGTAAAATGCCGCCCATGCCGGATATCGCGACGCGCTATCCGTGCCCGGGTGCCTCGATGGCGCCCGGCTTCGTGGTTTCGTATTCCGTATTCGATTTGCGTAACTGATAACTACAGCCCGCGTCACGAGGCGCGGGTCAACGTATTTACCCCGTCAAAATAGCCATGTCGACTCCTGGCCGACCGCCTGCACCGACGCGTCCCATGCGTCCGCTCCCCCGCGTCATCTTCTTCAGCCGCTGGCTGCAACTGCCGCTGTACCTCGGGCTGATCGCCGCGCAAGGCGTCTACGTCTACAAGTTCCTCGTCGAACTGTTCCATCTGGTCACCCACGCTGCGACGTTCGACGAAACGCAGATCATGCTCGTCGTGCTCGGCCTGATCGACGTGGTGATGATCTCGAACCTGCTCATCATGGTGATCATCGGCGGTTACGAGACCTTCGTCTCCCGCCTCGGTGTCGAGGGCCATCCGGACGAACCGGAGTGGCTCGATCACGTGAACGCCGGCGTACTCAAGGTGAAGCTGTCGATGGCGCTCATCAGCATCTCGTCGATTCACCTGCTCAAGACGTTCATCGATGCGTCCCAGCAAACGCCGCACACGATCATGTGGCAAGTGATCATTCACTGTGCCTTCCTGCTTTCCGCCGTCGTCATGGCCTACGTCAACAAAATGACGAACGACAGCCATGCGCCCGCGTACGCGACCCCGCAGCAGTAGTCATTACAAATACCAGTCCCCACTAAGTCGAGAGCCGTTTCATGTCTACCGTCATTAAAGAAGACGACGTCATTCAGAGCGTCGCCGGTGCCCTGCAATACATCAGCTACTACCACCCGGACGATTACATCCAGGCACTGGGTCGCGCCTACGAGGCTGAAGAAAGCCCCGCCGCCCGCGACGCCATCGCCCAGATCCTGACCAACAGCCGTATGTGCGCCGAAGGCCGCCGTCCGCTGTGCCAGGACACCGGGATCGTGACGGTGTTCGTCAAGGTCGGCATGAACGTGCGCTGGGACGCCAAGCGCAGCCTCACCGACATGATCAACGAAGGCGTGCGTCAGGCTTACATGCACCCGGACAACGTGCTGCGCGCCTCGATCGTGGCGCCGCCGGAAGCCGGCCGCAAGAACACGAAGGACAACACGCCCGCCGTCATCCACTACGAAATCGTGGAAGGCGACAAGGTGGACATCACCGTCGCAGCCAAGGGCGGCGGCTCGGAGAACAAGTCGAAGTTCGTGATGCTCAACCCGTCCGACTCGATCGTCGACTGGGTCGTGAAGACGGTACCGACGATGGGTGCCGGCTGGTGCCCGCCCGGCATGCTCGGCATCGGTATCGGCGGCACGGCCGAAAAGGCGATGGTCCTCGCGAAGGAATCGCTCATGGACCCGATCGACATCCATGACGTGATCAAGCGCGGCCCGCAGAACTGGAACGAAGAGCTGCGTATCGAGCTGTTCGAGAAGGTCAACGCCCTCGGCATCGGCGCGCAAGGCCTCGGCGGTCTGGCCACCGTGCTCGACGTGAAGATCCTCGACTACCCGACGCACGCGGCGTCCAAGCCGGTCGCCATGATCCCGAACTGCGCGGCAACGCGTCACGCCCACTTCACGCTGGACGGCTCTGGCCCCTCGTTCCTCGCCGCCCCGTCGCTCGACGCCTGGCCGAACGTGCACTGGGCGCCGAACACGGAGACGAGCAAGCGCGTCGATCTGGACACGCTCACGCCGGAAGAAGTCGCCAGTTGGAAGCCGGGTCAGACCCTGCTGCTCTCGGGCAAGATGCTCACGGGTCGCGACGCCGCCCACAAGCGCATTGCCGACATGATCGCCAAGGGCGAGCCGCTGCCGGTGGACTTCAAGGGCCGTGCGATTTACTACGTCGGCCCGGTCGATCCGGTGCGCGACGAAGTCGTTGGCCCGGCAGGTCCGACCACGTCCACGCGTATGGACAAGTTCACCGACATGATGCTGTCCAAGACGGGGCTGGCCGTGATGATCGGCAAGTCGGAGCGCGGCCCGGCCGCCATCGAAGCCATCAAGAAGCACAAGGCTGCGTACCTGATGGCCGTCGGCGGCGCCGCCTACCTCGTGTCCAAGGCGATTCGTGCCGCGCGCGTGCTGGCCTTCGACGACCTCGGCATGGAAGCCATCTACGAGTTCGACGTCAAGGACATGCCGGTGACGGTGGCCGTCGATGCGACCGGCGTCTCGGTGCACCAGACCGGACCGAAGGAATGGCAGGCCAAGATCGGCAAGATCCCGGTCGCGGCGGAATAAGTCTCATCGGTATCCGTAGCGCACGCGTCTCACGCGTGCATGGGCCGACGGCTTCACGCCCTCGGCCCGCGAAGGAAAGCCCGGCTTGGTCCGGGCTTTTTTTCGTCTGGTGAATGTTGGACGATCGTCGATGCCTCGCGCAAAAATGTCATGCGACAAAGCGAGAATGGATCGCATTACCATTCGCACCTCGGTTCACGAAAAGCCTTGCAGGGCTTGGCTTTCCGAGCTTTTCAGGCTAATCTTCAACCGCTTGCAAATTGCATAAAACAGGGATCCGAAATGAAAGGCGACAAGAAAGTCCTCGAACTCCTCAACGCACAGCTCACCAACGAGCTGACGGCGATCAACCAGTACTTTCTGCACGCCCGCATGTACAACCATTGGGGCCTGACGAAACTCGGCAAGCATGAGTACGACGAGTCCATCGGCGAGATGAAGCACGCCGACAAGCTGATCGAACGCATCTTCATGCTCGACGGCCTGCCGAACCTGCAAGATCTGCACAAGCTGCTCATCGGTGAGAACACCGAAGAGATTCTGCAATGCGATCTGAAGCTCGAATACCTCTCGCAGAAGACCTGCAAGGAAGGCGTGGCCCACTGCGAAAGCGTGAGCGACTTCGTCTCCCGCGAGATCTTCAACGAGATCCTGCACGACACTGAAGAGCACATCGACTGGCTGGAAACGCAGATCGAACTCATCGGTAAGGTCGGTCTCCAGAATTACCAGCAGTCGGGCATGGCGTCGTTCGAAGAATAAGCCCGACACCCCGCAAAACCCAGATAAGAAAAGCGCGCCGCCGCACGGACATCGACTTCGGACGGCAGGCTTTGCGCTAGAATTTCGGGGCCGGCAACTTGCCGGCCCTTTTTCATTTGCCATGCCCTCCAACGCGCCGATTGGCGTTTTCGATTCCGGCCTCGGTGGCCTCTCGGTCTTGCAGGCCGTTCGTGCGCTGCTTCCGCACGAGTCGCTGATCTATGTCGCCGACTCCCGATACGCGCCCTATGGCGAACGCCCCGACGCGTTCATCGAGCAACGCAGCCTCGCGATCGGCCGATGGCTACGCGAGCGCGGCGCCAAGGCATTCGTCGTCGCTTGCAATACGGCCACAGCCCACGGCGTGGCCGCCCTGCGCGCCGACGATTCATGGCCGGTGGTCGGCGTCGAGCCGGGCATCAAGCCGGCGGCGGCCGTCTCTCGCAGCGGTGTGATCGGCGTGCTCGCCACGGCCGCCACACTGCGCAGTGCCCGCTTCGCGGATCTGCTGGCGCGTCACACCGCACAGGGACAGCGGTTTCTGTGTCAGCCCGGGCATGGGCTGGTCGAGCGTATCGAAGGCGGTGATGTCGATTCGCCCGAGGTCATCGCCCTGCTGGACAAGTACATCGCGCCGATGCTCGCGCAAGGCGCGGATACGCTGGTGCTCGGCTGTACCCACTACCCGTTCCTGATCACTACCATCGAGCGGCATTTCGGCACGGCACTCACGCTCGTCGACACCGGTGCAGCCATTGCGCGCCAGCTTCAACGACGGCTTGAGGTAGACGATCTGGCTACGCCCTCCGCATCCGGCGACGGCGGCAGTCTTCAGTTGTTCACGACGGCCAACGCGGGTGCCCTCCAGACGATGGCGGACCGCCTGATCCTCGACGCACCACGCGTGCAAACGATCGAGATCGATGCGACGACGGCACTGGCTGCCGGCGAGGTCGCCGATAAGTCGGCTCAAGCAACCCAACCCGTTCAGTCGAACCAGTCGGCACCGACAATCACACCCTAGGGCCTGCATGGGCCGCTCCCCCAACCGGCCCGCAAGCCCCATCCCGCCTGGCATTCGCCTCAAACCTTCCCATCATTTCCGCCTGACACCGTTGCCGTATATCCCTGTGCGTGCCATGGGATAGGTCGATGCCGCTTGCAAAAGACGTCGACTTAAATAATAATTATTCTCATTAGTGTTACATTTTGACGTTTTCATCATGATCGTCTGCGTATGTAAATCCGTTTCCGACCGTCAGATCAAGGCTTGTCTCGACGCCGGTGCCACCTCGATGGAAGATCTTCAGATCGACCTCGGCGTTGCGCTGTGCTGCGGCAAGTGCGGTCCGTATGTCCAGGAAATGGTGACCGGTGCCACGCCGTGCTGTGGCCGCTCGTGCGGTGGCTGCTGTCAGTCCGTGCGCGTCGAGACGACGACGGAAGTCGTGGTGGTGCGTCAGGAACTCGCGCTGGCGGCTTGATACGCTTTATCTGTTTCAGCGCTTGCAGTTCGACGACGAGACGTGTGCTCGTCCTGCATGACCGGTTTTGAACGATTTGGAATTTCACCAGCGTGGCAGTCATCCGGACGGCCACGGGGTAATGGAGCCAGCCAGGCGTTCCGCGACATTGCGGCGCCATGCGCCAGCCAGCGACGTTGTCACCCTGGAGGTGTCAGATGGAACTCCTGATTGGCTTTATTTCGACGTTATGTTTGTCGTTTTTCCTGTTTCGAAGGTGAGTTCGAGTACGGTTTCTGACTCACTGCGTTCGCCGACCGCGCCCCATGGCGCGGTTTTCCTTTGATCGTACGTCCGGCCTGTCCCGAACCCAGAGGCTTTGCGCACCGCGCTTCACTCACTGTTCACCGCCGCAATTTAGCGTACCCTAGCCGTTACCATGTCGACCGCCGTGTCCCCCGCCGTGACCTCACCTGGCCTTGCGCTCTCGCAATTCCGCGATCCGCTGACGTCGCCGCGCGCCATCGCGATTGCCGCTGCGATCGTCGTCGTTCACATTGCCGCTCTGGTCGGTCTGTCGCACCTGCGCAACGAGCCTGAGAAGGCAACGATCGAGCCGACGACCTTCACCGCGACGATCATTCCGCTCACGCCCGCCCCGACGCCGCCGCAGCCCGCGCCGCCTAAACCGCAGCCGGAACCGCCCAAGCCGAAGGTCGCGCCACCGCCGCCCAAGCCGCGCGAACAACCGAAGAACGCCATCACGCAGAAGGCCGAACCGGTCGCGCCGCCGCAACAAACGACGACCGAACCGGTGCAGCAAGCGGCGCCCACGCCGCCGGCTCCGCCCGCACCGGCCCCGGCACCCGCGCCGTCCGGCCCGATCGAAGGGCTGGCCGTGAAGTGCGACGAACCGCGTGTGGTCTACCCGACGCAGTCGCGCCGTGTGGACGAAGAAGGCACCGTCACGTTGCGTCTCGTGATCGACACCCGTGGGGTGGTCTCGAGCGCCAACGTCGTCAAATCGAGCGGTTTCCCCCGTCTCGATCAGGCAGCGCGCACCGCCGCACTGGCAATGCGTTGTGCCCCACCGATGCAGAATGGCCGCGCGGTCGAAGCCGCCGCGACCAAACCGTTTAACTTCAATCTGAACGATTAACGTAACGATCTACGAACTGGATCTTCCGAGGAACGAAAAATGCAAGAGTATGGTTTGAGCCACGTCTGGTCGCAGGGCGATTTCGTCACCCGCGCCATCGCGATCGTGTTGCTGGTGATGTCGGTGCTGTCCTGGACGGTCATTATCATCAAGGGCACGCAAGTCTTCCGCCTCTCCCGCCTCACGCGCACGGCCGAGCCGGACTTCTGGCACTCGGAGAATTTCTCTGCCGGCCTGCAAAAGCTCGGCGAGTCGGGTCAGAACAATCCGTTCCTCGCACTGGCGCTCGCCGGTCAGGACGCCGCCGAACATCACCGTCAGAGCCAGCCGCATCTGCACGACAAGATGGACGTGAGCGACTGGATCACGCGTGCCCTGAAGAACTCGGTGGACGATACGGTCTCGCGCCTGCAAAGCGGTCTCGCGATGCTCGCCTCGATCGGTTCGACCTCGCCGTTCGTCGGTCTGTTCGGTACGGTGTGGGGCATTTATCACGCCCTGCTCGCCATCGGCGCCTCGGGTCAGACGACCATCGACAAGGTGGCCGGCCCGGTGGGTGAAGCCCTGATCATGACGGCCTTCGGTCTGTTCGTCGCCATTCCGGCCGTGCTCGGCTTCAATGCCCTGACGCGCGCCAACAAGGGCATCGTCTCGAAGCTCAACCGCTTCGCACACAGCCTGCACGGTTACTTCCTGACGGGTGCCAGTGTGCACTCGACGCAGTTCACCAACAACGTCACGCCGGTGCGCAACAAGTCCACGTCGGCCAGCGCCAGCTAAGCCGCCGCGCAAGAGAAGGAGTTCGCTATGGCTATGGGTTCATACAGCAGCGACGACGGTGCCGATGACGCGATGATGAGCGAAATCAACATGACGCCGCTCGTCGACGTCATGCTGGTGCTGCTGATCATCTTCATCGTGACGCTGCCGGTGCTCAATCACGCGGTCAAGCTCGACCTGCCGCAGGCGAGCAGCCAGCCGGAAGACACCAAACCTGCCAAGGTCGATCTGTCGATCCAGGCAGACGGCAGTGTCTTCTGGGACAAGCAGCAGATCGATGACGACACGCTCAAGGCGCGTCTGGCACAGGCCGCCGACGCGCAGCCGCAACCGGAACTGCATCTGTTCGCCGACAAGAACGTGCGTTACGAGAGCGTCGCCAAGGTGCTTTCCGAGGCACAGACGGCAGGTGTCACCAAACTCGGCTTCGTGACCGAGCCGGCCAAGTAAGCCGGTAAATCCACGAATCGCAGAAGCTCGGGCGCGGTGCTGGTCACCGCGCTTTTTTTCGTCCCGCGTTTCTCATCGCTTTGGTCAAGCGTTCATCCTGCTTCTCATCCCACCTCTCATCCCGATTCTGCGCCTCCTTTCGCTTTTCCTCCGCAATTCCCCCGACTTCTCGTCGACTGTTCCATTCCGGTAACAATCCTTCCAGTGTTGCGGGCTACTCCCGGTGCCGTTCCCCCCGATATAGTGGGGACATGACAACGGATGCCGACACGCCGCAAGTCCTTGTGCGACGCGCATCCTCACAGGAGATTTCCCCATGAGCACCACCTACGCCCGTCCGGTCGCCCGTGTCTTCACGGCAGCGCAAACGCAGGAAGGCGCCGGTTTCTACGTCAACCGCCCGTTTCCGACGCGCATGATGATGGACTTCGATCCGTTCCTGCTGCTCGACGAGATGGGTCCGATGCAAGTGGCCCCCGGCGACGCCAAGGGCGCCCCCGACCATCCGCACCGCGGCTTCGAGACCGTCACCTATCTGCTCGCCGGTGAAATGGAACATCGTGACTCCCAGGGCCACGCAGGCAAGCTCACCCCGGGCGACGTGCAGTGGATGACGGCCGGTGCCGGCGTGATTCACTCGGAAATGCCCTCGCAGGCGTTTCAGCAACGCGGTGGCGAAATGCACGGCTTCCAGTTGTGGGTGAACCTGCCGAGCACGGACAAGATGATGACGCCGCGCTATCAGGAACTGCCCGCCGACGATATTCCGACGGCCACCAGCGACGACGGCAAGGTCTCCGTACGCGTGATCGCCGGTGAGGCGCTGGGTAAGCAGGCCGCCATCGAGACGCACACGCCGATCCTGTATCAGCACTTCACGCTGCAACCGCAGGCGTTGCTGGATCACCCGGTGCCTGCGGACTTCAACGTGTTCGCGTACGTGATCGATGGCGAAGGGCATTTCGGGGCCGAAGCTACCGCCGCCAAGGCACATCAGATGGTCGTGTTCGGCAACGAGGGCGAGGGCATCACCGTGCGTAACGACGGCGACACGCCGTTGTCGTTCCTGCTCATCGGCGGCAAGCCGATCGGCGAACCGGTGGCACGTTACGGCCCGTTCGTGATGAACACGGAGAGCGAGATTCGTCAGGCGATCCTCGACTTTCAGGCAGGACGCATGGGACACATCCCGGCCTCCGTCTCCCGGACCTGATCCGCAGGCACCGATCAGGTAACGCCTTCGGGGACACGCGAGTGGGCGATGGCCCGGCTCGCGCCATTCCCGCCGGCCCGGCGAAATTGGGTCACAATGACACTCAAAGCACGCAGAGTACGTTGTGGGCCGGTTTCGCCGGGCCGCCTCCATTGAGCCGCCGTCAGGACCTACAGGAGTCACCATGGCCGCAGAAGCAATTGTCACCGCCCACCTGGGCGCTGCCGGATACACCACCCATCTGTCGGACGGCAAGCATGAATGGATCGCCGACGAACCCGAATCACTCGGTGGCGGCGATCTCGGCCCGGCGCCGTCGGCACTGCTGCTGTCCAGTCTTGGCGCCTGTACGTCGATCACGCTGCATATGTACGCACGTCGCAAGGAATGGCCGCTCAAGGACGTGAAAGTGACACTCGCGATGAACCCGGACGGCAAACCGCCTGCCGGTACGACGCAAATCACGCGCAAGATCGAATTGGCCGGCGATTTGTCGGAGGAACAGCGTCAGCGCCTCTTGGAAATCGCCAATGCGTGCCCAATTCACAAGGTGTTGTCGGGCACCGTCGCCATCGAGAGTTCGCTGGTCGAGTAAACACCCGACGCCGCGCTGACGGATCGCTTGCAGCAGTCCCCGGCACGGCATGGCGCCACGGGGGAAATCATCGCGCTCACGCGTTGAAGTCTCGCCGTCGCGCGACTCGGCGTTATCCAAGGAATCAAGGGGAAATAGTCTTGCAGTACGAACACCTGATCGAGGTCAACGACCTCCTGAACCCGCTGACCCTCGCGCTCACGCGCGATCAACTATGGCGCGGCCTCGTGCTGCGCGCCGAACAGCCGGAGGCCTTCGTGCTGGGGCTCGACGAGTGCGTCATGCACGAGCGCACCGAGAACACCCTGAACCGCGAACTGCGTTTCGGTGAGACCGTCGTGCTCGATCGTGTCGTGTTCGACGCCCAGCAGGCGGTGCGCTACGAAACGGCAGCGACCGATGCCCACGCCGGCGGCACCCTTACGATGCGTATAGAAGAACCCAATCCGACGCATTACTTCGTACGATTCACGTACAGCACGACGTTGCCGGAAGACGCCGCGACCGCAGACACGCGCTACAGCGAGTTTGTGAAATCAGCCTATCGCGAAGCGGACATCGACACCGTCCGTCGTATTCGTGAACTCGCGGAGCAAGGCGCGCTGGGCTGATCCAGCGTTTGAGCGTCATTTGCCGGGCGGCCTTATCCGCCGTCCGGCAACGTGATTTAGACAGAAACTACCGAATCACAAATCACAATAGTCAAATTCAAATATAAATGGGAATGATTCTCATTTAAGATTCTTCTCACAGTCAGCCACACGGATGAGCGAGATGACCGCAAGCCACACCACTGCCCGCCAGACCACGCCTGCCACAGCACCGCGCCGCACCTTGTCGGTGTCGCGTTCGCAAGTGGCCAGCCCGGTGGCAGAAAAGCCGGCCAGCCCAACCAACGGTCGTGTGCTGACGAGCGATCACCTGCTGCAGGGCACGCAATGCGTGAACATCCTGCACAACGGACAGACCTACCAACTGCGCGCTACGCGCTACGGCAAGCTGATCCTGACGAAATAAGTTGTCGAGTTTGATGCAGTAAAGGATTTTGGCGGTGGCAAGACCACGACCTTGCCGCCACCTTCACCGAGTTTTGTGGGGACCACCTCGCCTAAGAGGTGTTTGGCAGTAGCCAGCGAACGCAACGCGATCCCATGTAGTTACGGCAAGCCCCTCTCTACCTGCGTTGCGCGCCAGCCAAGCCACTTTTTTTGTCCGTCCACTCGGGTTTCATTGATGTTCTCCTCGTGGCGCAACCTGCCAAGCCTCAGGTTGTGCCAGCCGGCCTGACAAGCCTTTAACCCGCTCGAAAGAGCGGGTTTTTCTTTTGGGCCGCGCCTGGCCGCTTTCACGCATTCGACGACCTAGTACGCATGAAAAAAGCATCGCCGGTTTTCACTGGCGATGCTTTTTTGTTCCTGCACGGCCCCGGCAATGTTAGCCCGAGCCGACTTACGCGATATCAGGCGCCGGTAACGGCAGCGATACCGGCACGTGCGATCTGCGCATCCTGCGCCGACTTCACGCCCGACACGCCTACGGCGCCGATGACGTTGCCGTCCACGACGATGGGCACGCCACCTTCGAGCATGGCGGTGTTCGGTGCGCTCAGGAACGCGTAACGACCACCGTTGATCATCTCTTCGAACGCACCGCTCTCGCGACGGGCGACAGCCGAGGTCTGCGCCTTGCCCAGCGACATCATGGCCGTGCTGGGGGCAGCGCCGTCCATGCGATGCAGCGACAGGGCGTGACCACCGTCGTCGACGACGGTGATGCACACGTTCCAGCCGTTCGAGGTGGCTTCTGCCACAGCGGCCGCGTTGATCTTCTGCACGTCTTCAACGGTCAGGACAGCTTTCGTCTTCATACGTCTCTCTCGTTTAGGGTTGGCAACTCAGGGGGCGTGCGATCACGCACGTCCCCAAAAAATCTAACGTTCCTACTTTCTTCCGCAAGCCGCCTACGATGCCGGGAATTCATGACGTTTTGCAGGCGGTAGCGCGATACGCTCAATGTCCTACGCCCAGTGCCATCCACTCACGCAGCGCGGCACGGGTGACGCGCAGGCCGTCGATGGTCGGCCACCAGCCGGACATGGCGTCGGCTTCGAGCACATTCGCATGGCAGCACGGTGCGGGTACCACCGTCAGCCCCGCTCGCTCGAACTGATCACGCGCCCGACGCATATGCCAGGCGCTCGTGACCAGATAGACGCGCGATACGCCGACGTTCGTCAACATACGCGCGCTGAAAATGGCGTTTTGCGCCGTGTTCAATGATTGTCCTTCGACCCATCGCACCGGTAAGCCGAACTCGTCCGACACCACCTGCGCCATGACGGGCCCCTCGGCTGCGCGACCGGTCGGGCTGCCGCCGGAGACAAGAATCGGCAACTGTGCGCGACGCGCCAGGAAGGCCCCGTAGCGCACACGGGCCAACGTGACGTCGCTGAGATCGACCCCGTTTTCGCGACCGAACTCCGATGCGCCGACACTCATGCCGCCCCCCAGGATCACCACCGCCTGCGGCAACGTCGTCGCCGCACCGGGCGCCTGGCGTGCGGCGTCGAGCGTGTTCGGGTCGACGGGTGTTCCGACTTCGAGGGGCTGGGAAAGCTTCTGTGCAACCCACGGCATCGCCTGTACCCACAAGGCCAGCACGGCGATCACCGACAAGGTCTTGCCTATGCGTGGAAAGCGTCGCCAGAAAACGAACGCAAGCCCCGCAAGCACCAGCACGTTGGCCGGTGGCAGAAACACGCTGACGAGGAGATTGCGGGCGAGCCAGTCGAAAGGCATCCGGCCAGTGTACTGGACTGGATCGCAGAGCGCACCCTTTCTCTATAGATCGCTCCCATGCGATAGCACTCACGGCATGCGTCGTGGGAATTCGGAGACGCGGATAGGTTTCGACAGGTAAATGCCAATGCAAAACGCCCGTGCACAGGCACGGGCGTCGATGGCGGCCGACATACGTCGGCCGGGGTTTGCGGCGCTCAGGCCAACAGGCTGCGCAGCATCCACGCGTTCTTTTCGTGCAGTTGCATGCGTTGCGTGAGCAGGTCGGCAGTCGGCTCGTCCGAGGCGGCATCGACGATCGGGAAGATACCGCGCGCGGTACGCGTCACGGCTTCCTGCCCTTCGACCAGCTGACGAATCATCTCTTCGGCCGCGGGCACGCCCTCGGCTTCGGGAATCGACGACAGCTTCGCGAACTCCTTGTAAGTACCCGGCGCCGGATAGCCCAGCGCGCGAATACGCTCAGCGATCTGATCCACGGCCAGCGCAAGTTCGTTGTACTGGCCTTCGAACATCAGATGCAACGTGTTGAACATCGGGCCGGTCACGTTCCAGTGGAAGTTGTGCGTCTTCAGGTACAGCGTGTAAGTGTCCGCCAGCAGATGGCTCAATCCCTCGACGATACGCTTGCGATCCTTGTCGCTGATGCCAATGTTCACGCTCGCCACGTTGGCTGCCTGGTTTTTCTTTGCCATGATTTGACTCCGTTTGCTGTGCCGTCTGTCGAAAAATCCGAAGACGCGCTGAAATGAAATTGCCGATTGTGCGATGCCCGGCGAGCACCGCGCGAGTCTATCGGCGCCGTATGGGCTGCGTGTGACACTGAACCACGTCGCACGCACATGGGATGGGATAGTGTGGACGCCACAATGTTCCGCGCGGCCGATCTCCGTACTTTCCTCAAGACGTTCGTCGACGCATTCCGGTTACACTTCGCCCATGCCGCTCACACCGGCCCCGCGCTGCCAGCGCGTGTGCGCCGTCACATGATTCGCGCCAGGTTTGCGCTTACCGCCCTTCGATGCGTTCCTTGCCCTCGATGCCTTCCTTGCCTTCGATTCCCCCAGGTCGCGCCGGAACATCGCGTGCGAGCGAGAAATCCCACGACACCGACGCGCACGACGGCCACGCCCGTTCGCCCGCGCTGCCCCGCCAGCTTCTGGTGACGCCCGATGTCGCCTCGCGCACCCAGATCGCTGCGTTCGCCTCGCAACTCGCTCAGGCACTCGCGCGGGGCACCCGCCTCGTTCAGTTGCGTAATCGCTCGCTCGATGCGGACGGCTATCGCGCGCTGGCCGAAAGCGCGTTGGCCCTGACACACGCAGCGGGAGCGCAGCTCATCCTGAATCCGCCGCACGATGTCGCCGACCGGTGGCTCGCACCGACCAACAGCACCATCGCCGATACCGTGCCGAAAGCTGACGGCTGGCATCTGACCAGCGAACGTCTGATGGCCTGCGAGGCGCGCCCTGGTGGCTGGAAAATCGTCAGCGCCGCCTGTCACGACGCCGCGCAACTCGCGCAAGCGACGCGCCTCGGACTCGACTTCGTCACGCTCTCGCCGGTGCTCGCCACCGCCACGCACCCCGATGCCACACCGCTCGGCTGGCCGGCATTCACCATGCTCGCCGCGCAAACCTCGCTGCCGGTGTTTGCGCTCGGCGGCATGCGTGCCGAGACGCTGAGTAGCGCACGCAACGCCGGAGCCTACGGCATCGCCGCGATCCGCGCTTTCTGGCCGGCGGGCTGAGCGTACCTACATCTCTTCGCTCCCCGCGACACAAGCACCCGCGCGGGGACGGCATTCGCCGCCCCCGCTGACCTGCCTTTCCTGCACCTGCCAGCACATTCCGCCGTCAGTCCGGCAGTCATGCCGTCAGCGCCTGCGTCTGCGAGGCCTTACTTCGCCAGCGCCTTGCGTGCGGCGATCACGCCTTGCGCATACGCCGGATCGATCTTCGCGAAGTGACCGATCTGACGCTCGGCAACGTCATCGGGCACGCCGTTCATCGACGCTGCGATGTTGCCGAACAAACGCGCCTTTTGCGCATCGTCGAACAACCGGAAGAGCGCACGCGGCTGCGAGTAGTAGTCTGCGTCTTCACGGTGGTCGAAGCGATCGGCCACCGCACCCACGGCTTGCTGCGGGTCGCGATACTCCGGTTGCTCGGCGAATGCACCGTAGCGGTTCGGCTCGTAGTTCGGCGTGCTGCCGAGATTGCCGTCCACGCGCATCGCACCGTCGCGATGGAAGCTGTTGTGGAACGGGCACTTCGGCGCGTTGACCGGAATGGCGCTGTGATTCACGCCAAGGCGATAACGCTGCGTATCGCCGTACGAGAACAGACGCCCCTGCAACAGACGATCCGGCGAGAAGCCGATACCCGGCACGACGTTGCCCGGATTGAACGCGGCCTGCTCGACATCCGCGAAGTAGTTCTCCGGGTTACGGTTCAACTCCAGCACGCCCACGTCGATCAGCGGGTAGTCCGCATGCGGCCACACCTTCGTGATGTCGAAAGGATTGAAGCGATAGCTCGCGGCATCCGCCTCCGGCATGACCTGCACCTGCATGCGCCAGCGCGGGAAGTTGCCGGCTTCGATCGATTCGAACAGATCGCGCTGATGGCTTTCGCGATCATTGGCGACGATCTCTGCCGCCTCGGCGTTCGTCACGTTCTCCACACCCTGCATCGACTTGAAGTGGAACTTCACCCAGAAGCGTTCGTTCGCCGCGTTGATGAAGCTGAACGTATGCGAGCCGAAACCGTGCTGCTGGCGATAGTTCTTCGGCAAGCCGCGATCGCTCATGAGGATGGTGACCTGATGCAGCGATTCCGGCGAACGCGACCAGAAATCCCATGCAGCGGTCGGGCTGCGCATGTTGGTCTTCGGATCACGCTTTTGCGTGTGGATGAAGTCCGGGAACTTGAGCGGATCACGAATGAAGAACACCGGCGTGTTGTTGCCCACGAGATCCCAGTTGCCTTCATCGGTGTAGAACTTCAGGGCGAAGCCGCGCACATCGCGCTCGGCATCGGCCGCACCGCGCTCACCGGCCACCGTCGAGAAGCGCAGGAACACCGGCGTTTCCTTACCGACGGCCTCGAACACGCGGGCGCGGGAGTATTTCGTAATGTCATGCGTAATGGTCAGCTTGCCGAATGCCCCCGAGCCCTTCGCGTGCACGCGACGCTCCGGAATCACTTCCCGGTCGAAGTGGGCAAGCTTTTCAATCAGCCACATGTCTTGCAGCAGTGCCGGGCCACGCGGGCCGGCCGTCAAGGTGTTCTGGTTGTCGGTGACCGGCGCACCGGCGGCAGTCGTAAGTTTCTTCGTATCGGACATGTGACGCTCTCCTGTTTCCTGGTTCCTGATCGGGCGATCGCTTGCGACTTGTGAGGTCAGGCACCCATCAGGGCGAACTCGGCAAGTACGTGTTCCAGCGTGGTTTCGATGTCGTGCAAATAGGCCTTGAGTTGGGTCATTGCGGGCACCTTTGAATGCGTCTTTTGTTGGGGGACTGCTCGGTGGTCGGCGGCTTGCGCCCCTTGATGGGTCGGGTGCCGAGCGCATGTTCCTAGATTAATTATTTATATTAAAATGGTCGAATTAATCGTTTTTATATATGTCATAGGCAAAAACAATACGCCGCGGCACAAGGCTGCGGCGTATGGCTCAAACGGGAGACTTCGGCGATGTGGTCGGCGATGTGGGCCGGGACGATCCGGCCACCAACGATCCTTCGATCAGTGATCGATCAGTTGGACGTCGCCGGCAGATCGAGCGGAATCACACCCGGCAGATCGCATCGGGCAATGGCTTGCGCCACCGCGTCGATGGCCGGCAAACGCGTGAAGCTCTTGCGCCACGCCAGCACGACCCGACGGTCGGGGACCGGCGCCGAGAACGGCACGTAGCTCAGCAGACTGTCCGGCGATTGCGTTTCGGGCACCGACGTCTTCGGCAACACGGTAATACCCACGCCGCTCGCGACCATATGGCGAATCGTCTCCAGCGAGGAGCCTTCGAACGTCTTCTGAATGCCGTCGGCGTTCTGCGAGAAACGCATCAGCTCGGGACACACACCGAGCACGTGGTCACGGAAGCAGTGCCCGCTGCCGAGCAGCAGCATCGTCTCCTGCTTGAGATCGCCCGCGTCGATCTGCGGACGGCCGGCCCAGGGGTGCGAGCGCGGCAACGCCACGACGAACGGCTCGTCGTAGAGCGGACGCACCATCAGCCCGCTCTCGGGGAACGGCAACGCCATGATGGCCGCGTCGATCTCGCCCTGCTTGAGCAATTCGATGAGCTTGAGCGTGTAGTTCTCTTGCAGCATCAGCGGCATCTGGGGCGTGGTCTCGATCATCTGCTTGACGAGCGCCGGCAGCAGATACGGCCCGATGGTGTAGATCACGCCCAGACGTAGGGGCCCGGCGAGCGGGTCACGCCCCTGCTTGGCGATTTCCTTGATGGCGATGGTCTGTTCGAGCACACGCTGCGCCTGGGCCACGATCTGCTCGCCGAGCGGCGTCACGCTCACTTCGGCGGCGCCACGCTCGAAAATCTGTACGTTCAGCTCGTCTTCGAGCTTCTTGATAGCCACCGAGAGCGTCGGCTGGCTGACGAAACAGGCTTCCGCCGCGCGACCGAAATGGCGTTCACGCGCCACCGCCACGATGTACTTGAGTTCCGTGAGGGTCATGTCGTCCTAACCTGTGTAAATTAATCGAACAACCGCAATCGATAGATTTTGTTTTTTATAGCACAATCGGACGGCAAATGCCCGTTTTCACCGATTTCGGGCGACGCCCATCGCGTCACACGCCGCCTTCGGCTACCGCCTGCCGTCACCCTCCCGCCCCGCCGCTGCGGTCGATGTCGTCAATACCGACGCCGCGAGGATCATGCGTGCTTCAAACCGTCATCAAGCTTTCAGATAGTCTTCACGCGCCCCGAGCCAGCGCTCCAGATGCGCGGCCACAGCACCGGGATGCGATTTAAGCAGCACCTCCGCCGCCTCCTGCGCGCCCGGAATCAGCCACGCGTCTTCGTTCAGATCGACGAAGCGCAGCATGGCCGCCCCCGACTGACGCGCCCCGAGGAACTCCCCGGGGCCACGAATTTCCAGATCGCGCCGGGCAATGACGAAACCGTCGGTCGTCTCGCGCATGGTCTGCAAGCGCGCCTTCGCGCCCATCGACAGCGGCGACGCGTACATCAGCAGACAGACCGACTCCGCAGACCCGCGACCGACGCGCCCGCGCAACTGGTGCAACTGCGCGAGGCCGAACCGCTCGGCGTGCTCGATCACCATCAACGACGCGTTAGGCACATCCACACCGACTTCGATGACGGTCGTAGCCACCAGCAAGTGCGTGTCGCCGCGCGTGAAATCCTCCATCACGGCAGCCTTCTCGGCAGGCGAGAGGCGTCCATGCACCAGACCGACACGTAACTCCGGCAGCGCCGCCACCAGTTGCGCATGCGTGTCGACGGCGGTCTGCAATTGCAGCGCCTCGCTCTCCTCGATCAACGGGCACACCCAGTACACCTGTCGCCCGGCGAGCGCCGCCGCGCGCACGCGGTCGATCACCTCCGGACGCCGTGTGTCGCTGATCAGCTTCGTCACGACAGGGCTGCGGCCCGGCGGCAATTCGTCGATGACGGAGACGTCGAGATCGGCGTAGTACGTCATGGCCAGCGTGCGCGGAATCGGCGTCGCGCTCATCATCAACTGATGCGGCATGGCGTTCGGGCCCATGCCCGCCGTCTGCATCTTGCTGCGCAGCGCGAGACGTTGCGCCACGCCGAAGCGATGTTGTTCGTCGACGACGGCCATGCCCAGACGCGCGAACGTCACCGTGTCCTGAATGATGGCGTGCGTGCCGATCACGAGCTGCGCTTCGCCGCTGGCCACACGGGCCAGCGCTTCGCGCTTTTCCTTCGCCTTCATGCTGCCGGCGAGCCACGCGACCTCCACGCCCAGCGGTGTAAGCCACGCCGAGAGTTTGCGCAGATGCTGCTCCGCGAGGATTTCCGTGGGCGCCATGATGGCGGCCTGAAATCCCGCATCGATGGCTTGCGCGGCGGCGAGCGCCGCGATGATCGTCTTGCCGCTGCCAACGTCCCCTTGCAGCAGACGCTGCATCGGATGCGCCTCGGTCAGATCGGCGCGAATCTCGGCCCAGACACGCTGCTGCGCGCCCGTCAGCCGAAAAGGCAGCGCGGCTTCGAAGCGTTCTAGCAAGCCTCCCGGCACCTGCTTGCCGAGGGCCGGGGCGGACAGACGACGACGCGCCGCCTGCGCCCGTTTGAGCGACAACTGCTGGGCGAGCAATTCTTCGCATTTGATACGCAGCCACGCGGGATGCGAACGCTCCATGAGCGCCGTCTCCGAGACGTTTGGCGGTGGCGCATGCAGCAGGCGGACCGCGTCGGCGAGCGCGGGGAGCGGATGATCGGGACCGATGGCGTCTTGCAGCAAACCCGGCGGCAGAAGCTCGGGCAGCGGCGTGCGATCCATCGCGTTGTGAATCGCCTTTCGCAGATAGGCCTGCGACAGACCGGCCGCGCTCGGATACACCGGCGTCAGGGATTCAGGCAGCGGCGCAGCGGCGTCCTGCACGACCCGATAGGCGGGGTGCACCATCTCCAGCCCGAAGAAGCCGCCGCGGACTTCGCCACGCACGCGCACGCGGGTGCCGATGGCAAGCTGCTTTTGCTGACTGCCGTAGAAATTCAGAAACCGCAGGACCAGTTCGTGGCCTTCGTCGGCGATACGCACGACCCACTGGCGGCGCGGACGGTAGGCCACGTCACTCGCCGTCACCACGCCTTCGACCTGCGCGAGTTCGCTCGGCAGCACTTCGCCGATCTTGCGTAGCGTGGTCTCGTCCTCGTAGCGCATCGGCAGATGCAGGATCAGATCGATGTCGCGCTTGAGCCCGAGCTTGGCGAGCTTGTCAGCACTGCCGGCGGCTTTTTTCGCGGCGGGCTTGGCGTCCTTCTCCTTCTTGGCGGGCTTGCCCGGCTTTTCGGACTTTTCAGCCTTCGTGCCCGACGGTTTGGTGCCGTGCTTCGCGCTTTTGTCTGCGGGACGCGAGGCGGCGTCCGCTGGCGGACTTGCAGCGTCGGCAAGATCCACGAGGTCGGCGGAGGCGTCGTCAGGCGCGGTGGCGGGCATTCTGCGTTCGGTCATGCAGTCGCGAGTCGGGGGCGTCGGAAGCGTTGATGCCTGGTTTGCCGGTCTGGCCATCGAGGGATCACATCGCGATCCGGCGGGCTATCGGGCGAACCAAGTAAAATGTCGGTTTCAGGGTCTGGACAGACCTTAGCATTGTAAACGCTGATGTATACCCTTTCCGATTTCGATTTCGACCTGCCGCCCGAACTGATCGCGCAGACCGCGCTCACCGAGCGCACCGCCAGCCGCCTGCTGGAGGTCGACGGCAGCGTCACGCCGCCCCATCTGTACGATCGTCGCTTCGCAGATCTGCCCGCGATGCTCGCCCCCGGCGATCTGCTCGTATTCAACGACACCCGCGTCATCAAGGCACGCCTGTTCGGCCACAAGGCGAGCGGCGGCAAGATCGAGGTGCTCGTCGAGCGCGTGATCGACGCGCGCACCGCGCTCGCCCAGATCCGCGCCAGCAAGAGCCCGCCGCCCGGCACCACGCTGCGTCTGGCAGATGCCTTCGACGTGACCGTCGGCGAGCGCGTCGATCAGTTCTATACGCTGCACTTCCCGGACGACTGCTACACGCTGCTCGAGACCTACGGGCGTCTGCCGCTGCCGCCGTACATCGAACACGATGCCGACGCCGCCGACGAGACCCGCTACCAGACCGTCTACGCCCGTAACCCGGGCGCCGTGGCCGCCCCGACGGCCGGACTGCACTTCGACGACAGCCTCTTTGCCCAACTCGACGCGCTCGGCGTACAACGTGCCACGCTCACGCTGCACGTCGGCGCAGGCACGTTCCAGCCGGTGCGCGTGGATAACATCGGCGAGCACAAGATGCACTCGGAGTGGTACGAAATCACGCCGTCACTGGTCGACGCCATCGCCGCCACGCGCGCGCGCGGCGGACGGGTGATCGCCGTGGGCACGACCTCGATGCGCGCCCTGGAGTCCGGCGCGCAGGCCACGCGTGCCGCCGGCGGCGAGCCGGGCACGCTGCGCCCCGGCAGTGCCGAGACGGACATCTTCATCACGCCGGGCTATCGCTTCCAGCTCGTCGATCGTCTGATCACGAACTTCCATCTGCCGAAGTCGACGCTGCTCATGCTCGTCTCCGCGTTTTCGGGCATGGAGACGATCCGCGCGGCGTATCGTCACGCCATCGAACAGCGCTACCGCTTCTTCAGCTACGGCGATGCGATGATCCTGTCGCGCGTCGAAATTCAGGACGCCCCGAAGGCCGCGGCCTGAATCCGTACGGCCGTGGGATCCACGGCCGTGTGACCAAGTACAATACCGCCTTGGCCGCGCATGGGGCGCGGGCCACCTTTTTACGTCCCGAGCGGGCGCCGGCTTGTTTTGCCGGTGGTGCCGGGGCGCACGACACATGCTCAAGTTCGAACTCATCACCACCGACGGGCAAGCCCGCCGGGGGCGCGTCACGCTCAACCACGGCGTGGTCGAGACGCCCATCTTCATGCCCGTGGGCACCTACGGCTCGGTCAAGGCGATGTCGCCGGTCGAACTGGTCGAGAACAACGCCCAGATCATCCTCGGCAATACCTTCCACCTGTGGCTGCGCCCGGGTCTGGAGACGATTGCCGCGCATGGCGGCCTGCATCGTTTCATGGGCTGGGATCGTCCGATTCTCACGGATTCGGGCGGTTTTCAGGTGTTCAGCCTCGGCGATCTGCGCAAAATCAGCGAAGAAGGCGTGAAGTTCGCGTCGCCGGTGAACGGCGACCGCCTGTTCCTCTCGCCGGAAATCTCGATGCAGATCCAGCGCGTGCTCAATTCGGACATCGTCATGCAGTTCGACGAATGCACGCCTTACGAGATCGACGGCCGTCCGGCCACGGAATCGGAAGCAGGCCAGTCGATGCGCATGTCGCTGCGCTGGGCCAAGCGCTCCATCGACGAATTCAACCGCCTCGAGAACCCGAACGCGCTGTTCGGCATCGTTCAAGGCGGCATGTACGAACATTTGCGCGACGAATCACTTGCCGGGCTCTCTGAGCTGGACTTCCACGGTTACGCCATCGGCGGGCTGTCGGTCGGCGAGCCGAAGGAAGACATGATGCGCGTGCTGGAGCACGTGGCGCCGCGTCTGCCCGCGAACAAGCCGCATTACCTGATGGGCGTGGGCACGCCGGAGGATCTCGTGGCCGGTGTGGCCGCCGGCGTCGACATGTTCGACTGCGTGATGCCCACGCGCAACGCCCGCAACGGCTGGCTGTTCACGCGCTTCGGCGATCTGAAGATCCGCAACGCCTCGCACAAGAGCGATACGCGCCCGCTGGACGAAACTTGCGGCTGTTACACCTGTCGAAACTTCTCGCGCGCCTATCTGCACCACTTGCAGCGAGCCGGGGAGATTCTGGGCGCGCGGCTCAACACCATCCATAACCTGCATTACTATCTCACGCTGATGCAGGAAATCCGGGATGCCATCGAAGCGCACCAGTTCGACGCGTTCGTCGCCAGGTTCAAGGCCGATCGCTCGCGTGGCGTGCAGTGACGGCCGGGGTCCGAGGACAATCGACTCGGGCACCGAATCCCCCGGGAACGGGGTCGGGCAGTGGTAAAATGCCGGGCTTGGATCCTGCATCCTCGCACCGAAACACACGCCGCGCGTGTCCGGAAGACCGGCACACGCGGCTTTTACACGTCTTACATAAGGAGAACCGAACGTGCTGATTTCCGAAGCGTACGCTCAGACGGCAGGCGCCGCCAGCCCGACCAGCAGCCTGATGAGCTTCCTGCCGCTCGTGCTGATGTTCGTGGTGCTGTACTTCATCATGATCCGTCCGCAGATGAAGCGTCAGAAAGAGACCCGCAACATGCTGGCCGCACTGACCAAGGGCGACGAAGTCGTGACCTCGGGTGGTCTGGCCGGTCGTATCTCGAAGGTCGGTGAGACCTTCGTGACCGTTGAAATCGCCGACAACGTCGAGATCAATGTGCAGAAGGGCGCAATCACCACGTTGCTGCCGAAGGGCACCATCAAGGCGCTCTGATCCTTCGCACAACCGCTTGCGGCCGCCCTTACCGGCGGCCGCAGTGCATGGCGACACCGGTCCACACGTCGGTGTCGCCCTGCAAGACGGTCTGAAGCACGGTTTGCCACGAGGCATCACCCTAGCCCGCTGCTATGAATCGCTATCCTCTCTGGAAATACATCGTCATTCTGGTGGCTCTTGCCATCGGGGTGCTCTACACGCTGCCGAACCTGTTCGGTGAAACGCCGGCGGTACAGATTTCCAGCGTCAAGGCGACCGTCAAGGTCGATCCCTCGACGCTTTCGCGCGCAGAAGACGCGCTCAAGGCACAGAACATCGCCTACAACGGCGCGGTGTTCGACAGCACGGGCAACAACCCGAGCGTGCGGATTCGCTTCGCGGACACCGACACGCAGCTGCGCGCCAAGGACCTGCTCCAGTCGACGCTGAACACCGACGCGACCGACCCGACCTTCGTCGTGGCGCTCAACCTGTTGTCGGCCTCGCCGGAATGGCTCTCGAAGATCCACGCGCTGCCGATGTATCTCGGCCTCGACCTGCGCGGCGGTGTGCACTTCCTGCTGCAAGTCGACATGGCCGGTGCGATCACCAAGCGTCTGGACGCGGCAGCCGCCGACGCCCGCACGCTGCTGCGTGACAAGAACATCCGCCACAACGGCGTGACGCGCACGGACAACGGCATCGAAGCCGCCTTCAGCACGCAAGCGGACGCCGAGCGCGCACGCGGCGCGCTGAGCGACGGCCTGCCCGACCTCGCCTACACGACGCAAGCCGGCGCGAACGGCACGTTCAAGGTCGTGGGTGCGTTCACCGAAGCCGCACGCCGTGCGGTGCAGGACAACGCCGTCAAGCAGAACATCGTCACGCTGCATAACCGGGTGAACGAACTCGGCGTGGCCGAACCGGTGATTCAGCAGGAAGGTCCGGACCGCATCGTGGTGCAGTTGCCCGGCGTGCAGGACACCGCCAAGGCCAAGGACATCATCGGCCGCACGGCAACGCTCGAAGCGCGTCTGGCCGATCCGGACGCCCCGCGTCTGATCACAGCGGAAACGCCGGTCCCGCCGCAGGACGAACTGTTCCTGCATGGCAACGGTGCGCCGGTCATGCTCAAGCGTCAGGTGATCTTCAGCGGCGACCGCATCACCAGCGCGTCCGCAGGTTTCGACGACCACCAGCAACCGTCTGTGAACATCAAGCTCGACGCCGCAGGCGGGCGCGTGCTGCGCGACGTCTCGCGCGACAACATCGGCAAGCCGATGGCGATCGTGCTGTTTGAGAAGGGCAAGGGCGAAGTGCTGACGGTGGCGAACATCCGCAGCGAACTGGGCCAGAGCTTCCAGATCACCGGCATGGGTTCGGCACAGGGCGCAAACGATCTGGCGCTGCTGCTGCGCGCCGGTTCGCTCGCCGCACCGATGGAAATCATCGAAGAACGTACGATCGGCCCGAGCCTCGGTGCCGATAACGTGCAAAAGGGTGTGGACTCGGTGTTGTACGGCCTGATCGCCATCGCCGTGTTCATGATGGCGTACTACATGCTGTTCGGTGTGTTCTCGGTCATCGCACTGCTGTTCAACCTGCTGCTGCTCGTGGCCGTACTCTCGATGATGCAGGCCACGCTCACGCTGCCGGGTATCGCCGCTATCGCGCTCACGCTCGGTATGGCCATCGACGCCAACGTGCTGATCAACGAACGTATCCGCGAAGAACTGCGGGCGGGCGCATCGGCCCAGAAGGCGATTTCGCTGGGCTTCGAACATGCATGGGCGACGATTCTGGACTCGAACGTGACCACGCTCATCGCCGGTCTGGCGCTGCTGGCCTTCGGTTCGGGCCCGGTGCGCGCGTTTGCCGTGGTGCACTGCCTGGGTATCCTGACCTCGATGTTCTCCGCCGTGTTCTTCTCGCGCGGTCTGGTCAACCTGTGGTACGGCGGCCGTCGCAAGCTCAAGTCGCTGGCGATCGGTCAGGTCTGGCGCCCGGACGGTGCGACGAACGCACCCGACGCAGGCGAGCAATAACCGCAGGCGCGAGAGGAAACAGTCATGGAATTTTTCCGCATCAAGAAAGACGTGCCGTTCATGCGGCACGCCCTGATCTTCAACGTGATCTCGGCGCTCACCTTCGTGGCGGCGGTGTTCTTCCTGCTCACGCGGGGCCTGCACCTGTCGATCGAGTTCACCGGCGGCACGGTCATGGAAGTGGCCTACACGCAGGCGGCCGATCTCGAGAAGATTCGTGGTGAAGTCGGCAAGCTGGGGTATCGCGACGTGCAGGTGCAGAGCTTCGGCACCTCGCGCGACGTCATGATCCGCCTGCCGATCCAGAACGGTTCGGACGGCAAGCAGGTCACCAGCGCGCAGCAAAGCGACGCCGTGATGACCGCGCTCAAGGCCGACGCCCCCGACGTGTCGCTGCGTCGCGTGGAATTCGTCGGCCCGCAGATCGGGCACGAACTCTTCACCGACGGTCTGCTGGCCCTGACCTTCGTGGTCGTGGGCATCATCATCTATCTGTCGTTCCGCTTCGAATGGAAGTTCGCCGTGGCCGGCGTGATCGCCAACTTGCACGACGTGGTGATCATTCTCGGCTTCTTCGCCTACTTCCAGTGGGAGTTCTCGCTGGCGGTGCTGGCGGGCGTGCTCGCGGTGCTGGGCTACTCGGTGAACGAATCGGTCGTTATCTTCGACCGGATTCGCGAGACCTTCCGCAAGATGCGCAAGGCGACGGTGCAGGAAGTCATCGATCACGCGATTACGACGACGATGTCGCGCACCATCATCACCCACGCCAGTACGGAAATGATGGTGCTGTCGATGTTCTTCTTCGGCGGCCAGACGCTGCACTACTTCGCACTGGCACTGACCGTGGGTATTCTGTTCGGTATCTACTCGTCGGTGTTCGTGGCTGCGGCGCTTGCGATGTGGTTCGGCGTGAAGCGCGAAGACCTCATCAAGCACAACGGCAAGGATGGCGAAGAGGGTGTCGATCGCAACGACCCCAACTTCGGTGCACGTGTCTGACGTATTCGTCTGACCGGAGCGACGCGCAATTTCGGCGTGTCATCCGAAAAACCGCCGGCATGTCCGGCGGTTTTTTTTCGTCTTACGGGTCGTGCTCAGGCGTAGGCGGCGACGCCAGAAACAAGCACTTCGACGTCATGCATCTTCAGGTCACCCGCCATCATTTCCCGCCAGCCACCGATGTCTCGCGCCGCTGCATCTCGCCATACCAGTCAGCCAAAGCCAGCGACGTGTTCGCGTCGACCGCTTGCTGCCTAAGCAGTGCCGGATCGCCCTCCTCGGCGTGCGCGTAGGTCACCCCGCTGCGCAGATCCCGCGCCCCCGCCGTCGAAAACAGATAGCGCTGTTGCGCCACGGCATAGCGACGCGTCTGCGGCACCGCCCCGAACAGCGGTTCGCCGAATCCGACGTAGGACGCGTCCGAAAGTGCCAGCCGGTACAGCGTCGGAAAGATATCGCGGTGACCGACGAAATCGTCGAGTCGCAAACGCCCACTCGGCGCATAGGCCGGTGGCACGCGCAGATAGATCGGTACGTGGTACTGCTCGAAGGGCGACAGGAACGCGTTGTCCGGATCGTGCCATTGCGGCGCGCGATGATCGCCGGTCGCCGCCAGAATCGTGTGTGAACTCATCGGCGAGTACTTGAGTCGGTCGATGAAATCGCCCAGCGCGTCCATCGCGTACCGATAGGCACGTACACCGCGCTGACGCGCGTCACGCTCGGCGGCGTCGGCAGGTGACTCCCGCCATCCCTTCGTCAGATCGAACGGGCCGGTGGCGGCGTCATCCGGCACGTTGAAGGGCTGGCGATTGCTGGTCGTCAGCGCGAAGACGAAGAGCGGTTGTCCCTTGGCGTCCGCCTCCTCCAGCAGGTCGTGGACGTAGCGCCAGAGATAGCCGTCGTACACCCCATCATTCCCAGTGTCGGCCCGCGGATATCGGGCGACGATGTCAGCTTGTGTGACGACGTCGTCGAACCCCTGCCTGCGCATGACCCGCTCGATGTTGTGCCACGTGCGAGCGCCGCCATAGACGAACACGGTTCGATAGCCGTGCTGCTGGAACGGTCGTGCCGCCGCCGATTCGAACGCGACCGGCCGGTTCTCGCCCGTCAGCAGCGACGCCGCACTACCACTGTTGACAAGCAAGTGCTCGATCGTCGAAAACGTGTCGGCGCGAGCCGCCACGGCGTGCCGGAACCACCATCCGGCATCCAGATGTCTGCGCATCGCGCCGGCGATCGGAAAACCGTCAGCATCGAGCGAAAGCCCATAGCCCCCCCACCCGGCCATGAGACCGAACACCACGTGCGGGGGATGGGCAGCGAGCCTCTCGCTGGGCGGGGTACGATGCCACGGCGCGCGCAGCAGCACTGCCGTCGGGTCTTCGTCAGGCGCACGGGTCGCTTCGGCATCTGCTGGGTGAGTGGCATCCGAGTCATCCACCGAGTCATCGTGCCCATCACGTTTATCGTGCTTACCACTCTCATCGCCCTCATCGACCTTATCGCTTTCATCGCCTCGCAATGCCTTGACGAGCGCAGCGGCATCCGCGAATCCGTGCGCGCGCAACGCCCGCTGCGCCGCCTGCCCCGCTTGCGCCGGTGACAAGCCTTCCCGCGACGGCTCCCACGTCTGCCTGAGTACGAGGATCAGACGCACGGGCGTATTGACGAGCAGGTCGTCCAGCACCGGGTCTCGTGCCACGCTGATCCCAGCCGGATCCACGAGACGCGCCGAAGGTCGCCCCCATCCCACCATCAGCACGATCGAGACGACGAGCACTTGCACGATGGCATCACGCCACGTCGCTTCGCGCTCGGGGACCAATGCATACCGGAAAGTGCCCCACGCTTGGGCCGCGCCGAGACATGCAGCACTCGCCAACGGCATGGCGATGCGCAGGAGGTGCGTTGTAGCGTCTGTCGCCGTGGCGGTATCACCATCGAGCACACTGAAAAAGTTCGCGCCGAACGGTTCGCCGAAGTGGCGCAGGTAGTCGTGCTCCACCAGCGCTAACGCATTCGAGATCACGAACCACGCAATGACGCCCGCCGTGAAAGCGGTGCGGGCCAGCGGCGTCGACGCATACTTCACGCGCAGGATCGCCAGCGGCAGCAGCCACACCGCCATCCCCCAGCTCACGAGCAACAGGTCGTAGCGAAGCCCGTACCAAAGCCATGTCATCCACTCGTGAGCGTTGGTCTGCGCCCCGACACCAGGAGCGAGCGTCGCTACACCGAACAGGCGAATCAGCAGATTGCCCGCACACGTCATCGACATGACGGTTGCGCTCAAGCGCACCAGACAAGGCAAACGAGGGAGGGATTGGGAAGCGGAGGCCGCGACCGGGCTGTCGGCAGGAAGCGAATTCATGAGCGGGCGGCCACGTGCGCAGGCGCAGGCGGGACGTGCATGGAGAATGTCCGTCAGCCTGACAGCGAACGCCCGTCACGCGGCGCGGGAAATTCCCCAACATGGCCTGTTGCCGCCCGAACGTGCAGGCGTCACGGGCTTGCGGTAATCTCGCGAAATTCGCTATTTACGAAATTTCACGCCAATGAAGCCGATCCGCATCTGGGACTTGCCCACTCGTCTGTTCCACTGGTCGTTTGTCGTACTGGCGGTAGCGGCCTACGTGACGGCCAAGACCGGCGGCAACGCGATGATCTACCACTTCTGGTGCGGGTACGCGGTGCTCGCGCTGCTGATCTTCCGTCTCGTGTGGGGTGTGGCCGGTCCGCGTTATGCGCGTTTCTCGGCGTTCGTCACCGGTCCGCGTACGTTCTTCCGGTCGTTGCGCGATGGCCGCGACGGTTCGGGCACCGAGGGGCGTTTTGCGGGCCACACGCCGCTCGGCGGCTTGTCGGTCATCGCCATGCTGCTCTTCTTCGGCATTCAGGTCGGACTGGGTCTGTTCTCCAATGACGACATCTTCAACGACGGTCCCCTCGTCAAGTTCATCGACAAGGACACCAGCGATATGCTCACCGGCTGGCATCTGCGCAATCAATGGGTGCTGATCGCACTCGTGGCGCTGCATGTGCTGGCGATCGTGTACTACCGCGTTGCCCGCAAGAAGGACCTGATCAAGCCGATGATCCTCGGAGACAAGAAACTCACCGGGCCGGCGCTTCCTGCACGCGACGACTGGCGCGTACGCGTGGGTGCGCTGGTGCTGATCGTGCTGGCTTCGGCGCTGGTGTATCGCATCGTGAATCTGGCCCCGGCTGTCGCAGCATTGCCGTCCTACTGACCCTGCGGGGCAAGATCGTCGCGGCAAAAGAAAAAGCCGGTCGCTCGAAAACGACCGGCTTTTTCATCGTAACAGCGAGACTGCTTACTTCGCGCGGAAGTTGTCGTGGCAGCTCTTGCAGGTTTGCGCAGCTTCGCCGAAAGCGGTCTTGATCGACGCGAGGTCGCCGCCCTTGGCCACGGTGTTGAGCTGCGCGACGGCCGTTTCCATCTTGTTGGCGGCGTCCCTGAACTTCGCCTTGTCGGAGAAGACTTCCGGCTTGGCTTTGCTCTTGCCGTTCGTCTGACCGCCTTCAAAGGCCGGCCACGGCAGCTTCGAGAGCGTGGCGACAAGCTCGGCGTTCTTCGCGACGTCGTCCTTGTTGAACGGCGCATCGCCCTTCACGACAGCGCCGATACGGCCGAAGTGGTTACCCAGCAGGAAAAGGGCCGACTGACGATACTCCACGGCGTCGTCGGCTTTGGCGAACTGGGCTTGCGCGACGGCCGGCACAACGGTAGCTGCGGCAGCGGCGAGCGCTGCAACTGCGAGAGTGAACTTCATTTGTGGGGTTCTCCTTATGGTTTGTGGGGCTATGATACACACCAACTTGCGTACCCGTATGACACAGTTGTCATAAGGACAGAAGCGGGACAGAAGCAGGCCCGAAGCCGTCCATAGGCACCACGTACGGAGACGTAACCGGAGAAAAGCGGGGGAAATCGAGAGGGGACGCACCGAAGCGCAGGGGGACGAACCATGCAAAACGGGCCGCAGAAGCGGCCCGTTTCGTTACGACGGATAAAGCGCGTGGTGCTGTCGTGGGGCGACTTAGACGCGCTTGGCCAGCGACTCGGCGATACCCACGTAATTGGCCGGCGTCATTTCCAGCAGGCGCGCCTTGGCGTCTTCCGGAATGGCCAGTTGCTTGATGAAGGCTTGCAGCGCTTCGCGCGTGATGCCCTTGCCGCGCGTGAGCTCCTTGAGTTGCTCGTACGGATTCGGCACACCGAAGCGACGCATCACGGTCTGCACCGGCTCGGCCAGCACTTCCCACGTATTGTCCAGGTCTTCGTCCAGACGCTGCGGGTTCACTTCGAGCTTGCCCAGACCGCGCAGGCACGAGTCGTACGCGAGCAGGCTGTAGCCGAACGCCACGCCGATGTTACGCAGCACGGTCGAATCCGTCAGGTCACGCTGCCAGCGCGAGACCGGCAGCTTGTCGGCCAGATGACGCAGCACGGCGTTAGCGAGACCGAGGTTACCTTCCGAATTTTCGAAGTCGATCGGGTTGACCTTGTGCGGCATGGTCGACGAACCGATTTCGCCGGCCTTCGTCTTTTGCTTGAAGTAGCCGACCGAGATGTAACCCCAAATGTCGCGGTTCAGATCCAGCAGGATCGTGTTGGCACGGGCCACGGCGTCGAACAGTTCGGCCATGTAGTCGTGCGGCTCGATCTGGATGGTGTACGGATTGAACGTCAGGCCCAGGCGCTGCTCGATGACCGTCTTCGAGAAGTTTTCCCAGTCGTATTCCGGGTACGCCGACAGGTGAGCGTTGTAGTTACCGACGGCACCGTTCATCTTGGCGAGCAACTCGACACGACGAATGCGCTCGAGCGCACGTGCCAGACGCACCGCCACGTTGGCGATTTCCTTACCGAGCGTGGTCGGCGAGGCCGGTTGACCGTGCGTGCGCGAGAGCATCGGCTGGGAAGCGTGTTCACGGGCCAGTTCGCTGAGCTTGGTAACGAGCGATTCGAGCGCCGGCACGATCACTTCGTCGCGCGCGCCCTTGAGCATCATGCCGTGCGACGTATTGTTGATGTCTTCCGACGTGCAGGCGAAGTGAATGAACTCGCTGGCCTTCTCCAGTTCGGCCTGGCCCTGCACCTTCTCCTTGAGCCAGTACTCGACAGCCTTCACGTCGTGGTTCGTGACCTTCTCGATGTCCTTGATGCGCTGGGCATCGGCGTTCGAGAAGTTGGCGGCCAGATTCAGCAGGAACGTCTCCGCCGCGCCCGAGAACGGGGCGATCTCGGCGAAACCGGCTTTGGACAGGGCGATCAGCCAATGGATTTCGACTTTCACGCGATTGCGCATGAATGCCGCCTCGGACAGCCACGGACGCAGGGCGTCGGTCTTGCTGGCGTAACGGCCGTCGAGCGGGGAGAGCGCGGTCAATGGGGAGAATTCGTCGGACATGGCACTGGGCACCGAAAAAGAAAACCGGGGGAGCCGGCGATGTGCCAACTCGGAAAGGCCAGTATTTTACCATTCCCCGGCCCCGGCCATCCCGCACGTTATACTCTCCCCCGCGCTAAAGCGATTTATCAAGGATTCACATGAAGTTGATCGGTGCCCTCGCCAGTCCCTACGTTCGTAAAGTCCGCATCGTGCTGGCTGAGAAAAAGCTCGACTACAAGCTCGAGCTGGAGAACGTCTGGGCGGACGACACCCGCATTCAGGAGTCGAACCCGATCGGCAAAGTGCCGTGTCTGGTGATGGAAGACGGCGAAGCCGTGTTCGACTCCCGGGTGATCTGCGAGTATCTCGACACGCTTTCCCCGGTCGGCAAGCTCATCCCCCCGTCTGGCCGCGAGCGCGCCGAAGTGCGCTGCTGGGAAGCCCTGGCCGACGGCGTGACGGACGCCGCCGTGCAGATTCGCGTCGAATGCATGTACCACGACGAGGCATCGCGCTCCCAGAAGTTCATCGACCGTCAGTTGGGCAAGATCCGGGAAAGCCTGCGCGCCATGGCACGCGGGCTCGATGAACGTCAGTGGTGCGCAGGCAACCGCCTCACGCTGGCCGACGTAGCCGTGGTCTGCTCGCTGGGTTACCTCGATTTCCGCTATCCGGAGATCGACTGGCGCGACACGCACCCCAACCTCGCCCGCCATTTCGAGCGCATGTCCGCCCGCCCTTCGGTCGCGGATACCGTTCCGACCAACGCAGCGCCTGCACCAGTCACCGCCCCGGCCCTCTGATTACCCCGGAAGCGCGGATGCCCGGGCGTCCCGCCCGGCTGGCCCCAGCGCGGCGCCAGTGGCTCGCTCGCGCACGCGCGACGGCATGACGACCGCCGGCTGATCGCGGTCCCGGGCGGCATGCCCGGTAGGCCTCGCGGCGTCTGCAGCCGGGCTGCGCGTAATCAACGCCCCCAAACCCCGTAGCAAACGCCATGCGCGGTCGGCCTTCTGGTCTGGGGTGATGGGGGCTTTGATGCTTTCCGTGCGGTTGTCCGCGTTTTTACCAGCGCTGGTGACGGCGCCGTTAGCCATGCCGCCGATACCATTCCCGTCGTTCGCCGACGCCATGCCGGCGACCCCGTAATCCCCCTCGCCACGTACCACCGTAGCAAGGGGCGATCGGGACGACGTTGAGGCAGGGGCGTGCGCCTGCGCCCGAGCCGTCTTGGCAGAACCTCCGGCGGCACCGGGCATATCGTGCGCATGCGGCGTCCCTGCCACGCCAGCCACGACAGCGCCCCCCGCTACGCCCGCCTCCCGCAGGCGCGAATAGCCCGCCATGACCTTGCGGACATACTTCTGTGTCTCCGGAAACGGCGGCACCTGACGCCCGTATCGCAACACAGCCCCCTCTCCCGCGTTGTAGGCCGCAAGCGCAAGGCTCACATCGCCGTCGAATCGCGAGAGTAACCAGCGCACGTACGATGCCCCCGCCCTCACATTCTCGGCGGGATCCTCAAGACGCCGCACCCCGAAGCGCTGGCCGGTGCGGGGCAGGACCTGCATCAGCCCGATGGCGCCGCGCTCGGACACCGCTTGCGGGTCGTATCCCGACTCGGTGTCGATAATCGCGTGCAGTAACGCCGCGTCGACCGAGCTGGCATACGCTGCGCGTCGCACGAGGTTGTCGAAGGGGAGCGTTGCGGAGGGCTGACTTTCGGCGGGCGGTAATGTCGTGGACTGCGCGGCCACCGACCTCGATATCGACACGCTCCCCGGTGCTTCCATCAACCCGTCCGTGGTCCCCTCCGAGGCGCCGCCCGCCCCCGAACTCACCTTCCCGTCCGCCAACGACCTTGCGGACGCGATAGTGACTGGCGTCGCCACCTCCGGCTCGCGAAACGACGACACCAGACGCCTGGCCGCTTCGCGCGGATCGTCGGGCAACGCGCGTTTGCCGTCACGTGATGAATCGCCTGCCCCCCCATTGAGGGTCGCATCTGCCCCCTGCGCAACCCGAAGTTCCACCCTCGCCCCACCGGCCAAAGCGCTAACGACCGGCACAGCGATCTGCGCGTCAGCCAAACGGGGATGATGGGGCAACAGCCCACGATCCGCGGCTTTCGTCGGGAGTCCGCTCAGCATCAGCGCTGCCGAGACGAGGACGACGATCCGCCACACGCGGTGCAACGGCAGCATCGACGGGGCGCTCATGCCACGTCTCCCGGCTCGGGATGCCGAGGGGCGTCCGTCTCTGACGTGGCCTGCACCTCGTAAGGAAGATCGAGTGCCAGACGCAATATCGCAGCGACCGCATCGAACAGGTCGGAGGGAATCGGGGCATCGATCTCGACGTCTTCCATCAATCGACGCGCCACCGGCACATGCTCGACCACCGGCACACCTTCGCGCTCGGCGATACGCACGATCGTGCGAGCGCGCTCGTTGCGCCCCTTCTCGATGACCAGCGGCACCGCCGTCTCCCCGGGGACATAGCGCAGGCAGATCGCAAGCCGAGTCGGATTTCGCACGACCGCCGTCGATCGTTTGACGTTGCTCGACAGACTGCCGCTCTCGATCGTCTCCCGATGAATATCGCGCCGCTTGTTCTTGATCTCGCGATTGCCCTCGACTTCCTTCGACTCCCGCTTGATTTCATCGTGAGACATCATGAGCTGCTTGCGGAGCTGATACTTCTGATACGCAAAGTCGAGCCCGCCGAACACCACGTACGCCACCACCAACACCGCCATCAACCAGAACAACAGCCTGACCGTGAGTGCCAGCCCGCATGCCGGGCCACATTGCGGCAGCACGGCGAGCGATGGCGTGTACTGCCGAATCAGATAGAAAAACACCACGCCCAGCACGGTGACCTTGATCAACGACTTGCCGAATTCGAATAGCGACTGCATCGAAAACAACTGCTTCGCCTTGGCCACAGGATCGATGCGCTCGTACTTGGGACGGATCGCTTCGGGCGCGACCAGCGCGCCGACTTGCAGCACCATCGCCAGCCACGTGGTCACGATCAGCAGAATCGCGAGGCCACCGGCGAAGCGGACGAAAATCAATAGCGAAGGGCCGAGCATGCCCTGCACGGCTTCATCGACAGGATCACGCAGCACGAGCAGCATGCGCGAGACGAGTGCTTGCAGCGCATCGTGAAGGGCCGGTCCCTCGAACATCAGCCAGGCGAGCACCGCGCCGAGTTGCATGCAGACGGCAAGATCGGCGCTCTTGGCAACGCGCCCCTTCTTGCGCGCGTCGTCGATCTTCTTGGGAGTCGGGGGCAGGTTCTTTTCGCTCATGCGTGCCTCACGACGCGGGTAGCACCATCGCAGACCACGCCCGAAACATTTCGGGCAGGCGATACCAGTGTGCAAGCGGCACGGCGATGGCAAACGGCAGACTCGCCACCGTCACAAGCAACGCCATAGCGCTCTTGACCGGCATGGCGAGGAAGAACACGTTGAGCTGCTGCGCGGCGCGATTCACGAAGCCCATCGACATGTCGACGAGCACCATCACGACCATCGCAGGCAACGCGACAGCAACGCACATGACCTGCATCGCCTGCCACAGCGACAGCAACCACGCCTGCGACGCTTCCTCCCAACGCCACCCACTGCCGACCGGCAAGACAACGTAGGAGTCGTAGAGCGCCGTGAGCACCGCGTGTGCCGCCGGCGTCACGAAGAACAGCACACAGAGCATCTGGGTGAAGGCGATACCGAAGATCGACGATTGCGCCCCCATGAGCGGGTTCAGCACGCTGGCCATCGAGGCGCCACGCATCGTATCGATCACGTACCCTGTCATGTCGACGGCCCAGAACGGCAATGTCGCAACGAACCCGAGCAGCCCGCCGATGCAAAGCTCGCGCAAGATGAGCGATGCCCACGCCCCCCACTGCGTCGGCATTTCCAATGTGGCGTGCACGAGCGAGACGACAGGCAGCGCCAGCGCGAGCACGAGTGCGTTACGCAACAGGCCCGCACCGAGCATGCCGACGGAGAGCACCGGCAGCAGCATCGCAATACCAAGCGGACGCAGCATCGCCACGCCCCACGCCAGCAGCCAGCCGAACAGATCGGTCCACAGCGGAGCGAGCAAAGTGCCGGATGACATCAGCATGGCCCTCACCCCATCCGGCTGATCTGCGCGAACGCATTGCCAGCGTAGTTAAGCAGCACGTGCCCCATCCATGCGTAGGTCGCGGCCAGCGTGACCGACACGGCGATCAGCTTGATGAGGAACTGCACGGTCTGATCCTGCACCTGGGTGAGCGCCTGTACGAGTGAGACAAGCACCCCCACGGCCGAGGCGACGACCACGGTCGGCAGCGACATCAGCAGCGTGAGCCAGAGCATTTCGCTCGTGAGATTGACGACGATGGCTTCACTCATCGGCCAGCCCTGCGCGCCGTCATGCGTACGACAGCATCAACTGCCGCACGAGTTGCTCCCAGCCGTTCATCATCACGAAAATGAGCAGTTTGAACGGCAGGGCGATCGTCATGGGCGAGACCATCATCATCCCCATCGCCAGCAGGATGTTCGAGATGACGAGATCGATCACGACGAACGGCAAATACAGCAGAAGACCGATCTTGAAGGCTTCGGCGAGTTGACTCAACGCAAACGCCGGCATCAGCACGAGGAGGGAATCTGCGCCAAGCCGGTCACGATGCGCCTCAGGCCATGTTTCGCTGCCGAGGCCCGTGAAGAAGTCGCGTTGCCGGGGATCGGTGTGACGGGTGAGAAACTTGCGGTACGGACTGAGTACGCTGGCGTCGACGTCGGCCACGAAACTTCTGGAAGATAGCGACACCGGACGCGCGCCAAGGTTCGCCTCGATATCGAACGCGACCGGCGCCATGATGAAACAGGTGAGCACGAGGGACAGGCCGTAGATTGCGATATTGGGCGGAATCTGCTGAGTGCCCAACGCGTTGCGCAGCAGCGCGAACACGACGGCCAGCTTCAGAAACGCAGTCCCCAACACCACCAGCAACGGCATGATCGAGAGCAGCGTGAGCAATACGATGAGCTGGACCGGGTGGTCGAGCAGGGACATACAGACTCCAATGGACGCGCGGTAACCGGTGCATCTGTTGCTCGAACAGCGCCCGCGCACGCTGCCTGTCATCGCGCACGTCGCGCTCGCCAGTCCTGCGAAAGCGCACGCCCAGCGCAAAGCTAAGGTTCTCCTGCGACTCCGCGAATGCCGCTTCCTCGTTCTGTGCGATGGTGGCTTCGATCAGGGCGACATGGCCGGGAACCTCGGTGAATGACGTTCTCGACGACTGACCGTCGGCTTCGAGCGCTTGCCACTCGTCGGCCAAAATGCGTTCGAGCGCCGGATTCTCCCGAGGTGTAGTGGCGCGCGAATCGATGGACGACGGCAGACGCTCAACCATATGCCACCTCCAGACTCGGGCCGACACGCAAACGGTCGATGACCGCTTCGAGATCCGCATCGAGATCGAGACAGACGGTGACCCACTCGCTCTCGATACGCGCCTGACGGCCAGTCAATGTCGCATCCGGGGAGCAAGGCAGCACGATATCGGCGTCTCGCAGTGCATTGGCGATGGCGCTGTGCTGCACCGGAGGCACACGCATGACCAGCGCCCCTTCGCGCACCAGCCCCGGTAACGTCTGGCCAACGCGATGCGCGAAGCGTTCCCCGGCGTCAAGCTTCTCGACAAAGTTCGACAGTGCGCCGGTCACCGCGTCCGCAACGCGACGCTCCAGCGAACGCACGATCTCGCGCTCCATCGTTGCCTCACCGGTGCTTGTCTCGATGCCGTGTCCGTCGTCACGATGTCGTCCGACGATGATGCGCTCACGGATCAAGTGACGCATGCTGCACACCCGACACGGGCGGCGGAAGCAACGCAGGCGGCACGGATGATGCTGGCGGCGGGGGCGGCGCAGACGACACAAACGACACAAGCGACGCAGCCGACACAACCGACACAACCGACGCAGCCGACACAACCCACACAGCCGACACAGCCGACGCAAGCGGCGCAGGCCACGTGGGTGACAGGCACGGTGCGCAAGGCATCATCGGTGCCAGCGGCATCAGCGGCATCAGCGGCATCAGCGGCATCAGCGGCATCAGCGGCATCGACCGCGTCTGCGGCACACGTGGCTGCCCGAATTTTGCTGCCACCGCCGACCGTTGTATCGGCGTTGACGTCCGAAGCACCTGCGGTGGACGACATCTGGCCGCGTCTTGCGGCGTTGGAGAGGATGCTATGTATGTCATCGACTACGCATTGACCCCCATCGAAACCATTGACGGTCCCGCGCCTGCGGGACTTGTGGTTTCCGGCGAGACACTGACGCAACTGCGCGAGCAGGCGAGTCAACGTGTTCGCTGGATGGAGGAGGCGCGCGCCGAGCGTGAGGCCGCACGGGCATCGCTGGATCAGGCACGGCGCGACATTGATGCGCAACGCCTTGCGTGGCAGGAGGCGGCAAAGGCGCAGGCGCAGGCTCAGGCGGACACGCTGGCCGAAGCGGCACGGCAAGCGGCCGTGGCACAGACGGTGGAGTGGCTCGTGGATGACTGCCAGTGCTGCCGTGGCAATCGTCTCAGGCGAGAACTCGGGACTCGACGGCCAGTCGCGTCGCATCAACAACAGGCGATCGCATTGCCATGCGTCAAGCCAGGGCGACAATGCACGGCGATAGGTGCCCAGCAGCAAGTAGTCCGGACACCCTAGCCGACGCAACCCATAGGCGAGTGCGACACGACGCAGGTTCGGCACGAGGCGCAAGATGGGCAGCATGGCATCTGTGGCATCGCCTTCCGGAGGCACACAGCGCACGGCGTGACGGGCCACAGGCCACCCGCGCCGCGCAACGATGAGGCGATCGACGTGCCGTCGACATGCAGGATGGCGCCGATATGGCACCTTCCACGACGAGAGTCCCAGCACATCCCACCACCCGTCGTCCATCTGCGCGCCGGGCTGCCAGACCAGTTGCGCCATGAGTGCGCGTAGTGCGCCTCCGGTCACGATGCCCTCACGCTGCGTCGCCGAAGGTAGCTCACCCAGACCTCCCTCCGGCGCCAGCCCACCACCGCAGCCGTTCCGAGCGCAACCACGGCCACGGCCAATACCGCCCACGCCACGACCGGATACCACCGCCGGCCATCCGTTGCCTGCGGAATCGCTTCCGTTCCGGCTCCCGCCTTGGCTTTCGTTACCACGCCCACTGTCGCGCCATCCGTCGATGCCCTGTCGACCGCTTCGATGGCCGCACGCGGCAGCCGGTAATCGGCAGGCTGCAACACGATGCTGATGCGTTCGGGTGACACGCCCGGCACACTGTCGTGCACCAGGCTGCGTATGTCCGTCATGCGTTGCGACATATTGATTTCGGGACTGTATTTGACGAAGACTGCGACTCCGGGAGGCAACGTCGCGCGGCCAGCAGAGTCCGTGGGCACCTGCGCAATCGACACCTCCGCGACCATCACACCATCCAGCGCCGCCAGCATGCGTTCGAGCCGCTGCTCCTTGAGGAAGATGAGTTTCGCCTGCTCCTGTACGGGCGAACTGACGAGTTGCCCCGGCGGGAAGACGTCTTCGACCGACGCACGCTTCTGACGCGGCAGTCCATGCTGACGAAGCACCTCCACACCACGGACGAAATCGCCCCGCTCGATGCGAACGGTGATGCCAGCGGTGTCGGCGCGCTTGTCCGCCTGAAGCCCCGAGACCAGCAGCAGCGCAAGCATCTGATTCGCTTCGGTCTCGCTTAAGGCGCGATGCAACTCGACCTTGCATCCCGTGAGTACGAGCAGGAAAACGCAGACGAGCCAACCCCGGCCACGCGTGCGTCCCCGAAAGCAGTTCACGATGCAATTTCCAATACGGCCCCGGCGCGTCATTGCATATGGACCAGCTTGTTCACCCCTTGTGTCACGGCACCGGCCGTCTTCGCGACAAACTCAAGGGCCAGCACTCGCTCGGTAATTTCGCGCTGGGCGGCAACCATGTGAGTAGGATCGTCGAGCGTCCGCTCATCCAGCGCGACCCGTTGCACGAGATGCTCCGTATTGCCCGCCAGTTTGCCTGCAGCACTGAACAAGTGATGTTCGGGCAGCGACGGCGCACTCGCCAATGCCTGTTCGAAGCGGGCGGCATCCGCGCCATTCACATTCCATGCTGGCGCCGGAATCTTGGACGGGAGGGCCGCAGCCACGGCGTGCGTGACTGTCGATGAAATGAGCGGAGTCGTCATGACGAAGGAATGAGGGAGGATGGTGAAGAGGGAGACGATGCGGGCGGTGCGGGTGATACGGACGATAGGTCCGATGGTGTCGACGGGAGCGCCGAGACTGATAGGTTCGAAGGGTGCGTTGGGTTCCACGGGGCCGACGACACGGGCGACGCAGCAGATGCCATCACGTGAGGCCGCGACCGCCCCGCGTCGGTTGCGTCAAGCCACTGGCGCAGAACATTGGCCGTCGGAACGTCGGCCTGCCCACGTGCGACGAGATCCTGAAGACACGACCGCGCTGCCACCGTGTCGCCAAGTGCAATGAGAAGCGCTGCGTGAAGACACTGACGCGCGTCGTCCTGCGGCACCAGTGACGGGAGAGCCGCGAGAATCGCTCTCGCTTCCGCTTCCATACCGTGCTGCGCACCCGCAAGCGCCAGTTCCACGATTTGCTGGCGAACCGCGTTGACAAGCCACGGCATCGGGGGCGCTTCCGCCCGACTGGGGGTCGACGAAACGGGTGGATTCGACGGCGTCGAGGACACGGCCATCATGCGATCTTGGCGATGATGCCCATCACCGTATCTTTGATGAGCTTGATGGTCGCACTGTGCAAACCGATGGCCGTCGAGAACTGCTGCAACTTGAACTGCACGTCGAGCATGTCTCTGGCATCGTTCGTCTTCTTCGTTCGCACGGCCTGCGTCGCTTCGTCCGACATGCGGCGCACGCCTTCGCCCATGCTGCGATGAATCTCCTCGACGTTCATAGCACCCCCGCATCGGTAATCGCGCCATGACCGGCCACGAGATCGGCGCGCATGGCGGCATAGGCATCCGCACGCGGCATCGCAACGCGTCGCCCGCCACGCTGCGGCGGCGTGCCCAGACGAATCTCCGTCGGCGCACAATCGAAGCGCTTGCGAAAGGTGTCGGTGAAGTGAGCGTGATTGGTAAAGCCACATTCGAGCGCGATGTCCAGCACCTTGTGACGGGTGGACAGCAGCAAGTCACGCGCCAACCGCAACCGCCGCTCCAGCAACCACTGCTTGGCGGGCATGCCGTACGTCTGCTGAAAGAGATAGCGAAACTTGCGCAGCGGCATGCCGAACTCTTCGGCCAGCCGCCCGACGGGCCACGGCCGGTGAAAATTCGCCTCGACGAAATCGAACAGCGAATGACTGCCCGCAATCGTCTGGCGCAACATCGCCGAGAAGTAGCGCTGGTCTCGACACAGGCAGTAGACGTAGAAGAAACGCAGCATCGCCATGCGATCGACGTTCTGCAACGTCATGGCCACATCCACCATCGTGGGTTCGAGAACCAGCGTACGGGCCGCCTGACGGTGGAAGACACCCAGCGGACGACGATCGAGCAGATCGACGACGTCCGGATACAGCGCCTGCAAATCGCAGGCATGAAAATCGTGAGACACCACGGGCCCTGGGGCGTCCATCGTCGCGTCTGAACTGGTCGCGGTCATGCTGCCCGCAGGCAACGTATGCACAAGACCGTTCACACTGAGTTTGACATCGTGGCGGCTGATCAGAAATCGCACCGTACTCATAGGCTCCTCCTCTGACGACAATCCGTCGGCGGGATGACAAAGTCGAAGGCCACACGATAGGCGAGTACGCGCGCGAGCATCATCCGGTGGAGACCTTAATGTGAGTCGCCACGGCCCGCACTTTTGGTATTTGGGAAGAAAACTATCGGGAAATATAAAAAAACCCGACGCCACATCGCGTCGGGTTTTGCATTCAGACGAAAGCCAGGTCGTGAAACCGTCGTCCGATCAGGCGACGGCTGCCGGAGAGAAACTGTCGGCGCGCGCCATCGGCCAGTACTTCTCGTACAACTGGTAACGAAACTGCCCACGCAGCAGATCGCCCGGCTCAAGGTACTTGAGCGATTCGGACATGAGGCGAATCTCGTTGGAAGACACCCGCTTGACGATGTGATGCGCCCGCAGATCCGACGGATGCGACAACCCCGCCGCTTGAATCAGCTCCTGCAACGCGTGCAACGTATGGGAGTGGAACTGATGCACGCGCTGCGCCTTGTCCGGCACGACCAGTGCGCGCTGACGCAACGTGTCTTGTGTTGCAACCCCGGTCGGGCACCGATCCGTGTGGCACTTCTGCGACTGAATGCACCCGATCGCGAACATGAAGCCGCGCGCCGAATTGCACCAGTCTGCGCCAATGGCGAGCGTGCGCGCGATATCGAATGCCGTGACGATCTTGCCGGACGCCCCGATGCGGATCTTGTCGCGCAACCCCGCACCCACGAGCGTGTTGTGCACCAGCAGCAGCCCTTCCTGCAGCGGCGCCCCCACGTGATCGGTGAACTCCAGCGGTGCGGCACCAGTGCCGCCTTCCGAGCCGTCCACCACGATGAAGTCGGGCAGGATGCCGCTGTCGAGCATCGCCTTCACGATGCCGAAAAACTCCCACGGATGCCCGATGCACAGCTTGAAGCCGGTCGGCTTGCCGCCGGAGAGCGTACGCAGTCTGTCGACGAATTGCAGCAACCCCAGCGGCGTCGAGAACTCGCTGTGACGGGAGGGCGAAATGCAGTCCTGCCCCATCGGCACCCCGCGTGTCGCGGAGATTTCCGGCGTGATCTTCGCGGCGGGCAGCACGCCGCCGTGCCCCGGTTTCGCCCCCTGTGAGAGCTTCACCTCGATCATCTTCACTTGCGGCGTGGTGGCCTGTGCGGCGAACTTCTCCGCATTGAACGTACCGTCGTCGTTGCGACAGCCGAAGTAACCCGACGCCACCTCCCAGATCAGATCCCCGCCCTGCTCGCGGTGATGCGGCGAGATCGAGCCTTCGCCGGTGTCGTGGATGAAGTTGCCGAGTTTGGCGCCGCGATTGAGCGAGCGAATCGCGTTGGCCGACAACGCGCCGAAGCTCATGGCAGAGATGTTGAAGATCGATGCCGAATACGGCTGCGCACGATCCGGTCCGATAGTGATGCGAAAGTCGTGGTCCTTCAGCACGGTCGGCGCGAGCGAATGGGCGATCCATTCGTAGCCGGTGGCCTTGACGTCCAGCTCGGTGCCGAACGGACGGCTGTCCACATCACCCTTGGCGCGCTGATAGACGATGCTGCGCTGCGCGCGGGAGAACGGTGTCTCGGAGGTATCGTCCTCGACGAAATACTGGCGGATTTCCGGGCGGATGAACTCGAACAGGAAGCGGAAGTGCCCCCACAGCGGGTAGTTGCGCAGCACGGCGTGACGCTGCTGCACGACGTCCCAGACCCCGAGGACGACCAACGCAGCGAACGGTATCGGCCAAAGCGGATTCCATCCGTCGACCAGTACCAGCACAAGCGTTGCGACGAGCAACGCCACGGCGATCCAGAGAGCCAGAAATCGGCGCGAAAACATGAAACCTCCTAGGCTTTTTGCGGGGGGACACTCGCCGGCACGCTGCCGGGTGTCCCCCCGGCGAGCGCCGGCGGCTTCAATGCGTGTTGAGGATGATGTGTTTCGAGGCAGCCGCCTTGGCAGCGGCTTGTGTGTCGGTGGTGCCAGCCGCACCGCTCGCACCCGCGACGGCGGGCGTCGTCGACGCAATGATGCCGCCGCCCAGACAAACCTCACCGTCGTACAGCACGGCTGACTGGCCAGGCGTGACGGCCCACTGGGCGTCCGAGAACGACAGCGTGAGGCCATCGGCATTCGCGTGCACAACTTCGCAAGCGGCGTCGGCCTGACGGTAACGGGTCTTCGCACCGCAACGCGTCCCCTCGGCCGGCGGCTCGCCCGCGACCCACGAAAGGTCTTCGGCGTCGAGCGTGCCCGAGAGCAGCCACGGGTGGTCGTGTCCTTGAACAACGTAGAGCGTGTTGCTGGCCATGTCCTTGCGGGCGACGAACCACGGCTCGCCGGAGCCGTCGCGACTGCCCCCCAGACCGATACCCTTGCGCTGACCCAGCGTGTAGAACGCCAGTCCGACGTGCTCGCCCACGATCGCGCCGTCCGGCGTCTTCATGGGGCCCGGTTTGGTCGGCAGATAGCGGTTGAGGAAGTCGCGGAACGGTCGTTCGCCGATGAAGCAGATCCCGGTCGAATCCTTTTTCTTCGCGTTGGGCAGACCGATTTGCGCCGCAATTTCACGGACTTTCGTCTTCGGCATTTCGCCGAGCGGGAACATCGTGCGCGAGAGCTGCTGCTGATTGAGTCGATGCAGGAAGTAGCTCTGATCCTTCGTGTGATCGAACGCCTTGAGCAACTCGAAGCGCCCGTCGCGCTCACGCACGCGGGCGTAGTGACCGGTGGCGATGGTCTCGCCGCCGAGCGCCACGGCGTGGTCGAGGAACGCCTTGAACTTGATCTCGGCGTTGCAGAGCACGTCCGGGTTCGGCGTGCGGCCGGCCGAGTATTCGCGCAGGAACTCCGCGAAGACACGGTCCTTGTACTCGGCGGCGAAGTTCACCGCTTCGACGTCGATGCCGATCAGATCGGCGACCGACACCACGTCGATCCAGTCTTGCCGGGTCGAACAGTATTCGCTGTCGTCATCGTCTTCCCAGTTCTTCATGAACAGACCGACGACGTCGTAGCCTTGTTGTTTGAGCAGCCATGCCGTGACCGACGAATCCACGCCGCCCGACATGCCCACCACTACGCGTTTTTGACTCATGTGTTGCCTTGCCCGCCGGTCAGCGCCGGATGGGTCTGAAGAATGTCGAGGTCGTACCGCACCCCTCGCAGGTAATCGTCCATGCAGCGCTCGAGAATGGGCGAGCGGTGCCGCGTTCGCTGTGCACGGACCTCATCCGGCGTGAGCCAGAGGGTGCCGACGATGCCCTCGTCGAGCGTGCGCGAAGCGTCGAACTCGCCCAGCGCACCGGTGAAGGTGAAACGCAGATAAACGATGTCTTCCGGTCCCGGGGCGAGGTAGATGCCAAGCAGATGCTGCGGCTCGAACGTGTGTGCCGTCTCTTCAAGCACTTCGCGACGGACGGCGTCGACGATCGACTCGCCCGGCTCCAGATGACCGGCCGGTTGGTTGATCAGCAGACCTGCGCGCTTTTGCTCTTCGACAAACAGAAAACGGCCGTCGCGTTCGACGACCGCTGCAACCGTCACGTTGGGCTTCCAGCGTGCATTCATGGCTCATCCTTGCGGGACGCGGGGAGGTGACCCCGATAAAAGCGACATTTTACCGTCTGACGGGGTTTGGCGCTGAAGACGGACAACTTTCACGACCGACCGGTCGGTCGGCGTCGATGACCGACGATCGGGGCGCATTCATGACCGATTGTTCATATTCATATGTCATTTCGTGCAATAGGCGCGTTTGTAATCTTCGGGTAAGCTTCCAGCACCAGCAAAGTGCAATGTGCAGTTGCAGTACCGCATCACCGGTTTGTGCAGTAGTTCGAATGCAGTGGTTTGTGCAGGACTAATGTCATCAGCGGCGAAACAGGTAGTGCGTCTGCCCCGGCAGCGCAGACGCTGCGGCTCCTTGGCCCACGGTTTTGGGCGCATGGGTTTGGCCTCTGATGAGATCAGTTCACAAACCCAAGGAGATACGCAATGAAAATCGGCATTCCCGCCGAAACGCTTGCCGGCGAATCCCGTGTCGCGGCCACGCCCGAGACGGTGAAGAAGCTGGTCGCGTCAGGACACCAGATCGTGATCGGCCGTGGCGCCGGAGACGCCGCCAGCGTGCCCGAC
>NZ_MAOS01000026.1:0-121208 GCF_001721285.1 Pandoraea sp. ISTKB
TCAGACGCGGGGTGGAGCAGTCTGGCAGCTCGTCGGGCTCATAACCCGAAGGTCACAGGTTCAAATCCTGTCCCCGCAACCAAATTTGATTCACTGTCGCTCAGCAAGTCGGGCGTACGAGTGAAAAGTGAAGATTGGCCGGCTACCAAGCCGGCCATTTTCATTTCCAGCCTCACATTCTCCTTCGGCAGCAAGTCAATCGCGCTACCGACAAAGTCCCTTCAGGCATTCTCTCGCCGATGTTTCGACAGCGGGGCCTTAAATCCACTGATCGTTCAGCACCGTACGCTCGCTGGTTGCGCCGTCCCCGGTATTGAGCCCCCCTCGGGGTTCGACCAGCAGCAGCTTCACTTCGCCTTGTGCGCAGGGCTTGTGCTCGACCCCTTTCGGAACGACGGCCATCTGTCCGGCACGCAACACGATCGAGCCGTCGCCCGAGGGGCCGCCGCGAAAGTCGATCCTTAATTCGCCGTCCAGCACAATGAAGGTCTCATCCGTGTCACTGTGTTGGTGCCAGACAAATTCGCCTTCTATCTTCACGACCTTGAACTGGTAATCGTTCATTTCCGCGACCACACGCGGCTGCCAGTGGCCGTCGATCAATGCGATCTTGCCAGTCAGGTCAATCGCCTCGCATTGTCCGCGTGCGGTAGGTGCAGTGCCGGGAATCAGTGATGCAGACATGGTTCTCTCCGTTCGGTGTAGACATCCTTCCGAGAATACGTAGTCGCCGGAGAGCTGTATTGAACGATCTTGGGTGAGTGTTCAACCGCGACGCACGTTGGCCATGATCTGGAGCCAGCGTCCCGGCGTGACGCCGAAGGTCTTCAAAAAGTGACGCGTCATGTGGCTTTGATCGGCAAAGCCCGCATCTGTCGCCGCACTCGCAAGCGAAACGCCGCAGAGCATCATGCGTCGCACCGCATCGAGTCTGCGCATGGTGAGATAGCGGTACGGGCTCGTGCCGTAGAACGCCCGAAAATCGTGACAGAGACTCCAGCGATCCCGACCGGTGGCCACCTCCAATTCCGGGAGCGTGACCACGCGCGTGAAGTTCGCGCGCAGATAATCGCGCGCGCGACAGGCGGCAAAATAATCCCCCTTCCCTCGCGCGCGCGGCGCACCAGCGACAGCGGCTAGCGCATGCGCCAGCTCGGCCAGCGCGTCATTCTGCTCAAGTGGTTCGACGGTATGGTCGACGTGCTGGAGCAAGACTTCCGTCGCGGCCGCGATACGAGGGTCGGTCGTCACCCCGCCTTCGAGAAACGGTAATCCACTGCCACCCAATACGTCCTGAAAAAGTGCGGGATCCACGTAAATCATGCGATAGCGGAAGCCCTCGTCGGTGCCTGCCTGGCCGTCATGTGCCTCGTCCGGATGCAGCACGATCGTGTTACCCGGCACGCTGTCGCGCCGACTACGTCGATAGCTGAAGCTCTGGACCCCGGCAATCGTCCGACCGATCGCGTACGTATCGTGGCGATGCATGGCATACGCTTTGCCATGAAACCAGGCCTCGATGCGCTCGACACCCTCTGTCGGCTGGGCACGAATGACCCAGTCCGGGCGTTTGGATGCGGTGTTTCGGGCCATCGCGGTTCGCCAAAGAGAGTGAATGGGGTTCGCGCCGGCGTGACGCGCAACTTAGCGCCTGATTTTACAGGCGACCGGCAGGGCCATCAGCCCTGCCCGAAGCATCACGCCGGTCACGACATCGCACGACGAATGACGCCCCCAACATCATGCTAGAGTCGCCCCATTCCCCTGCCACCGCGAATCCTCATGCCGTCCTCCATCGAACGCACGCCCGTCGATTCGACGGCAGATCCCTACGACGCGCTCAGCACGACAATCATCCCCGCGAAAACGGCGCTGCTCGTGATGCATTACCAGACCGACATTCTTGCGTTATTCCCGACGGTCGCCCCGACACTGCTGGCCAACACGCGCACGCTGTGCAATGCCGCCCGCGATCAGGGTATCGGTGTCTTCTTCGTCAAATTCCACTTCAGCCGCGGCTATCCGGAAGTCAGTCCGATGAACAGGAATGGGCAAGGCGTCAAACGGCTCGGGTTATTTGTCGACGACGACATCTGCCCCGCACTCGGACGGCATCCGGATGAGCCGCGCATTCTCGCTCACCGTGCGAGCGCATTCTTCGGTACCGACTTGCAGGCACAGCTTGCGGCGCGCGGCATCGATACGCTGATCATGACAGGCATCGCGTCGACCGGCGTCGTGCTCTCGACGGTTGCTTACGCGAGCGACGCCGACTACCGTCTTTTCACCGTGAAAGACTGCTGTTTCGATCCGGACACCGTCGCGCACGACCGCCTGTTCGCCACGGCCTTCGATTCCCGGTCCACCGTGCTTACGCTGGCAGACATGCTGCCGTTGCTTCGTCGAACGCACGAGGCGTAAGCGTCACGGCCTTGGCTTCGCTATCGTCCGCATTGTCGTGCTCGCCCGCGATCTCACGATCGCCTCTGCTTTCAGCGTCTCCCCGACGCCTCAGCCTTTCGTCAGCCTTTCGTGCGCGTGAACCGCTGCTCGGTGACCTTACTGCCCCACTGATCGCCCTCGAACTCCTCCGTGAGACGGAAGCCATTCGACTCGTACAGATGGCGCGCCGCGTCCAGTCCTTTGAACGTCCACAGATAGGTCTCGCGAAAACGCGCATCGACGAAGGCCATGGCGTTCGACATCAGACGTCGCCCCACGCCCGTGCCGCGCAGCACGTCGTCGACGATGAACCAGCGCAGGTGAGCCACGCCCGTCTCGAGATTGCCATCGATGGCGAGCGACGCCAGCGTTCGTCCGTTCTCGACGTAGAGCCACAACGCTTTGCCGTCCGAGGGCAACGCGCCGGCAAACTCGGCCAGCCCTGTCGCCACCTTCTTCTCGAAGAACGCGCCGAAACCCCAATGCGCCGCGTAATAGCGTGCGTGAAGACTCGCGATGTCACCGATGCACCCAGGCTGATAGCCCTCGGTGATCTGCGTGGCGATGTCGGCGTCCGCGTCGCGTTTGGCCGAGTTGTCCTGCGCGAGCGCGTCGGCATACAACGCGAGCGAGCGGACCAGCGCCGCCTGATCCGAGGGCACGATGCGTCGAAGCGCGCTCGACACCTGATCGGTCGCAAAGCGATCGATCTTGCTGCGCAGTTTCTGCCCGGCGTCGGTCAGATAGAGCTCTGAGGCGCGCGCGTCGTCGCTTGCAGTCGCGCGTCGCACGAGCCCGCCGGCCTCCAGCTTCGCGACCTGACGACTCGTATTCGATTTGTCGAGACGCAGAATATTGCCGAGATCCTTGGCGCTGATCCCCGGCGTGGCGCCGATTTCGATGATGGCGTGAACGGCCGATGGTGCGAGGTCGCTATCGGCGAGCGTGTTGCGCATGAAGCCGAGTTCGCGAACCAGTCGACGGGAGAAATCGCGAAGCTCAAGAATCTCCGCGTCGCGGGGTTTGCCGGGAAGATCGACGATGTCCATGAGATGCCTCACGTAAGTTGCACGATAAGCCGCATAAGTTGCGACACGCAACCAATATAGTTGCACATCGCAACTTATGCAAGCCCGGCATCCACCCGACAGCGCGCATCACTTCGCGACGTACGCTTGCCCAGAATCCCACCGCGACTGCCAGTGTTCGACGTATTGCCGCGCCACGTCCGGCATACCGCGAATCACGACGACGTTCTCCGAATTCCCCGTCTCCGCCGATTTGGCGAAGTTGAACGACCCTGTCTCCACCGTCGCCCCATCCACGATGATCGTCTTGTCGTGATGGATGTGAAACCGGTCGTTGGTGCGGACTTCGACGCCCTGACGCGTCACCCAATCCATCGCGTCCCGGCTCGTCTTCCCTTCGTTGCGTTTCTTGTCGACGACCACCCGCACGTCGACACCACGACGCTTCGCGGCCACCAGCGCCTCCATGATGTCGGGTGCCTGAAACGAATACGCCAGCATCTGAATGCTCTGCCTGGCGCTACCGAGGGTCTCCAGCACCAGCGCCCGCGCCGTCCCTTCCGGCGAGAAGCCGACCTGAACGTCCGGCTGTGCGTACGACGCCGGTGACACGAGCGCCAACGGCAACGCCCCGATCACGACCGCCCAGATCACGCTACGCATCGACTTCATCTCGTTGATTTCATCCTGATTACACTCCGCGATGCCCCAAGGGCATCGAAAAAATCACCCGACGCTTCATAACGGCAGACGGTCGATGACCGCACGAACCTCGGCCAGCACCGGCCCGACTTGCGCATCGGACATCGAACTGAGTCCCAGACGCAGCGCATGTGGCGCATGCCGTGTCGTGGCATAGGCCTGTGCCTTCGACACGGCGATGCCGCTCGCGGCAAGCGCCGAAGCCACTTGATCCATGCGCAAGCCTTCCGGCAGCGGCAGCCAGAGAAACAACGACGACGGATGCGCAACAACGGTCATGCCACGCAGCACCTCACGCGCAATCGCCTGCCGCTGCCTCGCGCGCTCGCGCTGCCGTTGCTCCTGACGCTCGACCTCCCCACTCGCCAGCCACCGCGTCGCGATCGCCGTCACGATGCTCGGCAGGCTCCAGTAAGTCGCGCGAATCACTCGCTTGACGTTTGCCACATGCGCTTTCGGCGCGACGACATAGCCGAATCGCATCCCCGTCGCCACGCTCTTCGAGACACTGGACACATGAAACGTACGCTCCGGCGCGAGCGTCACGATGGGCGGCGGGGCGTCGTCCACCAGATAGGCATACGTGGCGTCCTCGACGATCAGGCAATCGTGACGCCTCGCTATCTCGACCAGTGCTCGGCGCTGCGCCTCGCTCAACACCCAGCCGAGCGGATTGTGCAACGTAGGCATCGTATAGATCGCGCGGATCGCATGCCGACGGCAAAGTGCGTCCAGCGCCGCCAGATCCGGGCCAGCATGACCGCCATTCGCCGCATTGAGATAAGGCACGGGTTTCAACGCCAGTCCCCCGAGCGACGCCGTCATCCTGAAGCCCGGATACGTCAGCGCATCGACAGCCACCGCATCGCCGGGCCGTAGCGCCGCCCGCACCACCACGTCGAGCCCCTGCTGCGCACCGCCGACGAGAAAAACCCGCTCGCTTTCCGCCTCGATGCCACGTACGTCGCGCAAATACGATGCGACGATCTCCCGCTCGTGCTGACGCCCGCCCGGCGGCTGTTGACGCATGAGCGCACTGAGATCCCCCGCCGTCGCCAGTTCGCGCAGCGTTGCGCGCAACAGCTCGCTCTGCTCCGGCCACGACGGATGATTGAACGACAGATCCACCGCGCTCGAACTCAGCCGAGCCTCGTCGTCGACATCCCACTCGCGCTGCATCGGTCGATCGCGTACGAACGTCCCTCGCCCGACCTCGCCGACGACCAGCCCCAGCTCGCGCAGCTTCGCGTAGACCTTGGTGGCCGAAGCGATGGCAATGCCGTACTGGAGGGCGAGTTTGCGATGCGTCGGCAACGCCATGCCCGGTGGCAGCACGCCACGGCGAATATCGTCGGACAAGCGCTCGACGAGCAGGGCAACGGGAGACGGGGAGGATGCGTCAGTCATCACTGTATGTAGGACAATTTCTTGATTGTCCGATTGTAGACGGCGACACTGCGCAGAGCAAACTTCAACCGAGACCGCCATGCCTTCCCTGCCCTCCCAGCCTCGGGACCCCGCCGACTCCCTCCCTGTCCTGCACTACCTGCGACGTCAGCTCGACGGCACACTGCGCGGTGACGAGACGATCCACATGCGTTACCCGACAGCGATCTCGCAATTCCTCGGCTTTCGTATCGTGGAGATCGGCGAAGCGTCAGCCATCATCGAACTGCATGCCCGGGCGGAACTGCACGGCAATCAGCAGGGCACCGTGCACGGCGGCATGTTGTGCGAGCTGGCCGACGCCGCCATCGGCACCGCCCATTCCACGCTGATGGCCGACGGCGAGACGTTCACCACGATCGATCTCAAGGCCAGGTTTCTGCGCCCGGTCTGGGACGCCCGGCTCCTCGCGCACGCCTGGGCGACACACCGGGGACGCACCGTCTCGCACTATCAGTGCGACATCAAACGTGACGACGGGAAGATCGTGGCAAGCATCGACAGCGCTGTGATGACACTGCGAGGCGACCACGCAAAGGGACGATAGAGGACAATCAGCGTCGCCCAATAAGCCAATGGCCCACCGATCTTTCGACCGGCGGGCCATTGTCATGTCGACGCGTAAGCGCCCAAAGAGCGCCCGAAGTTCAGCCAGTGACGACCACCGCCTCAGAACGGCGCGGCGAACGTCAGCCGCACGCCCTGCTGCAAGCCGCCCATGCCGGTCGTCACGCTGTAGTCCAGTCCGAAGACGAGCACACCGGTACGCAGTTTCGTCCCCGCCCCGACTTGCACGCGATCGCTGCCATACGGACTGCCCGGCACGAAGTACACCGGCCCGCTCGACGCGATATCCGCATAGGCCAGCCCTGCGAGACTCTGCCCGTTGAAATCGTGCTGCAACTCCACGCGAACATACGGTGAGAACGTGCCGATGCGCGTCGCTTTCGCGAAGCCCGCGCGCACACCGAGCGTGCCCGACAGCGTGTTGACGTTCTGCTTGAAATACGTGAGCGCATTCAATCCCGCGCCCGATTCGCTGTACTGATCGAGCGTGGAGCGCGACGCCGTCAGACGTCCATACGGAGAGAACAGCCAATCGTCGGTGCGGTATTCGTAACCCGCCGACAACGAGCCGAAGAACTGCTGCCCGTTGCGCTTGCCGGTGGCGAAGTCGTTCGCATCGACGACCCAGCGACGCGAGTCGAAACTGAGCGTGCCGTAGCCCGCGACGGCGTCGACGAACAACGTCGGCATCGGACGGAAGCTCGCGTAGATCGCACCGCTGTAGCTGTCGCCCGTGCTTCGCGTGCCCGAACTGCCGATATCCGTGGCGTCATGGCCGTAGCCCACGCCCGCACCGAGCGAGAACTGGTCCGAGAAGCGATAGTCCGCCCCCATCGTCACGCCGCCGGTCGTGAACTTGAAGCCCGAACGCTGAGCCGCCGTGTTGGCGAAACCGAAGTCCACCGTGCCGGCCGTCCAGTAGGCGAAGCGCTGGTCGTCGCCGGCACCGACGCCGGGCAGGTTCGGACCGTCGCCCGACTCGCCGGTCGCCACGCCGCTCGCGCCCACGCTCTTGTCGCGCACGTCGAGACTTTTGGCCTTGCTCAGTGCCGTCGGGCTGACTTCGCCGCGCAGGCAGGCGTCGCGATCGGTAATGCCTGCGATGTCCTGGCAACGCGACAGATCCCGGCTGCTGCCGCGATCCGAAGACGGCAGCACCACGTTCAGTCCATTGCTGGACGGCGCGCGTCCCTTGCCGTGCAGCGCTTCGAGACGCTGGTTGTAGTTGCCGATCTGCGTCGTGGCGAAGCGCCGCGCCGCTTCGACCTGCGCACCGATGAGGCCGGTGACGTCCGGGTCCGTGCTCGGGTCCTTACGCGGCGCGACGGTGACCTTCACCGTGCCCGGTGCGGACGTCGCATTGGCGTTCGAGATCGTGTACGTGATCACCGCCATGCCGGCAAACGCCGCAGCAGGTACGAAGCGCAACGTGTACGTGTTGCCCGTGGGCGCAGCGGCCGCGCGTGCCACGCCTGCGGCCGCCGGCGTCGCCGCAGCCGTCGAGATGATCGTGACGGTTCCCGCATTCGCCGGGGAGATCGATACGAGGTTGGCCCCGGTGAATGGACCACCGGTCGCGCCGGACGTGATGTCCAGATCGGCCGTCCCGTTCGCCGCCACCGAGGTTTCGAGCGAGGCCGCCGTGACCGGCACGGCTTTCACCGACACCGTCACGCTGATCGGCGCAGACGTGCCCACGGCGTTCGTCAGCGTGTAGGTAAAGGTCACATCACCGTTGGTGTTCGCCGTCGGCGTGTAGACGATGTCCTCGCCGTCCACGACCGCCGTGCCACTTTGCGGCGGCGTGGCGATGGCAATACGCGTGAACGGTGCGCCCACGGCATTGGCCGTCGCACGAATGCGCAGCGGTGCGTTCGACAGCGTTTGTGTCTGCACCGCCGGGGCCGAAGCGACCTGGCCGGTGATGTTGAACGCGAACGCCTTCGCCACCGTGAGCGGCGTGCCGGGACCGGTGCTGGAATCCGTCGCGGTAACGGTGAAGTTGCTGGCACCGGTCGACGTGGGCGTGCCGCTCAGAATCCCCGTGGCCGGGTCGAGCGTCAGCCCAGCCGGCAACGTCCCGCTCGTGACGGTGTAGCGATACGGCGCCGTGCCCCCCGAGGCCGATAGCGTCTGCGTATAGCCTTGTCCGGCAATCGGCGTGGTCAGCGTCGACGGCGAGAGCGTCATCGGCGACGCGTTCACCGTCAGCGACAGCGACTTGTCGACGAAGTACGGCGCGCCGACCCCTGCCGTGCTGTCCGTCATGCGGACCACCACCGTGAACGTCCCCGTCTGCGTCGGCGTGCCGGAGATGGCGTTACCCGCCACGCTCAGACCGGCCGGCAATCCTGTCGCCGCGAAGGTGTAGGGCGTGACGCCGCCGGAGGCGGTGAGCGTCTGGGTGTAAGACGTTCCGAGGGCGGCATCGGTCAGCGCGGTCGTTGTGACCGCCAGCACCGGTGCCGTGACCTGAAGGGTCAGTACGACCTGCGCGGGGAACTGATTCGCATCCTTCGCTTGCAGCGTGAACGTGAAGCTGCCGACATTCTTCAGATCACCTGTGATCGCCCCCGTCGCGGTGTTCAGCGTGACGCCCGGCGGCAGACTCCCCCCGACGATCGAGTAGGTATAGGGGGCGGTCCCGCCCGATGCCGTGACCAACTGGTTATATGCCGTGCCGCTGGCCACCGCCGTCAGCGACGTGGTGCTGAACGCAATCGTCGGCGCGACCGTGGTGATCCGGATCGTGCCGCTCGTCGCCGAGTAAGGACCGCCCGGCGTCGTGTTATCGGTGGCTGTCACCGTGATGTCCTGCACATCGACGGAAGTCGGCGTGCCATGCAGCGTACCGTTCGAATCGAGCGTCAGACCCTGCGGCAGGTGTCCGGTGGTGATGGAATAGCTATACGGTGTCGAGCCGCCGCTGGCGACAGCGAGTGCCGTTGACGAATACGCCGCCCCCACGCTCGCCTGCAATGTCGACGGCGGCGAGTACGTGATGGTCGGCGTTCCGACAGTGACCGTCACCGTACCGGCGGTGGATGTGCCACCGACGTTCGTCAGCGTGTACGTGAACGAGTCACTTCCCGAGTACCCGGCCGTGGGCCGGTAGGTCAGCGAGGTGTTGCTGCTGACGGTTGCCTGTCCGTGCGACGGACCTGTGCCGACGCTCACCAGCGTCACGGCGCTCGCCCCGCTCGACAGGTTGACATTGACGGGTACGGCAACGCTGTTGAACGGCACTGACACCGAGACAGGCGCGGCCGTCGGCACAGCGACATACGTGAACCGATCACCAGCGCCCGTGGTACTCGTACCCCCCGACGTGGTAACCGTCACATCCGCCACACCCGCTGCGCCAGCCGGAGAGATCGCGGTAAGTTGCGTCCCCGTACCGGCGCTGAACGAAATCGCGTTGGTTGCGCCGAACTTCACGCTCGACACGTTGGACAGGTTGGTGCCGTTGATGGTCACGGTCGTTCCCCCGGCCATCGGGCCAGCGGTCGGCGAAATCGACGTCACCGTCGGCGCGTCGATGTAGGTGAACTGGTCGGCAGCGCTTATCGCGGTCGTGCCGCCCGGCGTCGTCACACGAATGTCGACCGTGCCCGTACCTGCGGGCGATTGCGCCGTCATCGACGTGCTGGTGGTCACATTGAAGGTCGTGGCCGCCGTTCCCCCGAAAGTCACCGCCGTCGCGCCCGTAAAGCCCGTACCACTGATCGTCACGGTCGTGCCGCCACCGCCCGGACCGCTTGTTGGCGCGATGGAGGTGATGGTGGGGGCCGCGATGTAAGTGAATACATCGCCCGCCACGATTGGCGAGGTGCCGTTGGCGGTCGTCACACGGACATCGGCCGTGCCGGTCCCTGCGGGCGCGGTGGCGTTGAGCGTGGTCGAGTTCACGAAGGTGACACCCGTGGCGGCCGTGGAACCGAACGCCACCGTCGAGCCGGCGGTGAAGTTCGCACCGGTGATCGTCACACTGGTGCCGCCAGACGCCGGACCGGTCGCCGGCGAAATCGACGAGACCGTCGGCCCCGGGATATACGTGAACTGATCGGCCGTGCCTGTGGCGCTGGTACCGCCCGGCGACGTCACCGTGATATCCACGGTCCCGGTTCCGCCGGGCGACGTCGTGGTAATCGAGCCGGGGCCGGTGACCGTGAACGCGACGCTCGTCGCGCCGAACTTGACGTCCGTGACATCGCTCAGATTGGTGCCGTTGATCGTCACGGGCGTGCCGCCCGACGCCGAACCCGTGGGTGGGAGGACGCCGGTCACCGTCGGCGCGGCCACATATTTGTAGCTGGTGGGGAGCGTAACACTGCCGCCCCCCGTGCTCACCACGACATCGACACTGCCCGCAGCGTGCGCCGGCGCGTTGACGCTCGCGGACGTCGCACTGTTCACGACGAGGCCGGATGCCGACGTGCCGCCGAACGTCACGGTCATGCCCGAGGTGAATCCCGAGCCCGTCAATGCCACCGACGTCGAACCGCCAGTCGGCCCGGCGGTCGGCGAGACGGCCGACAGCGTCGGCGTCGCGAGATAGGTATAGCGGTCGCCGGGCACGGTCGGGCTGGTGCCAGCCGGGGTCGTGACGGATACGTCGACGGTGCCCGCAGCGCCTGCCGGAACGGTGGCCGTGAGCGAAGTGGTGCTGTTCACGACGACGCCCGACGCCGGGGTACTGCCAAAGCTGACGGTGGTCGAACCGACCACAAAGTTAGTGCCCGTGATGGTGACCGTGTTGCCGCCGCCGAGCGGCCCCTCGTTCTGCGTCACCGATGCCACGGTAGGCGAATTGACATAGGTGTACTTCGCCGACGTGCTGACGGCGCTCGTGCCACCGGCCGTCGTCACCAGAACGTCGACCGTTCCGGCACTTCCCGCCGGCGCGGTAACCGTGATCTGCGACCCGGAGTTCCCGGTGATAGTCGCCGCGTTGCCGCCCATGGTCACGGCAGTCGCCCCGCCGAGATCGGTGCCGTTGATCGTCACGCTGTTGCCACCGCCCGTCGATCCTTGCGTTGGCGACACGGACGTCACGACGGGTGACGGGAGATAGGTAAACGCACCGGTCGCCGTTGCCGAACCGCCGGAGGTGGTCAAAACGACATCAACGGCGCCGGCGGCGTGCGCCGGCGCGGTTACATTGATCTGCGTGGGGCTGACGACGGTCACGCCGGTAGCAGCCGTTCCGCCGAACGTCACCGTTGCGTTGTTGACGAAGTTGGTACCGGTGAGGGTTACCGAACCGCCGGTGGCAGAAGGTCGAACGGAAGGCGAAATGCCCGAGATTGCCGGAATACCGCGCTCACGGTTGATGACAAGCTCTCTGGAACTTCCATTGCTGCCATACAGCGTGAAAGTCCATTGCGTCTGCGTCGTCGTCGGGCTCGGCGTGAAAACCACGACGTCCTCGGGGACAGCGTTGGTATCGATCTTTAGCTTGGAACCGTCTCCGGTTGGCGAAGGAATATCGGACGTCCCCTGACTCGCGTCCGAATAAATGCCGCCGTCATTGGCGTTCCCGTAAAACGGGTCGCAGTTCCGAAACCCTGCCGTGGTTTGTGTCGACAGCGTGTAAGAACTTGCACCGGCCGGCCCCGCATTCCACGTGTAGCACACCGCAGCCATGGCCGACGACGCAAAGCCGAACAGCAACAGCGCGACCAGCGCGCGCAACCAATGGAACCAGACGGCACACAGACCTGAGCGTATATGGGAGACGCGCGAGGCCGCGCTGGGGGCATTCATACCTGGGAACATGACGAGAAAGGACAAAAGCGAGAACAGACCACCGACCGTGTCGCACGCCACGCGCGCGACCGCACCTGCGTCGACAACGGGAGTCGCACGCGCGCAATCGCGGTGCATCAGCGACGTCGACGAAACGAACGAAACGGAAAACTCAGGAAATTTCCACGCGCATTAGGCGTGGCAGTGACCGTGGCGGGTCGATGAATGTCTGGCTACCCAACTGCCGCATCGTTGCGGAGTTACCCCGTAAGCACTTGCGCTTCATGTCTATGGCCCCCGAACCCCAACCGAACGATCGGCCGGAACTCCATTGTTATTTTCACAACCTCAACCACCGAAATAGCCAGCAGCATTTGCCTACCATATTTTTCGGTATTTTTTATTAATGCTTTTTTGTACTAACAAACTGACTTTGCTTTGTTGGCGAAGGTTAAAAGAACCATGAAATCTACGTCAAGCAATGTTCTTCCCATCCCCCATTCATGCCACGTTTCCTAGGGTTAATCCGTAGAAGAATCGGCATTTGAATCACTGAAAACCCTACTTCAAACGATCGTTTTATAAAAATTGATAAACCCCAAGGACTTCGAAATAAATTTGAAAGTTTGCTTTGAGATGGCACAATTCGCGCCAATAAGAATTCAAAGATCGTGGCGTCGCCACTTAACGAGGAAAGACCAGTGGAAGAAGCATATTTCGGGGAAATACGATTGTTCTCGTTCGCCATGTCTCCACGGGATTGGTTGCCGTGTGACGGGCGCTATATGAACGTCAGCACCAACCAGGCGCTGTATTCGTTGCTTGGCGTGCAATACGGAGGAGATGGGAGGACGACTTTCCGGCTACCGGATTTGCGTGGGCGCGTCGCGATGCACCGGCAGCCCGGCAAATATGAACAAGGGGTTCCGAACGGTACTGAGACCGTCGCCCTGACTGCGCAACAGATTCCGGCGCACACGCATGAATTCCACACTGCCGCGATCGGCGCCACGCAGCCGGTGGTGGGACCGGACAAGAACCGGGTGCTCGCCAAGAGCGTGAATGTGAAGGACGGTCAAACGACCGACGGACCGTTGCTCTACGGTCCGGTCACGTCGAGCACGCTGTCAGCCGAATCCCCGGAAGCCTGCGGCACGACGAGCGACGCTCTGGGCCACAACAACATGCAGCCATCGCTGGTCATGAACTACATGATCTGCGTCAACGGCATTTATCCTTCACGCGGCTAGGAGTTCGACATGACACCGTACATTGGCGAAATTCGCCTGTTCGCCGGCACCTACGCGCCCGTCGGCTGGATGCTTTGCAATGGACAGAGAGTCAACATTTCCGACTTCCAAGTGCTCTATTCCCTGATCGGCACAACTTACGGCGGCGATGGGCGGTCGGACTTTGCGCTGCCGGACCTGCGCGCTCAGGTGCCGATCGGCATGGGACAGGCACCTGGGTTGACCCCGCGCTTGATCGGTCAAAAGGTCGGCAGTGCGAGTGTCACGCTCAAGCCGGAGGAATTGCCCGGACACACGCACGTGATCAACGCGACGTCGAGCGATGCGACATCGGCGGCGCCCGCCAGCGATCTCCTGCTGGCGGTGACGAAGGAGAACTTTTACGACAACGGCGCCCGTAACCCCACGGGCAAAGCGGCGTTATCTCCCCAGGCCATCGCGCCCTCCGGCAACGCAGCCACTGTTGCGCACGCCAACATCATGCCAACCGTGACGATGAACTACATCATCGCGATGGATGGCCTTTATCCGTCGCAAGGCTGACCCGAGCAAATCATGGACGAATACTATATTGGCGAAGTGCGTATCTTCGCCTGCAACTTTGCGCCGAGCGGCTGGGTGTTTTGTGACGGCACGATCCTCCAGATCCGTTCGTTTCCGACGCTGTTCGCCGTGATCGGCAATCTGTATGGCGGCGACGGCAAACTCACGTTCGCGGTCCCCGATTTGCGCGGTCAGATCGCACAAGGCATGACGGCGCCGACCGACATGTACAAGCGTCAGGGTAGCGAAACCGTGACGTTGGACGACACACAGGTCCCGTTGCACACGCATACGGCCTATGTGAACGGTGGGCGACCGTCGTCGCTGACGCCGGGCGACCGTCTGCCGATGCGATTCTTCGCGGGGGGCAACAATACCTATCTCGAAGACACGGCATTGCAGTCGCCCGTCTCTCTCTCGCCGCAGGCGATTAGCGTCGTCGGCAACGGCGGCTCGCACAACAACATGCAGCCGTTCCTGCCGATGAATTTCTGCATCGCGGTGCAATATGGGGAGTTTCCGCCGCGTCCGTAAGATCGACGCGGTCGGTCGTGACGTTCAGTTGCCGAACAGATCGTGGGCGTTCAGGATTTCGTAGGCGATTTCCGGACGCTCCTTGAGACATCGGCGCACGGCCGCAGGAATGGACGCCCGGGTTTTGCGACACAGGCCCGGGCGGTCCTCCAGATGGATATCGAAACCGCTCACCGTGCGGACTTCGTTTGAGCCTGGGCCGATTTGCAACTGAATGCCCAGTTGCTCGTAGATCCGTTTCGCAAGATGCCTGAGATCGGCATAGCTTGTCGCCGCTTCGATGCGGGCCACCAGCCGCTTCTCCTCGGCCTGCGTGAGCATCAGAATGCGCCGGTCGCCATCCGGGTCCTGCAACAAGACCTCCCGCTCGCAGGTGCAGGCACCGGGCGGGCACTCCGTACGAATGAGGATCTGGATCTCCGCGGCCATGACAGGGACAGCGCAAGGATTGAGGGAACGGGCGTGGCGCCCATTATCGGCCAAACCAGTATCGCCCGTGTGATGCCCCCGATCCATTAGAGATTTCGACGGCGGCGAGCCCCGACCATCCGCCTATCCCCATGACGACGCGGTTCAGTCGGCTGTCCGATAGCCCTGATCGACAAGATGTTGCCGCAACCAAGCGCCGCCCGACCGGGCGACAACGATATTCTTCGCAAGAAACAAGCCGCTCCCCGCCAACATCGCCGCCGGATGGCCGAGTGACCAAAGCAGTCCTGCTGCGCAATCGACGGCGATTAGTCGCCCGCCCCGACGGACCAATCCCTCGGCGTACGCCCACAGCGATCCGAACAGTAGCGCAGCCCAGTTGAAACCTGTCTTCACTCGTCGTTCAGACTTGGTTGGGTGAATCATCAAGAGTGATGGCATGGCAAAACCAGGAAAGTGGGACACATGCGAGTTATCGTACCGATCTCTTAGTTCTTTAGGATTTTCTACACGGATGTTGCACGCGCAGCCATGCCGACACATTAAGCATTTCAGTGGGGATGGCGATTCCGCTTTCAAAGGCTGGCTGCGGGAGTCTTATCCCCGCATTTGAGCCAGCGCAAACGGGTTCGACCTGACGGACGCTATACTCTCGCGCTCTTAACGCCTTCACTCCAGGAAACCCCATGAGCGCATTGCCCCCTTGCCCGAAATGCAACTCCGAATTCACCTACGAAGATGCGGGAGTGTGCATTTGCCCGGAATGCGGCAATGAATGGTCGACGCAAGCAGATGCGGCGGCTGAGCCAACCGAGCGTGTCTATCGCGACGCCACCGGCGCAATTCTGCAAAACGGCGATACCGTCACCGTCATCAAGGACCTGAAGCTCAAAGGCTCCGGCGGCACGATCAAGATGGGCACCAAGGTGAAGAACATCCGCCTAGTGGACAGCGATCACGACATCGACTGCAAAATCGACGGCTTCGGCGCGATGAGCCTGAAGACGGAGTTCGTCAAGAAGGTGTAACTAAGTGGAGAGGCCCGTCGAGGTCTCGATCGATGGGCCCCTTGGCTTTCGTGCTCTACACGAAGGGCGTGATCGATGGGCTATACCCATATTTGATCTCAGACGAGAAGAAACCTCCGCATTCAGCTTTCCGAGTACACGGATCGCATTCTTTTGCGTACTCATTTTTCCAATCCGAAATCGATTTGACGTAGGCAGGTTCAACATCCTCGTTAACGAGGCACAGTTGATGGTTGTATACCGATGTTCTCAGTCCATAGCTCCTTAAGATTCGCACGGCGCTGCTGAGCTCCTCCCGGTAACTCGCCGGATCGACTCGTAGAGAATCCAAATTAGCGCGAGTAAACCCTGTCATTTCCAGTCCCATCAGCGCAACGTGGTCGACAAACAACAGATTCCTCGCAATGAATTCAGCCAATGCGGGAAGCCCTTCATATGTTTGCTTGTGAACAACCACGCGAACTTCGACCTTTTGACTAAAGCGCTTTAGATTGAGAATACCTCGCAGCGTCTCATCAAATGCCCCCCTAGCCTGGACAACATAATCATGGCGAGTCGGGTCGGCAGAATACACTGGGATACCCACCATCAAATCTGGATGTTGAATTGCCGCGTAACGTTCGGCGAAACTCACGTCCGAGAACCCTCTTCCGTTCGATAGCACATGAAGTGAAGTCTGAGGCAACCAGTGCTTGATTTTTCGAAGCAAGTCTAAGAATCCATCGCCAAACAACGTCGGCTCACCGCCCGTGATGCCCAGAGAACGGGTGCTACGAGGAATCAGTTGCACCGTTTCCATCGCTTCATCAAGTAGCCATCGGTCATCAACGGCCTTCGGCGGTTGGGAGCACATCAAACAGTAATTGTTGCACTGCTCAGTGATGAGGATACTGTTGTGATCTGAGTTCGCACGGAAAAGCACTCGCACTCGTCCGTCGACACCAAGGCTGATTACGTCGCCGTCTCGCAGGTACGAAAACTCGCTTCCCAGCAGTGTGCACGTTGCGTTTTCATCAAGACTAGGTGGTCGACTGCCGAAAGCAAAGTAATGTCCAAACCCGTCAGGAATAGTCTCACCAGGTCGGCACAAGAATGCCGCCCGATCTCGTAATGCACGAGGAAGACCTATGTTCGTGTGCAATTGAAATTGTCTGCGACGCGTCAAGAAGTCCTGACTCAACTGGTTCTTGTCATCGGCGCGAATCACACGTCCAGAGAGTGTCAGCATCGGTTCACCCACCGCAAAAATATATCCTTGACCTCTGGTTCGCCTCGCATCTTTTCCAGTAGCAGTTTTGTTACACCCATCGTTCGCTTACAAAAATCGGACTCCGGCTTTCGTCCAAGCACATCTCCGTACATGCCATGATGAAAGACCGGGTCCGCGCCGCACCACGATTCAAACGCGCAATCGCTACACATCGGCGCGGAACCTGTGAATGAATCCTCCAACGCGTCAAGTAGCGTGCCATTGGTGAAAATTTCCTCGTAGGTATTCTGGTGGACGTTCCCAATACGAAACGTCGTATCGCCCATTTCACGTAGCATGCGACTTTCATCCGACGCGTAAACATCCCCATCGTAATTGAAGACGACTGCGGCAATACCGGTGCCAGCCGGACTCATCAGATCGACAAACCCTGGGTCCTCAACCGACAGCATCTTCGTAAGCAACAACGTCGCGTAATACTCTCTAAAGAAGATACCCGACTTGTTTAGGTCCAGGATGTAGTCCAATCCTTCCCGATAAAATTCGAGCCAACGCTCCGTGTTATAAGCCTGAAAGCTCTTGGTCTTCAGTGCAAATCCGTACGGAGAAAGATGACGAAGAAAAATTCCGTCAAACCCATGCTTCAAGTATTCATCGATGATGTCTCGCACGCGCGTCAAACTGGCGGGAGACGTGGTCATTAGCGCAGAAACGGAGTCATAGCCAACCAAATCTCGAGCTCGATTCAATCCCTCGACGAACCGCTCGTGACTGTCGCGTCCAGGACGCGGGCGATTGCGATTATGCAAATCGGCTGGACCATCAAGCGACGCGGACAGCAGAATTTCGTGCTCTCGGCAAAAAATCAAGATTTCATCCGTGGCCAAAGACAATGTCGTCGTAATCACAAACTGCACTTCTCTGCCTTCGAACCTGTTCCTCTCTTCCACTCTCGTGACCACATGCCGTATCAGATCGAAATTCAGCAGTGGCTCGCCACCTTGAAATTCAATCTTCAATGCCGGATTTGGTGAGCGGAACATTAGATCTATCGCACGATCTGCTGTCTCCACAGTCATGTCGAACGCAGCTTTGTCCTCGGATTGACGGGAGACCTGGCAATACTGGCAACTGTGATCGCACCGCAGCGAAGCCACAAAAATATGCAAGTTCGTGAAGTTAGCCAGCTTGCTGAATTTGGTGCGCATTTTCAACGCAAGTAGCTCTATGCTGGCTTGGTCCCCATCCTCTTCAAGAAAATGCCGTGACCGCAACATTGCGTAGTCTGGGTCCGCCGGGCTCAAGTTCCGAGAGACAAGAGCCTCCAATTTTGGTAGCGCCAGAAAGGCAAACTCTCCAACGGAGTTGGTAACTACAACATCCCCTCCGGCTAACCTCTCAAACCGGAATGGGAGCAAGCGATATTCCGTTGACGTCGCCCGAAATTGATCTATGCCGAGAAACTTGCTCATTGCTGCAACCCCGTGCGTGAGAACGCATATGCAAGAATGAGGTTTCTGACAGACTCCGTTTCTTTTTTAATCTGAAATCTCAGTTGCTGATCGAGCAACTCGCGCTTGAAATCTGCGAGAACATCTTCAACAACGGCCGCAGATAAATCGTTCACATCGACCTCGCAGATCACGCCGCCCTGCCCCTGCGAAATTACTATCGTAAGTCGATCAATGAAGCGATAGGCCGCCTTTTGAACAGCTTCTACACTGTACAGTTCAGAATCCAATTCCAATCGCATCGTCATAGCAATCCCTGAAGCCGACTCCTAAGGAGTCGGCGGCAACACCCTTCGTTTCGGAAGAATTAATAACGGCTGGAGTAGTGGGACGAATGTGACGAATGCGAGGAGTGGGATGAATGAGATCTGTGATATGCCATGAGCGACGTGCCGTCTTCACCGGCCCGTTTCAGCACGAAATTGAATGTATCTCCCGAGGAGACAGTCACATTGATCGATTCGAGTTTTTTCTCATTGATCGATGCAACTGAAGCAGTATCAATTGGATGCGTCGGAGCCTGTACCGGCAACTGCGCGGCATTACTATTCTGAGCAGCAAATCCTGCAGCCACTGCTGCAAACGTTTTGAGGAACCCCTTCATATGTTCTCCATTCTTATGTATCCATCATGTATGCATAAATCGCAATATCGTATCTTTTCACCCCAATACGATTCGCTCAATCAGTGTATGACATGCGGCACAATTTGTAATCAAATGTAACATTTGAAAATTGAGAAACACGGAGAAACTGATGTTTTTACGACAGTTCGGAAAGAAACTCTGTCAGATTTTTTTCGCAAAATAGATCAACACAGCCTATTTTTTGAAGTTTTCATTGCCGAAAATGTGGGGTAGAGAGCACGTTGCATACGATGTTAGATAACGCTAGTCATCCACGCATACGGAAGATTCGATGTCAGGGAAATGACAAAGACAGGGGCACTTAGGGGCACTTAGGGGTATTGGGCCGGGCAGCCGCGACTGGAAATGAAGGCGCTTAGCCTGGACGCGACTACCGCAGCTTAAAAATCAATCGAACTGCGGCAAATGATCCTCGATCGCGTACCAGGCCGCTTTCGACGCCACGTGAAGATGCCTCTGCCCCGGCGCGCTGAAAGGGGTATCGATCGTCCCGAGCGCCACGGCAATCCATTCGGCCAGCTCGTCACTATTGCCCGACCAGAACAGCGACGCACCGCAGTGCGCACAGAATTCACGCCGCGCCCGCTCTGACGATGCATACGCCTTGATGCTTTCTTCACCCGCCAGAATGTGAAGGTCCGTGCGCCTCGTGCGGCCATAGCTCGCAAAGGCGGCCCCATGTCCCTTTCGGCATTGACTGCAATGGCAATGGCTGAATTTGACCATCGGCCCGCGAACCTCGAACTTGACGGTCCCGCACAGACAACTTCCCTGAAGCACAGACATCGGCAGACTCCTCGAAACGCGGAAAAGGGGGGCGACGCCGCTCGCGCCAATCTCCTGAAGTTTACGCCTGACGCCGGCTAACGTCCCCGCCCCACCGATTCCCTCCACTTTGCGCAACAGAGGCTTTCAGTTTCGTGCGTTTATCGGATTGCGGCGGATCCCTACACTGTCACACATGCAGTGAGACGGGAGGAGACGCCCGCCAAAATGACGAAACCGGCGCACACAGGTGCGCCGGTTTCCGATTTCAGAACCCCAACCGTCTCCGCCAGGTGCGTCCCGATGACGCCCAACCACACATCGACGGCCATGAAAAAGAAGATAGCGTTAGCCGCGTTTCTCGCAGTGCCCGGGTCCTTCGCGATCCTCGCCCTCGCCTGCCTGCACCCCGTCCTGCGCCGCGAACTCGCTCGCGCCGCCGGCCTCGAACCGGTCTTCGCGAACGTGTCGCGGCAGGTCGTGCTGCTCGCCCTCGTCTACCACCTGAACATGCATCACCGTCATCGCGAACGCGCGCTGCGCGCCTGCCTCGCTCGCGGCGGCGCCGATTGCGACGCCTTCGCCCAGTAATTCGACGCTCCCCCCACGGCGGTCCGGCGCTCGCCGGGCGCCGTCAGCGCTCTGCCGTCTGCGCGTCGCCGACCGATTAGCGTTAATCCGCCGACTTCGCCCGAATCGCGAACCCGTCGACGTAGGCCGCCAGATCCGCAGCCACGGTTGCATCCCACACCCGGCCGTCGCATAGCGTCTGCGCCGCAAACTGCGCCACCACTGGCACCCCTTCCGCCCGCGCGGCAGCCTCGAACAACGCCGTCTGATTGACCGCCGCCGCCGTGCGCGCCGCCTCGGCAACCGCCGCCTCGCCGACCATCCCCCAGCGACGATACTGCGAGACGAACCACATCCCGTCCGACGGATGCGGATAATTCACCGCGCCCTCATCGAAGAAACTCACCGCCAGCAACGCGTGCCGACCGGACAGGCGTCCGAAATCGCCCAGCAAACGCGCGGCAATCAGGTCGCGCGGCGCGCCCACCCACGCCGGCTCCGCCAGCCACCCCGCCGCCTCCGCCCGGTGCCCCGGCATGTCCAGCCACTGGCAGGCACTCAGCAGCGTTCGCACCAGCGCCTGCGCCGTGTTCGGATAGCGAGTGACGAAGTCCCGCCGGCAGGCGAGCACCTTTTCCGGATGATTCGGCCAGATGTCGCTCGACACCGTGACCGTGCGTCCCAACCCGCGTGCCTGCGCCACGGCGTGCCACGGCTCGCCGCAACAGAAACCGTCCAGCCCACCCTCCTCCATCGCCGCCACCATGTGCGCCGGCGGAATCACGATGCTTGTGATGTCCGTGAGCGGGTCGATACCCTGCGCCGCGAACCAGTAGTTCATGAACATCGCGTGGGTGCCCGTCGGGAACGTCTGCGCAAAGACCGGCTTGCGCCCGAGCGACGCCAGCGCGCGGCGCAGATCCCCGGTCTCGGCGATCGCATCGGCCAGCGACGGCGTCACCGTCACCGCCTGCCCGTTGCGGTTAAGCACCATGAGCACGGCCATGTCCTCGCGCGGGCCGCCAATGCCGAGTTGCACGCCGTACACCAGCCCATAGAGCGAATGCGCCGCATCCAGCTCACCGGTGATGAGCTTGTCGCGGATGGCCGCCCACGACGCCTCACGGCTCAACTCCAGCGTCAGCCCATGCTCGTGGCCCAGTTCCAGACGCTTCGCCACGACCAGCGGCGCCGCATCCGAGAGCGCGACAAACCCCACGCGCAAATGACGCTTCTCCGGTACCCCGTCCGATATCTCGTCGGACGGCGGCACGTCGGAAGCCAACTTCGATGATGTCGACATGAGCAGTGTCTATCCCAGTAATTCGGCTATCGAGACAAGCTGGCGCGCCACTTCGACGAGCTTCTCGCCCTGATCCATCGCCCGTTTGCGCAGGATGGCGTACGCCTCCTGCTCGGAAATCCTGCGCCGGTCCATGAGCAGACGCTTGGCGCGGTCGATCAGCTTGCGGTCGGCCAGTTCGCTCTCGGCTTTCGCCAGCCGGGCCCGCAGCTTCTCCTCATGCGCGAAGCGCGCGAGCGCGACTTCGAGAATCGGCGCGAGCCGGTCGGCCGCCAGCCCTTCCACGGAGTACGCCGTCACCCCGGCGTCGACCGCCGCGCGAATGAGCGACTGGTTGTCGTCGGCGGAGAACATCAGCACCGGCCGTGGCGCCGCCGCATTCATCACCGCCAGTTGCTCTAGCGTGTCACGCGAAGGCGATTCGGTGTCGATGATGACCACGTCCGGCCGCTCGCTCTCCACCACACGCGGCAACGCCTGCGGCTTGGCGACCTCGGCCAGCATCTCGCAGCCTAGCCGGGCAAGCGCCGCGCGCAACTCGCCGATCGGCTTGTCCGTATCGGTGACGAGCAACACGCGCAGCATGCCCTGCGCCGCCGGCCCGTTGGCGGGAGACGCAGAACCAGCAGTCTTGCGGGAGGGGGCGGCCGGCGGATCGATGTCCCCGGCGTCCGGTGTTTTCGACAAGTTTCGTGAGGGCCGACACAGTCGGCCAGTCGATGAGAGGATCACGTCGACACCCCCATCAGGTCACGACTGTGCGGCCTGACGGGGGCATCTCATTCGGTCGCGGATACCCAAACGGTTCCGCGTTCAGTATAGGCATTGACGATACAACGCTTCACGCAGCACGGGGGATGACGTGCGCCATGTCGTGGTTGCCATCTCGCGTGGGCATCGCCGCCGCGTCAGGTCCATCAAGCACATCCGCCACGCCGGGCATCGCAGCGGCTTCAGCGACCGCGCCGCCCACGAGCAGAATCGTGGGGCTGGCGAAGCCCCCGGCGCGCACGTCCGCCGCCAGCCGCCCGAGCGACGTCACCATCCGACGCTCTTGCGGCGTGCCCGCCCACTGCACCGCGCCCGCCGGCGTGGCGGCATCGAGATGCGCCAGCAGCGTCGCGCTCAGCTCCTCGACCCGGTGCAGCCCCATGTAGATCGCCAGCGTGGTGCCCGATGCCGCGAGCGCCGCCCAGTTGGGCGCACTGCCGTCCTGCCGATGCGCGGTGACAAAGGTCACGCCCGCGCAGTGATCGCGATGCGTGAGCGACATGCCGAGACCGGCCGCCGCCGCGAAGGCCGACGACACCCCGTTGACGATCTCGACCGGCACCCCCGCGCGCCGCAGCGCCGCCATCTCCTCGCCCGCTCGGCCGAACATCAGCGCGTCGCCGCCCTTGACCCGCACCACATGCGCGCCGCACTTCGCGAAGCGACACATCATGCGCTCGATAAACGCCTGCGGCGTGGAGCGACAACCGCCGCGCTTGCCCACGGCAATCACGCGCGCCTGCGGGGCGAGCGTGGCGATCTCGGGATTCGCCAGATCGTCGACGAGCAACACGTCGGCTTCGCCCAGCACGCGCGCCGCGCGCAACGTCAGCAGATCGAGTGCCCCGGGCCCCGCGCTGAGCAGTGTGACTTTGCCGTGCTTCATGATCGTTCTCCCGTGATTCCTGTCGTGATTCCTGCCGTGATTCTTGCTTGGTCTCGATGTCTTCGATGTTGGCAACGTCTCGCTGGTGTACCGTCATGCAGCACTCGCCGCCACGGACGGGACCGATACCTTGGGCGTCGCCCCGCTTGATGCGGCACACATGCGTTGCAACTCCGGCACGCATGACCCGCAGACGGTGCCGCAACCGAGTTTCGCCTTGAGTTGCGCAACATCCGCGCCTGCCTCGATGGCCGCCCCAATGCTCGACGCCGTGACCGACTTGCACTGACAGACCGTCCGGTCGCGCGGCGCCGCCGGGCCGCTGTCGGCCACGAACACGGCGTGCCGCGCCCGCGTCCACGGTGAGGTCTCGCGCACCCTCGCCAGCAGCGACGTCGAACCCGTGACGTCCGCCTCGCCGCCCGCCACCAGCACGCCGTCGATCAGCGTGCCGCGCCAGGCCACGCGCTTGGTCATCGCCCGGCGTGCATCGCGATACTCCAACAACGATTCGTCACGCGGCAAGCCGAGCGCCGTATGCAAACGCTCCAGCCATTCGGCATCGGGACGGTCGTCGGCGGCCGACACGACGATGCGGTCGTCGCCCTCCAGACGTACCGTTGCGAAGCGCCGTTGCGCCAGCAACGGCTGCACCGCCGCGTGCAGTTGCAGTGCATCGCCGCGACGCACGGCCGCCACGCGCCACGGCAGCGTAAGCGGGTCGACACGCACCGCTGCATGCTTCAGTTCCGGCTGTTTCGAATACTTGTCGACGGCGCCGGTCGTGGTGTCGTTCACGCCTCCGCCGCCGAGAAACTGACCGCTCCAATGCATCGGCACGAAGACCGAGCCGGATGCCACGTCGTCGCTCACCGTCAGCAGCAGCACGCGCTCGCCACGACGGCTCGACAGCCGCACGAAGTCGCCCGCACGCAGACTACGACGCGCAGCATCCGCCGGATGCATCGTCAGCGCCGGCTCGGGCGCATGCTCGAACAACTGCCCCACGCGCCCCGTGCGGCTCATGCCGTGCCACTGGTCCCGCAGACGTCCGGTTATGAGACGCAGCGGATGCCGCGCATTGATCGGCTCGGCCACCGGCCGATACTCGAACGCGTGAAACTTCGCGCGACCGTCAGCCGTGGCGAATACACCGTCTTCATAACGACGCGCCGCCCCGTGCGCGGCCCCTGCCGGGAACGGCCACTGTTGCGGTCCACGCGCAGCGAGCAAGGCGTAGTCGATGCCGCCGATGTCGAGATCGCGGCCGACGGTCAGCGCGCGATGCTCGTCGAAGATCGTCTCGATGGACGAAAACGCAAACGGCTCGGACGGCACACCGAGCTTCGCAGCAAGTCGCCGCGCCACTTCGCTCGCGATCCACCAGTCCGGGCGCGCGTCGCCCGGCGCCGACACCGCAGCACGCACGCGGGAAATGCGGCGCTCCGAGTTCGTGACCGTGCCCGCCTTCTCGCCCCAACTGGCGGCGGGCAGCAACACGTCGGCATACGGCACGGTATCCGTCTGATGAAACGCTTCCTGCACGACGACGAACTCTGCCGTCGCGAGTGCTTCGCGCACACGCGCGCTGTCCGGCATCGAATGCACGGGGTTCGTGCACGCAATCCAGATCGCCTTGATGCGCCCATCGCGAACCGCGTCGAACATCTCCACGGCAGGCAGCCCCGGCTTGTCCGAGAGCCCCTGCACGCCCCAGAGCTGCTCGACCTCGGCGCGATGCGCCGCATTGCCGATGTCGCGATGCGCGGCGAGCATGGTCGCGAGGCCCCCGACTTCACGTCCGCCCATCGCATTGGGTTGCCCGGTCAGCGAGAACGGACCGGCGCCCGGGCGTCCGATCTGTCCCGTCGCGAGATGCAGATGGATGAGCGCGAGATTCTTTTCCGTGCCGTGGCTCGACTGGTTCAGCCCCATGCAATAGAGCGACAGCGCCGCCGGACTCTCACCGAACCAGTCGGCCGCCTGGCGCAGCGCCGATTCCTCGATGCCGCAGATATCCGCGACGAGTTGCGGCGGATAGGCCCGCAGCGTTTGCTTGAGCGCGTCGAACCCGTCGGTATGCCCATCGATGTAACCGCGGTCGATGCGTCCTTCCCAGATGAGGTGATGCAGCATGCCGTGAAAGAGCGCGACGTCGGTGCCCGGCACGATCGGCAGATGCAGGTCGGCCATCGCCGCCGTGTCGGTGCGGCGAGGATCGACGACGATCCAGCGAATCGACGGATCGGCTGCCTTCGCCGCTTCCAGACGACGGAACAGCACCGGATGTGCATACGCCATGTTGCTGCCCGCGAAGATCACCGTGCGGGCGGCTTCGAGATCGTCGTAGCACGTGGGCGGACCGTCTGCGCCGAGCGCCATCTTGTACGCGCTCACGGCGCTCGACATGCACAGCCGCGAGTTCGTATCGATGTTGTTGGTGCGCACCAGCCCTTTCGCGAGCTTGTTGAAGACGTAGTAGTCCTCGGTGAGCAACTGCCCGGAAACGTAGAACGCCACGGCATCGGGGCCGTGACGTTCGATGACGTCGGCAAAGCGCGACGCCACCGTCGCCAGCGCGGTGTCCCACGTGGCAGGCGCGCGCTCAGCCTCGCGCGACGTGCGCATCTCGGGCATCAGCACGCGTCCGGCGAGTGACTGTGCGGTGAGCGGCAGCGTCATGCCCTTGCTGCACAACCGCCCGTAGTTCGCCGGATGCGCCGGATCGCCCTGCACACCGACGATGCGCTCGCCGTCGCTCTCGACGAGCATGCCGCAACCGACGCCGCAGTAGCAGCAGGTGGTTTGCGTGATGGTTGTCATGGGGGGCTCCGGCAGTCGTTCGTGTCGGGGACGGTCAGGCCGCGACCGTCTGGGTCACGTCATTCACATCACTCACGTCGGCCCGCACCGTCTCGTCGAACGCCAGATAGACCTCACCGGCGTCGATGCGCACGGGAAAGCGCTGCGCGCAGCCGACATCCGGCGCACAGGCCTCGCCCGTGTTCAGATCGATGTTCCAGGCGTGCAACGGGCACGTCACTTTCTCGCCGTGTACGATGCCCTGAGACAACGCGCCGCCCTTGTGCGGACACTTGTCGCGCAACGCGAAGACGTTATCGCTCTCGGTGCGAAACAGCGCGATGTCGCCGCTCGGATGTGTGAGTACACGCGTGCCCAGACGCGGAATCGCATTCACATCGCACACATGCAGCCAGATCGGCCGGGATTGTTCAGTCATGGCAGCCCCTTCAAGGCAATCAAGCAGTCAGGCAGTCGTGGTTTCGGTGGACAGCGCTTCGGCAGGCACGCCGGAGACCGTCAGCGGACGGTACTCGTTGGCCTGCGTGCCGTTGATGCGGGCTTGCCACGGATCGGGCAGACCGTCGAGCGAGAACAGCAGACGCTCGTACAACGCCCGACGATTGGCCGCATCGGCTACCACGCGTTGCTTCACGTAGTCGAGGCCGACACGATCGAGGTAATGCACCGTGCGGTCGAGGTAGTAGGCTTCTTCGCGATACAACTGGAGGAACGCGCCGGTGTACTCCTTGACCTCTTCGGCTGTCTTCACCTTGACGAGGAACTGCGCCACTTCGGTCTTGATACCGCCGTTGCCGCCCACGTACAGCTCCCAGCCCGAGTCGACGGCGATCACGCCCACGTCCTTGATACCGGCTTCGGCGCAGTTACGCGGGCAGCCCGATACGGCCAGCTTCACCTTGTGCGGCGACCACATGTTCGCGAGCATCGTTTCCAGATCGATGCCCATCTGCGTGCTGTTCTGCGTGCCGAAGCGGCAGAACTCGCTGCCCACACACGTCTTCACGGTACGGATCGACTTGCCGTACGCGTGCCCCGACGGCATGCCCAGATCGCGCCACACATTCACGAGGTCATCCTTCTTCACGCCGAGCAAGTCGATCCGCTGACCGCCCGTGACCTTCACCATCGGAATCTGATACTTGTCGGCCACGTCGGCGATGCGGCGCAATTCACTCGCATTCGTCACGCCGCCCTTCATCTGCGGAATGACGGAGAACGTGTTGTCCTTCTGGATGTTGGCGTGCACGCGCTCGTTGACGAAGCGGCTTTGCGGATCGTCCACGGCCTCTTTCGGCCACGTGCTGAGCATGTAGTAGTTCAGTGCGGGACGGCACGTGGCGCAGCCGTTCGGCGTACGCCATTCAAGGAAGTCGAAGGCGGCGCGGTGCGTGGTCAGACGGTGCTCGCGCACGGCGCGGCGCACGTCCGCGTGCGACAGGTCAGTACAGCCGCACACGGCCTTTTCCTTCGGTGTCGCGTCGTACGTCGTGCCCAGCGTGCTCATCAGAATCTGCTCGCACAGGCCCGCGCAGGACCCGCACGAACTGGCCGCCTTGGTGTGCTTCTTCACTTCGTCGAGCGTGAACAGGCCCTTCTCGGTGATCGCCTTGACGATGGTGCCCTTGCACACGCCGTTGCAACCGCACACTTCGTCGCTGTCGGCCATGGCGGACGCACGGCTCTGGCCTTGCGTGCCGACGTCGCCCACGCTCGTCTCGCCGAACATGATGCTGCTGCGCAACTCGCCCAGCACGCGCCCTTCGCGCAGCAGTTTGAAGTACCACGCGCCGTCGGTCGTGTCGCCATAGAGACAGGCGCCGACAAGCTTGTCGTCGCGAATCACGAGCTTCTTGTAGACGCCGCTCGCCGGGTCCGAGAGCACGATTTCTTCCGTGCCTTCGCCACCGAGAAAGTCGCCGGCCGAGAACAGATCGATGCCGGTGACTTTGAGCTTCGTCGAGAGCACCGAGCCGCGATAGCTGCCGATGCCCATGAGCGCCAGGTGATTCGCGCAGACCTTGGCCTGCTCGAACAGCGGTGCGACGAGACCGTACGCCACACCGCGATGGCTCACGCACTCGCCCACGGCGTAGATACGCGGGTCGTAGGTTTGCAGCGTGTCCGAGACCACAATGCCGCGCGCGCAGTGCAGACCGGCCGCTTCGGCCAGCGTCGTGTTCGGACGGATACCAGCAGCCATCACCACCAGATCCGCATCGATCGCTTCACCGTTGCCGAACTTCACGCCACGCACGCAGCCCGCCTCGTCGCCGAGAATTTCCGATGTCTGATGCGAGAGGCGGAACGCGAGACCGCGCGCTTCGAGCGACTGTTGCAGCAGCTTGCCCGCAGTGCTGTCGAGCTGACGTTCGAGCAGCGTATCGGCGAGGTGCACGACGGTGACGTCCATGCCGCGCAACTTCAAACCGTTGGCCGCCTCCAGACCGAGCAGACCGCCCCCGATCACGACCGCATGACGCTTCACACGCGCCGTCTCGATCATGATTTCGGTGTCGCGAATGTCGCGGTAGCTGATCACGCCATCGAGATCCTTGCCCGGCACCGGGAGGATGAACGGGCTGGAGCCGGTGGCGATCAGCAGGCGGTCGTACGGCGCTTCGGTGCCGTCGGCACAGCGCACGACGCGGCGCGGCCGGTCGATCTGCGTGACTTCCTTGCCCAGATGCAGCGTGATGCCCTTTTCCGCATACCAGTCGAGCGGATTGAGCACGATGTCCTTGAACGACTGCTCGCCCGCGAGCACCGGCGAGAGCAGGATGCGGTTGTAGTTCGGATGCGGCTCCGCGCCGAATACGGTGATGTCGTACTGATTCGGTGCGATCTCAAGCAGCTCTTCGAGCGTGCGGATACCGGCCATGCCGTTGCCGATGACGACCAGACGAGGTTTGCCCATGTTGTCTTCTCCTGTTGCCGCGCTTCATGCTCCGGAACCCGGTCCCGAAGTACAGCCCCGAAAAACAAAACGGCGTCCATCCGCGCCGAAGCACGGAGGGACGCCGTTGTCCTGTGGGTACGTCGCAGGCTGTCCCGCCCGACGCCGCACCAGAATTCGTTGCCGGCGACGCCTTTGCCGCTAGCGTTATGGCTAACGCAACAAGCGTGCCAGCGGGGACGGGACTATCGGCAAAGCGTTGCCGGACAAGGAGAAGCCATGAAGTTGTCTATGGGAAGTGTCCGATTCTTGGGCGCCATCTGCTGCACCGCACCAGTGCACGGCACGGGGCGCCTGCCCCGTGCGCACCATCATGATGCCTACATGCGGTGCGTCGGCATCTCGGTTGGCGCATCAGTCGGCACTTTGGTCGTCACGTCATCTCGACGGTGACGGCTGGTGCCCGCTCACCTGCGCGCCGGCGTCGGCCGGCAGACGCGAGCCGTCGATCATGGCGAGCAGCGCGATCCCGGCCATGACGACGAACGTCCAGCGAAAACTCGCGGTGCTGAACGGCGTGACACCTGCGACCTCGGTAATCTTGAGGACGAGCGCACCGAGCGCGATGCCCATGCCGGTCGTCATTTGCTGAAGCGCCGAGGATAGCGTGCTGGCACCGCTCATGTCGGCCGGCGGCACGTCGGCATAAGCCAGCGTCGCCAGCGTGGTGAACTGCACCGAGCGACAGATGCCGCCAAAGAGCAGCACCAGCGCAATGATCCACAGCGGCGTCGTTGCCGAGAGCATCGCGCACAGGGCGAAGCCCACGACGACGAGCCACCCGTTGCCGAGCAACACCCGGCGGAAACCGAAGCGGCGCATGATCGGCGTGGTCGCCGGTTTGATGCCGAGGTTACCCGCGAACAGCGCGAGCATCAGCAACCCGGACGTCACGGCGCTCATGCCGAACGCCAGCTGGAACATCAACGGTAGAAGGAATGGCGCGCTGCCGATGGCGATACGAAACATCGAACCGCCCCACACAGTGACGGCAAACGTCTGCACCCGCATCGCCCCCAGATTGAGAAGCGGATGCGACGTGCGGCCGAAGTGGCGAATCGACCACGCCATCGCCAGACCGCCGATGACCAGACAACCAATCACGGCCGGCCAGTCCGCCGGCGTGCGGCTCGCGAGTTCGACACCGAACATCAGCAGGCTGGCCCCGACACCGCTCGCGACGAATCCCGCCAGATCGAACGGCTTGCTCTGCCCCGGCGACGGCTTCACCAGCCATAGCGCCGCCGCGAAGGCCGCCATGCCCAACGGCACGTTGATAAGAAAGATCCAGTGCCAGCTCCATGTCGACGAAATGAAGCCGCCGAGCGCCGGTCCGAGCACCGGGGCGGCGAGGCCGGGCCAGGTGATCGTCGCGATGGCGCGCACGAGCGCCGGCTTCGGTGTGCTGCGCAGCACGACCAGACGGCCGACCGGGACCATCATGGCGCCGGCGAGCCCTTGCAGCACACGACACACGGTGAACATGTCGAGGCTCGTGCTCATCGCGCACAGCACCGACGCCAGCGTGAACAGCGCAATCGCGGCCGGGAACACGCGACGCGGCCCCAGACGGTCCGCGAGCCAGCCGCTCGCCGGAATGAATGCCGCGAGTGCGACCAGATAAGCCGACAGGCCGATCGAGAGCTGCGAGGGGGCGACACCGAAGTCCCGCGCCATGGCGGGAATCGACGTCGTGATGATGGTCGCGTCGAGGTTCTCCATGAAGAACGTCGAAGCGACGAGCAACGGCAATGCCGTCGGTGACACTTTCTGCGCGGGCGTCTGCACGTTCATTCGTCCTGCATCAGGGCGCGGCCAATGATGAGTTGCTGGATCTGAGTCGTGCCTTCATACAGACGCAGCAGGCGCACGTCGCGATAGAAGCGCTCGACCTTGTACTCGTTGATGTAGCCCGCGCCGCCATGCACCTGCACGCCGCGATCCGCCACGCGCCCGACCATCTCGGTGCAGAACAGCTTGGCGCACGACGCGCGCGTGCTCACATCGGCGTCGCGCGTACCGGCGGGTTTGGCGTCATAGCGCACTGCGCAGTCCTGCACCATCGACCATCCGGCATAGAGTTCGGCCTGACTGTCGGCGAGCATCGCCTGCACCAGCTGGAAGTCGCCGATGCGTTGACCGAACTGCTTGCGCTCGCGCGCATAGGCCACCGATTCGTCCAGAATCCGCTGCGCCATGCCGCACGCGAGTGCCGCCACATGCAGACGGCCACGGTCGAGCACCTTCATGGCCGTCTTGAAGCCTTTGCCCGCCACCCCGCCGATGATGTTCGCGGCAGGCACCCGCGCGCCTTGCAACACCACGTCGCAGGTCTTGGTGCCGCGCTGGCCCATCTTCTTGTCCGGCTTGCCGAGCGACAGGCCCGGCGTATCGGCGGGCACGATGAAGGCCGAGATGCCGCCCGCGCCCTCGCCGCCGGTGCGCGCCATCAGCGTAAAAGCCCCGGCGCGCGGCGCGTTGGTGATGAAGCGCTTCACGCCTTCGATCACATAGGTGTCGCCGTCGAGCACCGCGCGCGTCTTCAGCGCCGCAGGGTCCGATCCGGCGTCCGGCTCGGTCAGTGCAAACGACATGATCAGCTCACCACTCGCCACGCGCGGCAGCAGGTCTTGCTTCTGCGCGTCGGTGCCGTCCATCAGAATGCCCTGCGAGCCGATGCCCACGTTGGTGCCGAAGACCGAGCGGAACGCCAGCGACGTCTGCCCGAACTCGTACGCCACGCGCACCTCCTGCGCCATCGACAGACCGATGCCGCCGAATGCCTCCGGAATCGAAAGCCCGAACAGGCCCATCTCCTTCATCTCGTCGACGAGGGTCTGCGGCACGTCGTCCTGTGCCTCCACGTCGTTCTCGGCGGGCACCAGCCGCTCGCGGATGAACCGTTGCACCGCCGCGAGCAGCAATTCGAACGATTCGCTATCCAGTCCCTTCGATGTCATGGGGCGTCCCTTGAAATATGTCGTAACACTTGGCTGCCGGCCGGCGCGACCACGAAATACCGCCGTGAGTGCCGCTATCTTACCTGCGCAAATCGCGCAAAGGCACGTCCCGCGTGCCTGTCCACGCGCATCCACGGCAAGGCTTCCCATCATTTCCACGCCTGGCGCAACAGGCTATTAACTAGCATCCTAATTATTAGTTAACATATAATCTTTCGCCATGACCTCCCTAGAAACGCTCCGCTTCGTCTTCACCAGCCATCTGCTGCTGGCGGGCAAACAGTGGCGCCAGTTGTCGCAGGGCGCGATCGTCGAATACGGTATTTCCGCGGCGAGCGCAGGCCCGTTACTGTTCATCCGCCGTCTTGGCCAGGGTGTGCGTCAGGTCGAGCTGGCCGAGTACGTCGGGCTGGAAGGCGCGTCGCTCGTGCGTCTGCTCGATCAACTGTGCGCCGCCGGTCTGGTCGTGCGTGAAGTCGATGCCAGCGACCGTCGCGCCAACGCACTGAAGCTCACCGACGCCGGCGAAGCGCTCGCCGAGAAGCTCGAACGCGAACTCAGCCAACTGCGCGCCAAGGTATTCGCCGACATCCCCCGAGAAGACTTCGAGGCGGTGTTGCGCGTGTTTGAAACGCTCAACCGCGCGGCCGACCCCGATGGGTCCATCCTCGCCATGGCGCTCCCCAAGAAGTAAACCGTGCTTACCTGGCCATCTTCACGCGACTGGATTTTTTCGATCAAGGCGTTCGTCGCCTCGATGCTGGCGCTCTATATCGCGCTCGCGCTCGGCCTGCCTCGCCCCTACTGGGCGATGGCGACGGTCTATATCGTGTCGCACCCGCTGACCGGCGCCACACGCTCCAAGGCGCTCTATCGCGTGCTCGGCACGTTGCTGGGCGCTGCGGCGTCCATCGCGTTCGTTCCCGCACTCGTCGATACGCCGGAACTGCTGATGGCCGCCGTCGGGCTGTGGACCGGCACGTTGCTCTACATCTCGTTGCTGCATCGTTCACCGCGCAGCTACGTCTTCCTGCTCGCCTCGTACACGTTGCCGCTGATCGCACTCCCGGCCGTGAACACGCCCTCCGGTATCTTCGACATCGCCATCGCGCGCTCCGAAGAGATCATTCTGGGCATCGTCTGCGCGAGTGTCGTGGGCGCCGTGATTCTGCCGACGAGCGTCGCGAAGGTGCTGCACGACCGCTCCACGCGCTGGCTCACCGACGCCGCTCGCTGGACCACCGACATGCTGTCGGCCGATCCCGAAGGCAAGGCTACGCGCCACATGAGCCGTCACCGCATGGCGGCCGACATTCTGGCGCTCGACCAGTTGATCAGCCAGTTGTCTTATGACGCCGACACCTCCGAGCGCGTACGCGACGCGCAGGAGTTGCGCGGACGCATGACGATGATGATGCCGGTCCTCTCGACGGTGGCATCGCTCGTGCAGACGTTGCGCCTGCATCCGAAGGGCGCGCCCGAAGCGCTGGAGGACAAGATGGCCGAAGTGGTCGCGTGGCTGCGGCGCGGTGCGCCCTCGCCTGCCCCGGCGCACCTGCTCAAGCCGCCACAGTCGGCCGGCGAGGCGTCGGACTGGTACGGCGCACTCGTCGCGGCGACTGAAGACCGTCTGCGCTCGCTCGTGCAGTTGTGGCAGGACTGCGCGTCGCTGCAACGCCGTTTCAGTCAGCAAGGCGACGCGCCCGAGTGGACGCCCGCCTTCCCCTACTGGGAACTCGGCGGCGCGCGCCACTACGACCACGGGCTGCTGCTGTTCTCGACGATCTCCGCCGCGCTGTGCACGTTCATCATGGGGCTGGCGTGGATCTACACGGGCTGGAACGACGGCGCTGCCGGCGTCTCGCTCGGGGCCGTCGCCTGCTGCTTCTTCGCGGCCATGGACGAACCCGCACCGTTCATCCGCTCATTCTTCTGGGCGACGGCCGTGTGCGTGGTCCTTGCCGCCGTCTATGTGTTCTTCATTCTGACGAACGCCCACGACTTCGGTCTGCTGGTCGCCCTCTTCGCCGTGCCCTACCTGTTGCTCGGCACGTTCATCCCGCAGCCGCGCTTCACGATGGTGGCGATGCTCGTGGCCGTGAACACCGCGAGCTTCGTCGGCATTCAGGGCGGCTACAGCGCCGACTTCCCGGCGTTCTTCAACAGCAATATCGCGGGGCTGGCCGGTGTGCTGTTCGCGCTGTTGTGGACCCTGCAAACGCGTCCGTTCGGCACGCGCGTGGCCATGCGTCGCCTGATTCATTCGAGCTGGCGCGACATCGCGAAGAACGCCATGGGCCGCTCGGTGAGCGAGCACAACCGGCTGCGCGCACGTCTGCTCGACCGGCTCGGGCAACTGGTGCCGCGTCTGGCCGCGAGCGAGAGCGAGACGTCGAGCGACGGCTTCACCGAAGTGCGCGTCGAACTCTCGGCACTCGCCTTGCAGCGCGAGCTGCCGCATCTGAATCCCTTGCAGCGCAGTGCCGTCGAAGCTGCGCTCACCGACGTGGCGCGCTTCTATCAGTCGCGACTCGACGAACAGGTGAGCCAGCCGGACAGCTCGCTGCAAGACAAACTGCTGGGCGCCGTGCGCTCGCTGGTCGCCCATAGCGATCAGGCCTCGCGCAGCGCGCGTGCCTCGCTCATGGACATCCACGTCGCACTGTTCCCTGCCACCACTACCGGGAGTGCCCAATGAGCGGCGAGATCGACATCTACGGCGTATTCGTGCCGACGCTGCTGGCCCTGATGATCGTGGCATTCGTGCTGACGGGCGCGCTACGCTTCGTGCTCGCGCGTATCGGCTTCTACAAGCTCGTCTGGCACCGTTCGTTATTCAATCTTGCTGTGTACATCATCGCGCTGGGCGGCATCGTCGCCCTCGCGCGCGCCTGCCAATCATGAAACTGAAACTTCGCTCCCTCGGCCCCGTCGTCCTGACGCTTGCCGTCTCCTGCGTCGCGATCTTCGTGCTGCTGCATCTGTGGGATTACTACACCGTCGCCCCGTGGACGCGCGACGGCCGCATTCGCGCCGATATCGTGCAAGTCGCGCCTGATGTCTCCGGTCTCATCACCGATGTCGACGTGAAGGACAACCAGCAAGTGCATCGCGGCGATCTGCTGTTCGTTATAGATCGCGACCGCTATACGCTCGCCTTGCAGCAGGCCGAAGCCACCGCCGCCGCACAACGCGCCACGCTGGCGCAGGCGCGTCGTGAAAACGCCCGCAATCATCAGCTGACGGAAGTGGTCGCGAAGGAAGTCGTCGAGGCCGGTCAGGCCAAGGTCGAATCCGGTGAGGCGGCCGTGGCTCAGGCAGACGCTGCCGTGCGTCTCGCGAAGCTCAACCTCGAACGCACTCGCGTGCTCGCCCCCGCCGACGGTTATCTGAACGACCGCCTGCCGCGCGTGGGCGATTACGTGAGCACCGGACGTCCGGTGCTCTCCATGGTCGACGCGAACTCGCTGCACGTCGAAGGCTATTTCGAAGAGACGAAGATGCGCGGCATCCACATCGGCGACAAGGTGGAGATTCGCCTGATGGGCGAGCGTCATGTGCTGCACGGCCACGTGCAAAGCATCGTCGCCGGGATCGAGGACCGTGACCGCACCAGCGGCGCATCGATGCTCCCGAACATCAATCCGACGTTTAACTGGGTCCGTCTGGCACAGCGCATTCCGGTGCGTATCGCACTCGACGATGTGCCCAAGGACATGCGCCTCGTCGCCGGTCGTACGGCGACGGTCACTGTCGTGCAAACGCAGGACAAGGCAACCCAGCCGAAACAAGCATCGACGGCCTCGCTCGCCGCCGTCTCTCAGAACGGGACACCGGCAGCACAAGCGGAGGCTCGTCAGTGAAGTCCGTGAAAACCGTCGCCCGAACCCGAGCGGGTTGCAAAGCGCGTTTTGCGTTGATGAGCGCCGTGGCGACTGCCGCCGCGCTCGTCGCCGGTTGCACGACCGTCGGGCCGGACTACCATCTGCCGGAGCATTCGGTGATGCGCTCGCCCGACGCGAATGGCCCGCTCGCCGATGCGTCGCAACGCGCCGTCTCCATCGGCGCGGTGCCCGACGATTGGTGGAAGCTCTATGACGATCCGCAGCTCGACACGCTCGTGAGAGAGGCGCTTACCGCCAACACGAACGTGCGCGTGGCGCTGGCGAACGTGCAACGTGCGGTCGCGATGTATCACGAAGTGGAATCCGAGAATCTGCCGCAGGGGGGCGTGGAGGCCGAAGCGGCCCGCGCGCAGATCTCGGGCGAAAGCCTGCTCAAGGAAGAGAAGCTGCCGGTGGTGAACATCGCCGTCGCAACCCTCGGCATCTCCTATCAGATCGACTTCTTCGGCAAACTCGCGCGAGCCGACGAAGCCGCGCTGGCCGCCGCCGAAGCGAGTCAGGCTGCACTCGACGTCGCGCGTGTGAGCGTGGCGGCCGAGACCGTGCGGGCGTACGTGCAAGGTTGCGCGGCGAACCACGAATACGACATCGCCAACGAGCAGTTGCGGTTGCAGGAGCGCAGCGTCGCCATCACCCGCAAGCTCGTGGACGCCGGACGCGATCAGCCGACCGATCTGCTGCGCGCGCAGGCGCAAGCCGACACGCTGCGCGCCGCACTGCCGCATTTCCAGGCGCAGAGCGAAGCCGCAACGTACCGGCTGGCCGTGATGCTGGGCAAGGTGCCCGGCACGCTCGACGCACGCGTCGCTCAATGCCGCCGCATTCCGCAACTCACGCAAGCGCTGCCTGTCGGCGACGGCACCGCGCTGCTCAAGCGCCGCCCGGACGTACGTCAGGCAGAACGCGAACTCGCGTCGGCCACCGCCAAGATCGGGGTGGCGACGGCGGACCTGTATCCATCGATCCGCTTCGGCGCATCGATCGGGGCAAATGGTGTGCTCGAACACTTCGGACAGGGACGCACGGAACAGTGGACGGTCGGCCCGATGATCTCGTGGTCGCTACCGACCAACGGCGTGCGTTCGCACATCAAGGGCATGGAAGCCGGTGCCGATGCTGCGCTTGCGCATTTCGACGGCGTTGTACTCAAAGCCGTGCAGGAAGCCAAGACGTCGCTCTCCGCTTACACCCGCGAATTGCAGCGCGACGACGCCCTGCGCGACGCCCGCGACAAATCACGCGATGCGGCCGAACAGAATCACAAGCTGTATCGCGCCGGTCGTGCGCCGTACCTCACGAGCCTCGACGCCGAGCGCACGCATGCGAGCGCCGAAGCGGCGCTGGCGGCATCGGAAACGCAAGTCGCCATGGATCAGGTCAATCTGTTCCTGGCGCTGGGTGGGGGATGGCAGAAACACACAAGCCCCGTCGGGAACGAATCCTCGGGCGGGGCTGTGGAGAGTGACGCATCGCTGCGTCATTGAGACGATTCGCGCGGCGCGGGCGGGACTCGATGTCGAGTCAGGCGGGCCGTCGGCGAATCGAGGGACTTCAGGTACGACTCAACGACTCGGTAAGCGTGTCGACAACGTCGTCGACGATCTTCTCACTGACGCCAACGCCTTAGTTGGCCATCGGTGCTTGCGGTGCACCATTGTGCTGTGCCGCTTCGATTTCGGCCGTGCGCTTTTGCAGTTGCACCGACTGCTCGTAGGTGTACGGGAAGTTGAATTCCGTCACCGGCGAGAGACCGAGTTCGCGGGCCGCTTGCAGTTCGGCGCGCACATGTTCGCGGGTCACGCCGCTGGACTGATCGGCAGCCATGGCCGAGCCGGCAGCGAGGGTAAGACTCACCAGCGCAACGGCGGTCAACAGGTTCTTCTTCATGGAAAACTCCTTTTATCGTTCGTATTTCACTCATGGAAGCGAAAACTGCTAACCAATCAGTTCGCACCATGAGTAAATTATAGTTTTCCCTTACGAATCAACCAGCCGCAAAGCGACAACACACTGTTTCGGAAAAAGTGTGAAATCAGCCAAACACGATCCCAAAATGTCTCGAAAATGACGGAAATGTCAGGGAGAAATCAAACCGGTGCTGATTGCCGCCGCAATTGCCTGATGTCGATTGACCGCACCGAGCTTGCGTTTGGCGTTATTGATGTGAAACGTCACCGTGTGTTCCGATATCTTCAGAATCAACCCGATTTCCCACGCCGTCTTGCCGCGTGCCGCCCACAATAGACTTTCGATCTCACGCGGACTGAGTTTGCCATTGCTGCGGCTCGCGACCCACTGCATGTCGAGTTGCTGAATCGCCTGATGAAAGTAAAGCGCCGTGAGATAGATTTCACCGACCATGCGCGCTTCGAGTTCCGCCGATTCCTCCGGCGACTTCGCCGTCGCGGCACTGAAAATCGCCCGCTCGCCGGCAGCCCCGTAAATGGGAATCGATACACCACTGCCAAGCCCGTGAGCGCGCGCATCCGCGAAGATGGGGTGAGGACGCTTCTGTGTGAGAAAGGTGCGCCAGAGAATCGGCAACGGCGACAGATTCGCGGCGACAAGCACCGGATCGACTTCCGCATAGCCCGCACTCTGATAACGCTCGATCCAGGCAGGCGGAAACGTCGTGAAGATATGGCGGCTCGGCATTCCCTGTGCGGAAATGAGCTGATCGTCCATCTGAAACGCCGCAGCCTCTCGCTCGCGACGGGGCAATAACGGGGCGTAGAACAGTGCGTCGTATTCCAGCGTTTGCGTCAGTTTCTGAAACTCGGCGTCCAGCGCCTCGACCGACCGGGCACCCAGCAGCCCTTCATATCGATAAAGATTGTGATGCATTGCGAATTGCACGTTCTCTAATAATTGCCGGTGGATTGCCGATATTCGCGCATTGTAGTCTGAGCTTTGCGTTTTGCGGGGAGTAATTTTACCCAATAAAACAACCCCACTATATGACGTGGAGTGCCAATCATTTTCTCATCGAATTTCATACCGCGCAGCCCAATGACTCCAATGCCGACAGGACTTTTCGCAATCCCGGCGTCAGCGGTTTATCCTGACGCACCACGATCGCCAGCGTTCTCGATAAGGCCGGTGTCAGTGTGGATATACGCAATCCGCGTCGATGATGACCCGCGCTGACCGACATTCGCGGCACGATGCTATACCCCAATCCCGCCGCGACCATTTCCTTGATCGCCTCGATACTCCCGAGCGCCATCACCGGGCGCATACGAATTCCCGCTTGCAAAAACCACTCATCGATCAATAGTCGCGTGCTGCTGCCGGATTCGAACGCCACCATCGGCGCTGCGGCGAGCGCTTGCGGCGTCACTTCCTGAGCCCACTCGCTATCGCTTGCCGGCGCGATCGCGACAAACTCGTCTTGCAGTACCGGGGTGATGTGCAGACTGCGTCCGGCAGCGGGCAAAGTCACAAGACCGATGTCGAGACGGTTTTCGGTCACGGCCGCGACAACGTCGTCGGTGTTGCCGGTACTCACCCGAATATCGAGCAACGGATGGCGCTTGCGCATCGCGCGCAGCATCGGCGGCAGCAAGTGGATGCACGCCGTCGCCCCCGTGCCGATCGCGACCTCGCCGGCCACCCCCAGCGCATGACTCGACAGCGCCTGCATGGCGTCTTCGACGGCAGCGTCGATACGCCGCGCATGTTCGAGCAATGTCTGCCCCGCCGACGTCGGCTTCAGACGTTTGCCGACGCGCTCGATGAGTCTGACGTTCAAGCGCTGTTCCAGCTGGCGAACCTGAAGACTCACGGCGGGCTGCGACAAATCGAGACGCGCGGCAGCCGCAGAGAAACTGCCAGCGTCGATGACTTCTGAAAAAGTATGAAGCTGATCCAGATTCAGGCGCCGCATCTCAAAGTTTTCCTTATGAAACGGATAAGATGCCAAGACTTTACCAAGAGATGGCGCTGGCGCACCATTCGGCTATTGGACGGATGTCCTGTATCGGTTCGTCTCGCGCTATCGTCAATACAGCACCAATACAGCACTCATACCGTCACCCCCTTGACTTCCCTTCGGCGCGCTCCTGCCCGCTTCACGTCATGCCCATCGTCATCCGGCTCGGCCTTGCGCAACTCATCAACTGGGGTGTGAACTTCTATCTGCCCGGCGCGTTCGCGTGGCGCATCGCGCGCGATATGGGTTGGGCCCAGACATGGGTGTTCGCGGGGCCGTCGCTTGCCATGCTGGTAATGGCGGCCGTCTCGCCATTGTCCGGGCGCTGGCTCGAACGGTTCGGCGGGCGCCGCGTCATGTGTGTCGGCACGCTCATTTGTACCGTCGGCTGCGTCGCGCTCGCCACCGGCAGCACCCTCGCCCAGTTCTATGCCGCGTGGTGTCTGCTCGGGATCGGTATGCGGCTCTCGCTGTACGATGCTGCCTTCGCCACACTCGCCGCGCTGTATGGTGCGGCAGCACGGCGTCCGATGACACAGATCACGCTCATCGGCGGATTGGCGACGACCGTCTTCTGGCCGTTGGGCAACTGGCTCGGCGACACGTGGGGATGGCGCACCGGTGTATTCGTCTATGGCGTGATCGGCCTCGTCGCGTGGGCCTTGCTGCGCAGCCTGCCGCCAACGCCGCCCAGAATCCCGGCGGCGGACGAGATCCGCAAGGCGCGCGCACCGCTGCCGTGGGCCTCCGCCCTGCTCTACGGCGCGATCATGGCGATGATCTCGATCCTTTCGTCCGGCCTGGCTGCGCACCTGACCTCGGTGCTGAGCACGCGCGGGCTGCCGGTCGGGCTCGCCGCGCTGTGGGGCGTCGGCCAGGTCTGTGCGCGCATGCTGGAGTGGCTTCAACCCCGGCAGGCGAGCGCCGTCAAGCTCAACGTCGTGGTCGGCATCGGCTTGCCGCTGTGCTTCGCGCTGGGGCTGGCCGGACTGTCGTCGCCGCTCGCGGCCGGTATCTTCATCTTCGGCTATGGTGCGCTCAACGGACTGGCGACGCTGCTACGCGCCAGCCTGCCGCTCGAACTCCTCTCCCACGACGCTTATGCCCGCGCCCTGGGCACCTTGCTCGCGCCGGCGTTCGCGGTCTCGGCCGTGGCCCCGTGGGGATATTCCCTCGCTCGAGAACACTGGGGCGACACCGCGGTGCTCTGGGTGTCGCTGGTCATCGGTCTGCTGATCGGGGCGGCAGCGCTATCGCTGCGGCGTCGGGCGCCGCAAGCGCCTGCGTCACGAACGTTCGAAGAAACTCGATCCACGTCTTGACCTTCGCGTCGAGATACAGGCGCGACGCGTACACCGCGTAGACGTTCGTCCCCTGCAATTCGTACTCGGGCAGCACGCGCACCAGCGACCCGTTGCGCAGTGCCGGAACAGCGGAGAGCAACGGCACCGGACCCACGCCGCAGCCGCTCACGAGCGCCGCTGCCAGCGAATCCGCCGTATTCACGCGCAGACGCCCCGCGGGGATCGGCAGCTTCACGGTGCCGACCGGACCGTCGAAAAGCCAGTGTTCGACGGTGTAGTGCGGCGCGTTCAGGCGGACCCGCGTGTGCTGCGCCAATTCGTCGAGCGACCGGGGCGCCCCGTGCTCAGAGAGGTATTGCGGGGCGGCGCACAGCACCGACGCCATGCGGCAGATCCGTGTCGAGACGAGTCCCGAATCGGGCAGTTGCGACGCCGCCAGACGCAGCGAGACATCGATGTTCTCCTCCAGCAGGTCAGGCACGCGCGAGGACAGCAGCAGATCGACCTCGACCTCCGGATACTGCTCCATGAATCGCGCCAGCGCCGGCACGACGAAGACCTGCCCGAAACTGGCCGGCGCGTGCAAACGGAGCTTGCCGCTCGGCGCCGCGTTGGTCGCCCCCGCCTCGGCTTCCGAAACGTCGACCAGCGCGATGATGTCGCGGCACCGCGCGAGGTAGCGCTTGCCTGCATCGGTGAGCGCCAGCCGGCGCGTGGTGCGATGGAGCAGTCGCGTGCGCAGATGCGCCTCCAGCTCGGAGATCGCTTTCGAGACCTGTGGCGTGGTCATGTCGAGCGCGCGCGCCGCGCCGGCAAAGCTCGCGCCGTCGGCCACGCGCACGAAGATCCGCATGTTTTTGAACGTGTTCATGAGACGGGATGATAGCGCCCGGTTATAAGGACGTGCGGCGATATTGGTTGGGATCGGACGACGCGCGCGGTATCCTAGCGACCTGCTCAGGCTCGCCCGGGCGCAATTACCGCATGACCGTCGGCCTGACGCCGACGTGCCGCAGCACTCTCTCCCGTATTTTTGCCGACGAGACATTCGCATGACCGATATCAACACCCTCAACACGCGTCAAGCCGACCATCCGATCGACCCGCAATTCGTGGCCCGCTGGTCGCCGCGCGCGTTCAAGGATGAAACGATTCCCGAAGCCGAACTGCTGGCGCTGTTCGAAGCCGCCCGCTGGGCCCCGTCGGCCTACAACGCGCAACCGTGGCGCTTCGTCTACGCACGCCGTGGCACGCCGCACTGGGAACAGTTCGTCGGCTTCCTCAACGAATTCAACCAGACGTGGGCCAAACACGCTGCCGCCATCGTGCTCGTGATCTCGAAGTCGACGCTCACGCCCCCGGGCAGCGACAAGGAAGTGCCCGCCCCGACGCATAGCTTTGACGCCGGCGCCGCATGGGGTTACCTCGCGCTGCAAGCGTCGAACTCGGGTTGGGCCGCGCACGGTCTGGCCGGCATCGAGCACGACAAGATCCGCAACGAACTCGATCTGTCGTCCAAGTACAAGATCGAAGCGGCCGTCGCGATCGGCCGTCCGGGCGGCGACGTGAACGCACTGCCGGAAGGCTTGCGCGCTCGCGAAGTGCCGAGCCCGCGCGAACCGCTGGCGAAGATCGCTTCGGAAGGCCGCTTCGCGTTCTGATGTTCTGACGCCTGCGCGTCGCCCTCACCGCGACATCGCATGAAAAAACCCCGCCGGATCGCGAGAGCCGGCGGGGTTTTTGTTTGACGACCGGCGAACCGGCTGCGCTCAGGATTCGTCGGCGTTCGGCGTCCAGCCGCCGCCCAGCGCACGATACAGCGCCACGTGATTGACCAGCACGCGCTGCTTGACGTCGATCAACTGCTGCGCCGCCTGAAAGTCGCTGCGTTGCGCATCGAGCAGTTCGAGATAGCTCGCAACACCGTTCGCATAACGACGCTCGGCCAGCTTCAGCCGCTCACGCTCCCCGTCCGATACACGCTTTTGCGCATCGAGCTGGCGCGAGAGCCATTGCTGCGCCGTGAGCGCTTCGTTGACTTCCGTGAATGCGGTCTGGATGGCGCGTTCGTACGACACGACTGCCATTTCCTTGCGCACGTTCGCCAGGTTCAGCCCCTGAATGTTGCGTCCGCCATCGAAGATCGGCACGGTGATCTGCGGCAGGAACGACCAGACGCCCGTGCCCGCACTGAACAGATCGGCAATACGCGAACTGGCGGTCCCGATGTCCGTCGTCAACCGGATCGACGGGAAGAACGCCGCGCGGGCAGCGCCAATGTTCGCATTCGCACCCCGCAGTTGCGCTTCCGCCTGCCGGATGTCCGGGCGCCGCATCAGCAACGACGACGGCAGCCCTGCCGCGACCGGCACGACGAAGGCGCTGTCGAGCGCCGCCTCCGTGGACGGTCGCGTCGCCACGTCGCCCGTGAGCACTTGCAGGATGTGCGAAATCTCGCTGCGCTGGCGCTCACGCTCGGCGAACGCCGCACGTGCCACCTCGACCTGCGTCGTCTCCGTATTCAGATCGAGGCCGTCGACAAGTCCCCGCTCGGCGCGCAGGCGAATCACCTGCATGCCCGCTTCGCGTGCAGCCAGCACCTTGGCCGCGTAAGCGCGTTGCTCGTTCGCAGCCACGAGTCCGATATAAGCCGTCGCCACTTCGGCCACGAGACTGACCTGCGCCGCGCGTTGCGCCTCCTCGCTCGCGAGATACGACTGCAATGCGGCGTCGCGCAGGCTGCGAACGCGCCCGAAGAAATCGAGTTCGAACGCGCTCACGCCGAGCGTCGCGCGCACATCGTTAGCGACATAGCCGCCCGGCGGATTGCTGCTGCCGTCGGGTTGTCCTGCGGAGCCGGAATAGCGCTGACGGGAGAATGATCCCCCCGCCTGCACGCTCGGCAACAGATTGGCACCTTCGATGCCGTACAGCGCACGCGCTTCCTGCACCCGCAAGGACGCCAGACGCAAGTCGCGATTCTGGGCCAACGCGCGACGAATCAGCGCCTGCAATTCCGGGTCGGTGAAGACGTCGGCCCAATCGGCGTCGCCCGTGAGCGGCGCGGCGAGCGCGAGCTGCACGTCGCCGCCCGCCGGCGCCGCCTCATACGTCGTGGGCATCGGCGCGGCCGGGCGCTCGTACGTGGGCGCCATCGTGCATCCGGCCAGCAGCGCGAACAGACCGGCTGCGGCCAGGGTCATCCCGCGAAGGCGGGGTCGAAACATCGTCATACTTTCCCCTCGACGGCGGGCGCGGCGTCTGCCTGCGCAGGCTTGCCGCCAGTGTGTGAACGGCGCACGAAGCGTCCGACGATCAGGAAGAACAGCGGCACGAGGAAGATCGCCAGCACCGTGGCCGTCACGATCCCGCCGAGCACTGCGACGCCGATCGCGCGCTGCGCGCCCGACGCCGGTCCCGAAGCGATGGCCAGCGGCACCACGCCGAAGCCGAACGCGAGCGACGTCATCACGATCGGACGCAAACGCAGACGCGCCGCTTCCACAGCCGCATCGAGCCATGCCATGCCCTGCTTCGTCAGATCGTTGGCGACTTCCACGATCAGAATGGCGTTCTTCGCCGACAGACCGATCGTCGCGATCAGGCCCACCTTGAAGTAGATGTCGTTGGGCATGCCCAGCAGGCTCACCGCGCCGAGCGCACCGATCACGCCGAGCGGCACCACCATGATGACCGCCGCCGGAATCGCCCAGCTCTCGTAGAGCGCCGCAAGCGCGAGGAACACCACCAGCACCGACAACGCGAACAGGATCGGCGCCTGCGCGCCAGAGTCGCGCTCTTCCAGCGACTGCCCGCTCCACTCGTGCCCGATGCCCGCAGGCATCTCCGCCATCAGTTGCTCCATGCGCGCCATGGCCTCGCCACTGCTCTTGCCCGGCGCCGCTTCGCCCTGAATCGTGAACGACGGATAGCCGTTGTAACGCTTGAGTTGCGGCGAGCCGAGCTTCCATTTCAGCGAGACGAAAGCCGAGAGCGGCACCATCTCGCCATTGGCGTTGCGCACGCGCAGGTTGCCGATGTCTTCGGGCGACACTCGCTGACGGCCGTCCGACTGTACGAGCACGCGGCGATTTTCCGAGCCCAGCATGAAGTCGCCCACATAGTCCGAGCCGAACATCGTCGCGAGCGTGGTGTTCACGTCGTCCATGTTGACCTTCAACGCTTCCATCTTGCGACGATCGATGCTCACGTCGACCTGCGGCACATCGCCCTGCCCCGCGAAGATCACGTTCTTGAGCACCGGGTCCTGCGCGGCTTTGTGAAGCAGATCGTCACGCGCAGCCGTGAAGACTTCCTTGCCGACACCCGCCCGATCCTGCAAGCGCAGGTTGAAGCCGTTGGACGACCCGAGCTCCGGCAACGCCGGGCTGTTCATCGCGATCATCATGCGATCGGGTTGCCCCATGAACTTGCCGTTGACGCGCTCGACGATCGCGTTCACGCCGTCGTGCTTCGACGTGCGCTCATGCCAGTCCTTGAGCGTGACGTACAACATGCCGCCGCCCGGGCCTGCACCGAACTCGTTCCAGCCGCCCAGCACGAACACGTGCTTGACCGGCTCGTTTTCCATCAGGTAGCGCTCGATACGTTTGAGCGCGGTCATCGCCTCGGGCAACGTGGCGCCCTGCGGCTCCGACGCCATCACCATGAAGCTGCCCGTGTCTTCCTCCGGAATAAAGGCCGACGGCAGACGCATGAACGCCAGCGGCACGGCGATCAGCACGAGACCATAGACCAGCAGCGCGCGCCACGGACGTCGCAACGTCTTGCCGACGGTGCGCGTGTAGCGCTCGGTGCCCACCGCGAACGTGCGGTTGAACCAGCCGAAGAAGCCGCGCTTCTCGTGGTGGTCGTGCGAGACCGGGCGCAACAACGTCGCGCACAGCGCCGGGGTGAGCGAGAGTGCGAGGAACGCGGAGAAGCCGATGGATACGGCGAGCGTGACGGCGAACTGGCGGTAGATGTTGCCCACCGCGCCCGAGAAGAACGCCATCGGCACGAAGACCGTCACCAGCACCACCGTGATCCCCACGATGGCCCCGCTGATCTGCTGCATCGCCTTGACCGTGGCCGCATACGGCGACAAGCCTTCCTCGACCATGATCCGCTCGGTGTTCTCGACCACGACGATGGCGTCGTCAACCAGAATGCCGATGGCGAGCACCATGCCGAACATCGTCAGCGTATTGACCGAATAGCCCAGCCCCAGCAGCACGCCGAACGTGCCCAGCAACGCGACCGGTACGACAAGCGTCGGGATCAGCGTTGCACGCAGGTTCTGCATGAACAGATACATCACCAGGAACACGAGCACGATGGCTTCGAGCAACGTCTTCACGACCTTCTGGATCGAGACCTTCACGAACGACGCCGTCTCGTAGGGCATCTGATACTCGACACCCGCCGGGAACAGCTTCGCCTGCTCGTCCATCACCTGACGCACGGCCTTCATCACTTCGACGGCGTTCGACCCGGCGGCGAGCTTCACGCCCATGGCCGTGGCGGGCAATCCGTCGACACGCGCCGAGTAGTTGTAGTCCGAGGCGCCCAGTTCCACGCGCGCCACATCGCCCAGCCGGATGGCCGAGCCGTCCGAGCGCACGCGCAAGGGAATGTTGGCGAACTCTTCCGGCGTGGACAACGCGCTGTCGGACACGACGTTGGCGTTGATCGGGGCAGACGTCGGTGTCGACCCCGCACCGAGGTCACCGACGGTCACGCGCGCGTTGTAGGCGCGCACCTTGGAGACGATGTCCGTGGCGGTCAGATCGAGCGCAACGAGTTTAGCCGGGTCGGGCCAGATGCGAATGGCCTTCTCCGTGCCCCAGAACTGCACCTGACCGACGCCGGGCACGCGCTTGAGCTGGTTCATCACCTGTGACGCGGCAATCTCGCCCAGATCGAATTCGTTCACCGCCGGATTGCGCGACGACAGCGTGACGACCATATGGATGTTGTCGGCAGCGCGCTCGACCTTCACGCCGTAGCGACGCACGACTTCCGGCAAGCGCGACTCGACCGTCTTCAGACGGTTCTGCACTTCCACGGCAGCCAGATCGAGGCTCGTGCCCTGACGGAACGTCAGGTTCACCGAGGACTCGCCGTTGCCGCTGGTGGCGGAGGTGTACATCAGCCCCGGCGCACCGTTCATCTGACGTTCGATGATCGCGGTGACCGAGTCTTCGACGACTTTCGCCGACGCGCCGGGATAGCTGCTCCACACGCTGACCATCGGCGGTGCGATGTCGGGGTACTGCGCGACGGGCAGCGCCCGGATCGCGAGCACGCCGATCAGCGTGATCAACAGGGAGATCACCCAGGCAAAGACCGGGCGATCGATAAAGAAACGAGCCATGGTTAGTGCGTCTCCGCTTTCGTGGCTTGACTGGCCGCCTGGCTGGTGGCTTGACTCGTGGTCTGCGCGGCCAACGCGGTGGCGTCCGATTTCGTCTTGACTTGCATGCCGTCGGAGAACTGCGCGACGTTCTGCACGATCACGTGTTCACCGCCCTTGAGGCCGTCCGTCACGAGCCAGTCGCGACCGTCGATGGCTTCGGCACGCACCTTCTTGTCATGCACCTTGCCCTGCGCATCGACCACACGCACGATCGCGCCCTCGCCGGTGCGGGTGAGCGATTCGCGCGGCACACGCACGACGTTCGGATTCACCGCGCCCTGCATGCGCACCTGCACGAACGCGCCGGGCAGCAGCACGCCGTCCGGGTTCGGCAGCAGCGCACGCATGGCGATGGTGTCGGTGCCGGGGTCGACGGCCAGATCCGTGAAGAGCAATTTGCCCGGCAGCGTGTACTCGCGACCGTCGGGCAGCGTCACATGCACCTGCGGCGCTGACGTGCCTTCGCCCTGCTCGCCCCGCTGCAACTTGCCCGCGCGCAGATCGCGCGTCATCGCGTAGACCTCGGCGGCCGGTTGCGAGAAGTTCACGTAGATCGGATCGATCTGTTCGACGCGCGTGAGCAACGTGGGGGAGTCCAGACCGACCAGCGCCCCTTCCGTCACTTCAGCACGGCGGACGCGCCCTGCAATCGGCGAAACGACGTTCGTGTAACCGAGGTTGAGTTCGGCCTTGCGCACTTCCGCGCGGGCGGCCAGCACTTCGGCACGCGTGCGCGCTTCGGCGGCGCGGGACTCGGCGTCTTCACGAGCGCTGATGGCGTGCGATTCGAGCAGGCCGCGATAGCGCTCGATCTTGTCGCGTGCCGAATCGTGCTCGGCCTGCGCCTTGGCGAGCGCCCCACGGGCGGCGTCGAGCGCGGCCGACAGCGGCTGCGGATCGATGCGGAACAGCACCTCGCCCTTGGTGACCTTCTGGCCTTCCTGATACTTCCGCTCCATGACGACGCCGCCCGCACGCGCACGCACGTCGGCGCTGCGATAGGCTTCGAGACGTCCCGGTTGCTGGGTCGTGAGCGGTTCGGCGCGACGCTCGACCGTGCGCACGACGGCCTCCGGTGTGGCGTCCGCCGTCTCTTTTTTGCCACGGTCCGAGCACGCGGAAAGGAGGAGAACGCTGGCGATCAGACTGGCGGACACACCAGTCAGTAGTCCGAAACGGGTTCGGTAATCGATTTTCGATGACATGTAAGCACGTGTGATTGACGACATCCGGTCGACGGTGTCGATGCTGCGTTCGGTGCGCGGCGTCGAGCGAGAGCTGGCGCGCCATGCGCCAGCGATGGGGGGAACCGGGGGCCCGCATCTCTCCAGGGGCGCCGTGGGTGGCAGGTGCGCGTTGCGCGAAGGAAGTCTATGCCTGAGACCACCGGACCGGGGATCCGGTCGTCTGCCGCCTCGCCTATGTTGGCGTTTCAATCCGGCGTTTTAGATTGGAGAAGCGCGATTCTGCCGTGAAAATGGTGTTAGAAAAAGTTGGAACCTATCTATAAAATGAATGGATGAACTGGACAATTGAACAATTGCGCTACTTTGTGGCGGCAGCGGAGGAAGGCTCGATATCCGCTGCCGCCCGTCGTTTGGGAAAAGCCCAGTCGGCCGTGAGCACAGCGATCGCCCTGCTCGAAGCGGATTTGGGATTTGAACTATTCGATCGCAGCCGCCGGAACGCACGTCTCACCGATCAGGGCGAGGTGATGCTGCTCGAAGCCAAAGAGTTGTTGCGGCAGGCCGAGGGGCTGAACCATCGCGCCAATGCGCTGGCGTTCGGCGAGCAGCCGCAGTTGTCGCTCGCGCTCGACGAGGCGCTGCCCTATCAGGCCGTGAGCGAGCTGGTGCGCGACCTCGCCTATCAGTTCGCCTATCTGGAACTGACGCTGCTCAACGGCACGTCGACGGAAGTCGCCGAGTATGTGGAGAAGCAGCGCGCGGATATCGGCTTTCACGTGGATCGCGGCGCGATCTCGTCGGCGCTGGGCCACAAGTACGTCGGATCGGCCGTGCAGGGCGTTTTCGTCGCGGGCGACCATCCGCTGGCCTACCGCGATCAGGTCACGCGCGGCGATCTGGCGAAGTACCGTCAGATTCTGTTGCAGATGGACGACATCATGCCGCTGCAACTCAGCCCGTCGATCTGGCGCGCGGACAGTTCGTACGTCATCGCCAGCATGGTCGTCGACAAGCTCGGCTGGGCAGTGCTGCCCATCGATATTGCGGAGTACGAGGATCTGCACGAACTTCGCTGCGACGATCTCGGCCTGCCGCAACTGCCCGTGCGCATGCTGTGGCGTTTCGGACGCGAGCCGAACGACGTGATGCGCTGGTGCGAGGCCCGTTTCGCCGAGTTGTTGCGCGCGGGCAGCGATCAAGCCTGACAGGCTGGCAAGGTACGAGAACCGTTGTGCCCGCAGCATGTCGAACCGCCACATGACGTCAATAGACTGACCGAACGTTGTCTTCTGCGCGGTGTCGCGCAGAACACCGACAAGGAGAAGCCGGGATGGCGAAACCCTCGAAAACCGCCTTGTTCAACGCAGCAAAGCAGTGGCATTGCGACGCGGTCGCCGGATTGCTGGCAGACGCGCCGGAGCTGATTGCCGCCACCGATCCGAAAAGCCGCACAGCATTGCATCTGGCCTGCGCGGTGCGACCGTCGGGCGCCGGCGGGCTGGCCGAACCCAATGGATTGAAGACCGTCGAGACATTGCTCGACGCTGGCGCCGTGCTGGAGCAGGTCGTTCCCATGGATGAAGATGAAGGCGACTTTCAGGCAACGGCACTCTGGTATGCCGTCGCACGCGGCGAGAATCGTCCGCTCGTCGACTTCCTGTTGCGACGCGGCGCCAATCCGAGCTATTCGCTGTGGGCCGCGGTCTGGCGCGACGACGACGCCATGTGCCGCTCGCTGCTCGCCTTCGCGCCGTCGCTGAACCTGCGCGCACACGGTGAGACGCCGATGTTCTACGCCGCGCGCCTGCAACGGCTCGCGACATTGCGTCTGCTGATCCACGCCGGGGCCGATCCGTCGATCGCCGACGACCGGGGCCGCGATTGTGTCGACATCGCCCGCGAGCGCAGACTGCCGAGCGATATCGTCGCGATGCTCGAAGCGTTGCGCGACAAGGTGACAGGCAACACACAAAGCGCGACGTAATCACAAAACTCGACGAAACACGACATCGCTCGTCGCCGATCGTCTGGCGTCAACGAGACGCGACGCAAAATGACGTCAGGACGACGCCTTGCGCTGACGCGCAAGAAAACGATCCAGTTCGCCGGCAAACGCCTTGCTGTCGCGCGGGCTGAACGGTGCGGGGCCGCCGGTCTCGATGCCGGCGGTGCGCAGTTGGTCCATCATCTCGCGCACCGACAGACGCTCCTTGATATTGTCCGGCGTGAACCAGCTTCCGCGCGGATCGAGCGCATGACCGCCTTTCTCGATCACGCCGGCGGCCAGCGGAATGTCCGCCGTAATCACCAGATCCCCCGCTTCGACCATCTCGACGATGCGCGCGTCCGCCACGTCGAATCCCGACGGCACCTGAATCGCCTTGATGAACGGCGACGGCGGCGTGCGCAGGAACTGATTGGCGACGAGCGTCACCGGTATCGACTCGCGTCGGGCGGCGCGAAACAGGATCTCTTTGATGGCGGCGGGGCAAGCGTCCGCATCGACTAGCACTTGCATGTCAGGGGGTCTCGGGTCTCGCTGAGGGAGGCGACCATCATACGGCAAGACGTGCCCGGCATGCCCCGGCTACGGCATGGACGCCGCCTCGCCACGTAGCGTCTCCATCCGCGCATAGAAACTGTCGACCTTCTGCTGGGCTTCCTGCCGCAGAGCGTCGTTGCGCGTGACGAGCGCGTCCGCATGCTCCTGCGCCCCGGCTTCGCCCACCGAACGCGACACGTCCTGCACGAACTTGCACAGCGGGTAACGCGCCTGACCGAAGGCCTGCAACGTGGCCTCGATGTCACCGATGTCCCCTAGCCCCCCCTCTCCCGCAAGCCTCTGCGCCAGCATCACGGCATCTTCCAGCGCCATCGCCCCGCCCTGTCCCATGAACGGCGTGGACGCATGCGCGGCGTCGCCGATCACGATCACGCGCCCCCGATGCCACGGCAACGGTGTCGAGACCTCCTCGACGGCGGTATAGAGCACTTCGGAATCAGACGACAACGTGTCGAGAAACTGTCGCGCCGGACCGCCGAACTCCGCGAACCGGGCTTTCATCAACGCAGGCCATTCGGCACGGCCGTACCACGCGCCTGGCGGCTCGGCCATCGTGCCGAACACATACAGACGGTCGTCGCTGATCGGCATGATGCCAAGCCGCTTGCCCACGCCCATCATCATGATCTTCGCAGTGAGATCCCGGGGACGCGCATGCACGCTGCGCCACACGCCCAACCCGGTATAGACGGGCGATATCGCACCGGCGACAAGCTGGCGGACTTCCGAGCGAATGCCGTCCGCCCCCACGACAAGGTCGTACTCGCCGACCGAGCCGTCCGAGAACGCGACGCAAACCGAATGCGGTGCCTGTTGATCGATCGAGACGGCCGTCGTGCCGAGCCGGATATCGACGTCCAGCGCGGCGATTCGTGCGGCGAGAATGCGATGCATCTCTGCGCGACGAATGCCGACGATCGGCGGGATACCGGGATATCGCGACGGATAGAAGGTGTCGACGATCGGCTCGCCATGCTGATCGAGATAGACATTGCGTCCATCGGCGATGGCAAAGCCGCTCGCCAGAATGTCGGGCAGGACGCCAAGACTCGACAGCGCCGCCAGACCGTTGCTGTAGATGAAGATGCCCGAGCTTTGAAACTTCCACTCGGCTTGCTTCTCGATCAGCGTCACGCGCACGCCGGTCTGCGCCAGCGCGATAGCCGACGCACAACCGGCGATGCCGCCGCCCACGATCAGCACGTGTTTCCCTTGCTTGCCCTGCGCAGCGCACGCTTTCTGCTCATTCCGCTCGTTCATGCCTTTGCCTTCGATCTCGTCATCACGTGATCGGCATTATTCGTGCGGGCACGTGCAGGCTCAACCTCCGGAACGCCGGATTCGGGCACCGATCGTCCGGCGGCGTGCCGGGGACCTGCAATACGATGGGCTAACGATCGCCGCGAGCGTCGCGCTGATACTGCGCGGGCGAGATCCCGATCCAGCGCTGGAACGCCCGGGCAAACGCCTTCTCGGACACGTAGCCGACAGACTCCGCGACATCGCCGATACGCGCTCGTGGCTGGCGCAGACGTTCGGCCGCAACGTTCATCCGGTAAGCGCTCAGATACTGCATCGGCGGCACGCCGATCAACGCGCGAAAGCGCTCGGTAAAGACCGTGCGCGAGAGATAGGCGACAGCCGCGAGACCGGGGATGGTCCAGTCGCGTTGCGGGGCTTCCTGCATGGCGGCGATGGCCCGTGCGATGCCGGGATCGTCGAGCGCGCTCAACTTGCCCGACAGGTCTGGCTGTGCAGCGTCGGGCGCTCGCAGAAACTCGCTCAGTATCCGCACGAGCAGCAGATCGCCCATGCGCGCCGCAGACAACTGCCAGCCCGGAAGCTGCGCCAGCGAGTCCTGCACCAACAGCTCCATCGTGACGGCCAGCGTGTGCGCCAGGGCATGTTCGTCGCTGCGCAGCACGATCACCGGTGGCAATGCCGTCTGAATACTGCCGACGTCGAGTGCGGGCATCCACAGATGCAACGTGTAAAGCTGCGTGGGCTCGGCACCCGCGGCATCTTCGGCAACGTCGCCATACGTCATTTCAATCGGATGATCGCCGTGCCGACCGGTCATGTGCGCACTCAGCACGTCGGCGAATGCAACGACCTCGTTCGGATCGGGCATGCGCATCGACGCCACCGTATGCGGCGTGCCGCGCGGCAGCATGACGATATCGCGCGGCCCGATCTGTACCGGCTCACCGCCGTCGGGACGAATCCAGTACCCCTGCCCGGTGCACACCCGAATCAAGGCCCCCTCCGTACCGGCGGAATGCAAAGCCCACGGCGAATGAAGCCGGAAGCTCGCCGTCACGGCGCGTTCGGCTTTGCACGTAGCGAGGAGTTGACTGAGGACGTCGCGAGGTCCGGGATTCATGTCGGTACGGAAATGGGCGGAGGCACACATGAGGGGCTGCGAGATTCTAGCGTAGCCCTTCACGTGAACTTGCACTACCCGCCGCCGCCATCCCCCATCCGCCTGCGCCACCACTCAACCCGATACCGTCTCCAGTTGCACGCCTTTCGTCTCCACGCCGTAGCGCCAGACACACAAGGCGGCAATGCCGAAGCAGATCGCGCCAAAGAGAAACACGGCATCGCTCGTCGACCATGTCACGATGGCGCCGACGAGCGTCGGCCCCAGCAGCGCCCCGACCCGGCCGCAGAACGACGCGTAGCCACACCCGGTCGCGCGCGCCCGCGAGGGAAACAACTCCGGCGTATAGGCGTATAGCACGGCCCACATGCCGAACGCGAAGAACTGCATGCTCGCACCGGTCGCGTAGATCGACCACTGCGGCGCCCCCGCGAGCAGGACCTGACCAAAGGCGTAGGTCGCGCACGCCCCGCCAACCAGCGTGCCGACGCAGGTCAGCTTTCGCCCCAATCGCTCGACCGACCATGCCGCGACCAGGAACCCCGGTATGCCGCCAAGCGAGATGTATACCGTAAAGAGCACCGACTGGGTGACCACAATCCCCGCTGCCTGCTGGAGCGCCCCCAGCCACGTATTCAGCCCGTAAAAGCCGAGCAGGGCAAAGAACCACAACGCGCCGACCACCAGCGTGCGCCTGCGATAGCCGTCGGACCAGATCACGCGCAGGCCACGGGCTTCGCGTTGGCTCTCCGGCGCATTGGGCGCCACCTCCGGCAACGACGTCAGCCTGAGGCGGCGCATGACAGACGCCTCCACCGCACCGACCACGGCATCGGCGGCTTCATAGCGCCCTTGCGACTCCAGCCAGCGGGGCGATTCAGGTACATAGCGTCGAATGACGAACAGAAACAACGCAGGGATCGCCTCCAGCGCAAACAACATGCGCCAGCCGTGATTCGCCAGCACGACGTAGGACAACAGCCCGGCGCAGATAAAAGCGAGCGGCCAGTTGCCGTCCATCAGCGCCAGATACTTGCCGCGCCGGTGCGTCGGAATGAACTCGGAGAGCAGCGTTTGCGCCAGCGGCAGTTCCATGCCCATCCCGATGCCCAGCAACAAGCGAAAGGCGCCCAGCTCCACCGGCCCGGACGCTGTGGCGCAAAGCACGCTGCCGACGCCCCAGACCACCATGCTGATCTGGAACACCGGTTTGCGTCCGAAGCGGTCAGCGGCCATCCCCGAGCCGATCGCGCCGATTGCCATACCCACGAAACTCGCACTCCCGATCAGACCGGCCTGCACGTTGGAGAGCGCGAACTCCGTCTTGATCGAACCGAGGACGAACGTCATCGTGGCCAGATCGATGTTGTCGAAGAAAAACGCCAACGCAATCACGAGAAACAACCATCGGTGATACCCGCAAACGGGCAAGCGCTCCAACCGCTGCGCCGCCGTTATCCGGCCCACTTCCATCGAATGCATTTTCATACACCGCTCCTCCGTTTCGACCTGTCCCGTTGAATACGCCGGCACCGCGAATCGGCACCGGATGCATCAATATCGGGCGCCAAAACTAGCGGGGCGCGCGGGAAAATGTCGTGGACAATCGGAGTTACGCCAAGATGCGCGAGGCGAGCTTTCCGCTCGCCTGCCCGTGTCTCGCCGTGTCACACCGACGAGCGTCGCGCACCAGACCGATCACGCCGGTTACGTCGGCTTGCGATGAAAACGCTGCGGATCGAACGCGCCTTCAGGCAGACCGGACAACGCGGCGCCCCGCTCGAACGGATATCGCAGATAAGGCGCCTGCGGTTGCCCCGGCGGCGAATACTGACCGTCTGCGAGAATTCGCTTCTTGGCGCTGAGACTTTCGATGCGGCAGCGAATGGCCACAATCTGATTCGCCGCCCCCGGCTCGATGGGCGTGTAATCCTTCTCGGGACGGAACTTCCCCAACGCCGTGTTCTGATGCGCGATGACGTCGTGCGTGTCCTCGCGAGTCGTCGCCTCGCATCGGGCAATCACGCTGTAGTACTCCAGGCTGGTGTTCTGCCCCTTGGGCGCTTTGAGCAACGCGACCGGCCGGTCCACAACGATGGTGACGTGGGGGTTCTCACGCAGCAGCCCCGAGAATTTGCCGAAGCGCGAACAGTGGATGAGAAAAGCGTCGCCGACGAAGGTGAAGCTTTGCGGCACGACATAGGGAAACGGCGTGTCGTTCACGGCCACGCGACAAATCAGTTCGTCGCGCAGGAACGCTTCGATCGCCGGCCAATCGGTCCATGCCAGATCGGTGCGACGCATTTTGGCGTCTAGATAGTCAGGCGTCATCGTTGACAGTCCCTTCTGAAAGAATGAGGAGTTGCTCCCGGCGAGGGCCGAGCCCGATGCCCGCGATGCGGCAGGCCGTCGCCGTCTGCACCGCCGAGACGAACGCCTGAAGCGGCAATGGCAGGCGGGCAATGTCGGTCACATCGTCGGGAAGTTCGTCGAACGCGGGGAAGTGATACATCGCGGCGGTATGCGCACCGCCCTCACCCTCGCTCTGCGGCATAAGCACCGGAATCTCTGCGTCGCGCGTGCCGGAGAAAAGCGACAGGCAGTCGCACTTGTTGAGATACCACTCGTTCACCCCGTGTCGCTGGATGACCTCGGCAAGCTCGGCGACATCGAGCCGTCCCAGCCGTCGCGGACGGCCGCTCCCGGTGCCGTATTCGTTCGTCAGCATGCGCAGCGCCACGCCGACATCGAATTCATCTTCGGACCGGAGCAGCGCCTGCGGGTCGAAGCGGTCCCGCTCCTCGCGCCAGCCGATACCGCGCAGCGCGGCGTCGGCGCAATAGCGTGACGAGCGCAGCGCACCGAATTCGGTGCGAAACGGCCCGGCGCCGACCCGTGACGCAATGGCCTTTGCCACACCGATGGTCTTGCGGTGATATCGCACCGGCAGATCGCCGCCGACGAAGGCAAACGCCGGGGCGGTGTGGCTGGACGTCACGTACGGCTGCTGTCCGCCGGTCACATCCAGCATCACCGACTGCGCGCCCTCGAAGAGCACGCGCGCGCCGCGCTGGACATGCCGCGTCATCCACAGCGCATCCACCACGTCGACGCTCGGCTTGAGCCTCGCCCACGCCGCACGCATGCTCGCGATGACGCCCTCGGTCGCCGCCCGCGCGGCGGGCGTGTCGTCATGCGTCGCGGCGTAGCGGGCCATCTGTTCGAATGCGCCCGCCTCGTCCGCCACCAGATCGCGAAGCTGCACGACCGTTCGCACGCCGCCCTGCCATCGCAGCGACAGATCGGCGTAGCACGGCCCGATGCCGTTGCCGGTCGTACCGATCTGCGCGCCGTGTCTGGCGTCGTAGTCGAGATGCCACGGCTGAACGACGGCACATTGCTCGCTCACATGGAGCCGCCCGTCCAGCGAAGCGCCGGTACTGCGCAGCGCGTCGAGTTCGTCAGCCAGCTTGACGAGGCTCACCACGCACCCCGAGCCGATGTACATCAGCGTGTGCGCGTGGAACACCCCCGAGGGCACCTGCGCGAGCCGGGCGCTTCCCGTCGGCGTCGACACGGTGTGTCCTGCATTGGCGCCGCCATTGAAGCGAGCGACGATGTCGTAATCCGCCGCCAGCCGGTCGACGATCTTGGCCTTCCCTTCATCGCCGTATTGCAGGCCGACGAGGACGTCGGCATATCCGGCGCGCGTGTTCATGAGACGAGAGAGAAAGTCGCTTCGACTTCGACCGGCGCGTTGAAGGGCAAACTCGCCACGCCGATGGCGATGCGGGCATGCTCACCCGCTTCCCCGAAGATCTGCGTGAGCAGTTCCGACGCCGCGTTGATGATCGACGGCGCATCGGCAAACCCCTCCGACGTCGCCACGAAACCGCCGACCCGCAACACACTCTCGATGCGGTCGAGTTGCCCGTTGGTCGCCAGATGCGCCCAGCCCAGCACGTTCAGCACGCACAGCCGTGCGGCATGCCGCGCGTCGTCGACCGACACGTCGGCGGGTACCTTGCCGGTGCATACGGGAACGCCCGCGCGCACGGGCAACTGCCCCGACACGATGAGCGTATTGCCGTGGACCTTGAAGGGACGAAAAGCCGCGGGCGTTACCTTGAGGTTGGGTAATTCCAGCCCTGCGGCTGCGATACGTTCGTAGATGTTCACGTCATCTCCACAATGAAGCCGCCACCGTGGCGGCACATTCATTCTGGAGGATCGAATCCGCCCGAATTGTCGGGCTGACGCAAACGTATGTCGCGCTTACGCCAACTAGCGACGATGAGTCCTCACCGGCATCAGTTGTCTTTCGGCCGGAAGAATTCGGTCGGCGTGCAGCCAAGCGCCTTGCGGAACATGGCGCTGAACGCGCTGGTGCTGTCGTACCCGAGCGACGACGCGATGTCCGTCACCGGACGCTGTGCGCTCAGCATCTGCACCGCGACGAGCAGCCTCGCCTGCTGCCGCCAGCGTGTGAACGTCATCCCCGTCTGCTCGGGAAACAGACGGATGATGGTGCGCTCGCTGGCGCCCACGACCTTGCTCCACGCGCACACCGACGTCTCTTCAGCCGGGTTCGCGAGAATCCACCGGCAAATGCGGGCGATGCGCTCGTCCGACGGCATGGGCAGGTGAAGCGGTTCGATACTGAGCGGACGGATCTCGTGAAACAGCAGATCCACCACCACGGCATCGCGGCTCCCCAGCGCGTATTCGACAGGCATACGCGCGACGGCGGAAATGAGTTCGCGCAGCAGCGGCGACACGGACACGACGCAACAGTCGCTCGTATGCAGGGGCAACCGATCTGCGTCGAAATAGAGGGTGCGCATCTCGATGGCACCCACCGCCTGCATGCAGTGCCGCACGCCGGGCGGCACCCAGACCGCGCGCAGCGGTGGCACGACCCAGGTGCCCTTGGCGGTGGTGACGACGATGGAGCCCGTGATGGTGTAGATGAGCTGGCCGCGAACGTGCTCGTGATAGTCGATGAAAAATCGATCCGGCAAGTCGCGCGCCATGCCGCCGACGGGCCGCGCAATCTGCTGATAATCGTCCCGGTCTTCACTCTTTCCGAACATGGCGTAACCTCGGCATACCTTGTCACTTGTTCGCGCGCCGCGTCGTCGCGCCTCTCTTAGATTCGGAATTTGCGTCGCGATGCTGCGGCGTGAAATCGACTTCCATTCCGATTAGTGAGGCTAGCATGCCGGTTTACCGTTCGTTTGATCAAGAGGCACTGGATCTGCAATACAACGTTCGTGCGGGGATTCCCGATCATCTCGATATCTTTGCGCGCTGGGCTCGCACCGGCGAAGCCTTTCGTCGTGCCAACGCGTTCAGGGAAGACATCGCGTACGGCGATGACGCGAAACAGACCTATGATCTGTTCCCCGCAACGCAGGCCGGACGACCGACACTCGTCTTCATTCACGGCGGTTACTGGCAATCGCTGGACAAGTCCGACTTCAGTTCGCTCGCAGGGCTGTATCAGACGCACGACATCAACTTCGTGGTCGTGAACTATCGGCTCGCGCCGGACGTTCGGATGGGAGACATCGTCGAGGACAATCGTCAGGCGGTACTGCATCTTTATCGCAATGCCGCGTCGCTCGGCATCGACCGCGATGCCCTGTTCGTCTGCGGGAGTTCGGCGGGTGGCCACCTGACAGCAGCACTGGCCGGCACGGATTGGGCCGCCTACGATGCGCCCGCCAATCTGATCAAGGGCGCTTGCGCCATCAGCGGGCTTTACGATCTGGAGCCGATCCGTCTGTGCTACCTGAACAAGGCGGTTCAGCTCGATCGCGGTGAGGTGATGGACTTCAGCCCGATTCACCATCTTCCCAAAGTGCCGCTGCCGTACATCCTCAGCGTGGGTGGCGACGAGTCTGACGAATTCCATCGGCTACAGGCGCAGTTTCAGACGCTGCTGGACGACCACGGCCTGAACGTCAAAATCGCACGGCAGCGCGGCGGGCATCATTTCGACGCCGTCGACCGCGTGGGTCAGGCAGGTAACGAACTGTCCGACGCAATTCTCGAGATGATCGGCGCGACGGCTCGCCGATAACCGCTGGTCCCGCGCGCTCTTAAGTTCGCGAGGTTCGCGTATCGGCGCGTGTCGACGAAGGCGCAAACGCCCCCTTGCGCCTTCGGCATCCGGCCCATTGCCAACCTCGCCGTGGACCGCGCGTCGGGTAACCGTTACGACGCGCGTCTGCGCAGCAAATAGGTATCCATGATCCAGCCATGCGTGCGGCGTGCCTCGTCGCGCACGCGCTCGATCTCGTCCATGACGTCGCACAGACGTCCGGAGATCAGGATCTCGTCGGGTGTGCCGACGTAAGCGCCCCAGAAGATGTCGAGATCCTCGTGCGCGAGATGCTTGTACGAGTGCTTCGAATCGAGCATCACGACGACGGTATCCACCCCCTCCGGGAAGCCGTCGACGATGCCGCGTCCGTTGGTGATCTCGATCGATCGCCCGATCTGATTGAGCGGAATGCGATGTTGCGCAGCGAGCGCCTGCACGCTGCTGATGCCGGGGATGACGTCGAACGTGAAGGTGTCGTTGCCCTCGGCACGAATGGCGTCGAGAATGCGGATCGTGCTGTCATACAGCGACGGATCGCCCCACACGAGGAACGCACCGACTTCACCGTCATTCAACGCATCGTCGATCAGGCGCTCGAAAATCGCCTGCTTGTCGCGGTTCAGTTCGTCGACGGCCGAGCGGTAGTCGGCATCCGATTCGTCACGCCGACGCTCCGGACTCGTCGCTTCCGCAATTCGGTAGTCCCGATCCTTCACGAACCGCTCGATGATGTGCCGACGCAGCGCAATCAGCTTCTCCTTCGCGACGCCCTTGTCCATCACGAAGAAGACGTCGGCGCGATTGAGCGCGTCGATGGCCTGCACCGTCAGGTAATCGGGGTTGCCGGCGCCAATGCCAATGATGAGGACGCGCTTCATCGCCCGATCTCCTGTTGCCGGGCCGTCGCGCCCATCGTGGAATACAACGACGAATCCGCAAAGCCGTCGGCGGCCAGCACCTGACCGACCAGAATGAGCGCCGTACGCTCGATCCCCGTCTGACCGACCTTGGTTTCGATGTCCGCCAGCGTGCCTGTCACACGGGTCTCATCCGGCCAACTGGCCCGGTACACGACCGCAATCGGGCAATCGTCGCCGTAATGCGGCTTGAGTTCGGCAACGATCCGCGCGAGGTGCCGTACGCCGAGGTGAATCGCCATGGTGGCGCGGTGACGCGCCAGATCGCCCAGCGCTTCGCCTTCCGGCATGGCCGTCTTCGTCGCGTAACGCGTGAGAATCAGTGTCTGGGAGATGCCCGGGAGCGTGAGTTCGCAACCGAGCGTCGCCGCGCAGGCGGCCGTTGCCGTCACCCCCGGCACGATCTCGTACGGGATGCCGAGCGCGCGAAGCCGACGGATCTGCTCGCCGATTGCGCCGTACAGCGACGGATCGCCCGAATGCACGCGGGCGATGTCCTGCCCTTTCGCATGCGCCTCGGACAGCATCGCCACGATGGTGTCGAGATCGAGGTCGGCAGTGTTGACCACGCGCTCGGCCGTATGACCGGCCAGCACGGCGTCGGGGACGAGCGAACCCGCGTAGAGAATCACCGGACACGTGCGAATCAGACGCTGCCCCTTGACCGTGATCAGGTCAGGGTCGCCCGGTCCGGCGCCAATAAAGTAGACCGTCATGCTTCATTCCCTCGTCAGGAGGTCGGGTTGTGTTGGATATGCGCCCCGGCTCGCCACGCATCGAGTGCGGCCAGCAAGGCGTCTCCCGTCTCGAACGTGCGATCCGCCTCGACGACCGGGGGCCGCGCCAGCATCACCACGGGCAGGCCGCGTTCGCGCGCCACGTCGAGCTTCGCCTCGGTCGCCGCACCGCCGCTGTTCTTGCTGACGACCACGTCGATGTCATGCTGCGCGAACAAGGCGCGCTCGCTCTCGTGTGTGAAAGGACCACGTGCGCCGATCACGAGAGCTTGCGCGTTGCCCGGATGATCGTCGAGACAGCGCACGACCCAGCGCTGATGCGCGGGGATCGCGTCCAGATGGTTGAGTGGCTCGCGTCCCGAAGTGAATAGCGGACGCGAGAAGGCAGCGAGGGCATCGCACATGGTGGGCCAGTCGTGCACGACACGCCAGTCGTCGCCCGGCCGGGGTTGCCACGGCGCACGGCGCAGCGCCCACACCGGCACCTCACAACGTTGCCCGGCAGTGCGCGCGTTGGCGCTGATCTGCGCGGCGTAGGGATGCGTGGCGTCGATCAGCAGGTCGATACTCTCGGTAACGAGATAGTTCGCGAGCCCTTCGCTGCCACCGAAACCGCCGACACGGACCTCGCACGGCAAGTCGTCCGGTACGCGGCCGAGTCCGGCCAGACTGTAGACGTCGTGCGACGCGAGTTGGCGCGCGAGCTGGCGTGCGTCGCCGGTGCCACCGAGCAGCAGAACGCGCATCACGACATCATCCCGTCAGATGCAGCGACGGGATCGTCGGACGGCTTGATCGCTTCGAGCAATGTGATCGGCAGCGCCGCCCGCCAGGTATCGAACCCGCCGAGCGGCCGGGCTTCGCTGATGGCCAGACGCGTCAGCGTGCCGCCATGACGCTCGCGCCAGTCGACCAGCGCCGCCTCGCTTTGCAGCGTCACGGCGTTGGCGACAAGGCGGCCGCCCGGGCGCAGTCGCGACCAGCACAGGTCGAGCACGCCCGGCACCGTCACGCCGCCGCCGATGAAAATCGCGTCCGGCGCGGCAAGTCCCTGCAAGGCCTCGGGCGCACGCCCTGCCACCAGTTCCAGCCCGGGCACGCCCAGCGCCTCCCGGTTGTGCGTGATGAATGCCTGACGCTCGGGCGATGATTCGATGGCGATGGCGCGACATGCCGGATGCGCGCGCATCCATTCGATGCCGATGGAACCGGAGCCTGCGCCGACGTCCCACAGCAGGGCGCCCGGATACGGCGCCAGCCGTGCCAGTGTGATCGCGCGCACGTCGCGCTTGGTCAACTGGCCGTCGTTCAGGAAAGCATCGTCGGGCAGACCGGTCGCCAACGGCAGGGAGCGGCCCGTGTCGGTGCGACACGTGAGCGCCATGAGGTTGAGCGCCTCGACTTGCCGATCGCCCCAGTCGGCGGCAACGGCATCGATACGCCGCTCGCGCGGCCCGCCCAGCGATTCGAATACGCTCATGTGTGTCGGGCCGAAACCGCCGGCGCACAGCATGGCGGCGACATCGGCAGGCGATGCGCCATCGCGGCTCAGCACCAGCAGCCTCGCGCCATCTCGCAGGTGCGCGTTCAGTGTGGCGAGCGGCCGTCCGACGAGCGAGACCGTCGGCACATCCTGCAACGCCCATCCGAGCCGGGCAGCGGCCAGCGACAGCGACGACGGCGCGCCGATCACATGCATCTCGCTCGACGGAAGACGACGGGCCAGCGTTGCGCCTACGCCGAACAGCATCGGATCGCCGCTGGCGAGCACACAGACGCGGTGTCCGCGCCATGCCAGCAGCGGCTCGACGTCGAACGGCCTGGGCCACGGTTCGCGCCGCGCGCGCAGACGTGGGGGAAGCATCGACAGATGACGCGGGGCACCGGCCACGATCTCGGCGTCGAGCAGTGCGCGACGGGCGTTGCGGCCCAGACCAGCAAACCCGTCCTCCCCTATGCCGATCACCGTCAGCCAGGGCGTCATCGCATCGCCGGTCATCATTCTCGATCCTCTCTCCATCCCTCGTTCACGGCCCGTAAAATCGGGGCCGGAAACCGCAAAGCAGGCATAATACCGCTTTGCTGAAGCCCCCCGGGGCCCTAAAGGACACGACGGCAGCACGACAGCCGCCGCAACCGCCCGCACAGACGGCCGTGCCACGGTCGCGCCTGCCATTCATCGAACCTTGGATCACGTCTCATTTCCCTCTCTCCGGCCTTCGGCCTGCCCGGCGCTCGGACGCATCGTGGCCAGCCGCGACGGCGGGCTATGCCGGGTCAAACTGCCCGGCGGGAAACTGAGCGCCACGCAGGCCACCGCGATTGCCGAGGTCGCCCAGACGTTCGCCACCGGTGTGATCGAGCTGACGAACCGCGCGAATCTTCAACTGCGCGGTGTGAAAGCAGGCGCCGAAGCCGAATTGCATCGACGGCTGATCGACGCCGGCCTCGGGCCACGTGTCCAGCGCTGCGCCGTTGCAGGAGACGATAGCGGCGAACTGACCGACGACGAACACGTGGCCCGGCGAACCGCCGTTGCAGACGACGTGCGCAACCTGATGCTCAGCGCCACCGCCGGCTGCGACGCAGGCGCGCTGTACGACACCACGTCACTCGCCGATACGATCCTCCTCCGGCTGGAAAACGAACCGCGCTTCGCGGCGCTGTCGCCGAAATTCTCGGTGCTGCTCGACGGCGGCGAACACCTTGCCGCGCTCGATCATCCGCATGACGTCTGGCTGTCGCCGATGACAGTCACCATTGCCAGCGAACCGATGTTCGCACTCGGCTTCGCTGGCTATCCGCTCACCACGCTCACCACGCCCGGCAGCGCCATCGCGGCGATTCGGGCGAGCGACGTTCCCGCGCTGGTGCACGCGTTGCTGCACACGTTCATCGATCTGGCCGACGACGACCACAAGCGGATGCGCGACCTGTTGCGGGTGCACCGCGCAGACGACGTCGCCCATCGTGCCGCAGCCCGCGCCGGTGTCACGTTGCATCGCGACGCGGCGGTGAGCGACTGGCAACGCGCACCTGCGGATCCGCTGCGCCGGTTCGGCGCATGGCCGCAGCGCGATGCGGGCCTGTGGCACGTCGGCGCGCAAGCGCCGCTCGGACGCCTCGACGCCGCGACCTTGCACGCCATCGCGACGCTGTCGCGCTCGCATGCGCAAGGCAGTTTCCGCGTCACGCCGTGGCAAGGTCTGCTGATCACGGACGTGGCCGAGCGCGATGTGGCGCATGTCGAGCAAACCCTCGACGGCCTCGGCATGATTCGCCACGCACACACGCCACTGGGTCGCATGATCGCCTGTGCAGGATCGACGGGGTGCGCCAAGGCGCTCTCCGACACGAAAGCCGACGCGCGCGCACTGGCCGAACGTCTGCAAACCGGTGTCGAAGTTCACGTCAGCGGCTGTGTCCGCTCGTGCGCGTCGGCGCATCGCGCGCCGTGGACCTTGCTCGCTGTCGGCCCGGGACAGTACGACCTGTACTGCGACGCGACGTCAGACACAGCCCCCGACACCCCCGGCCCTCGCCGGGACGACGCCGCCCGTTTCGGCGCGCGCGTCGCCACTCACCTGACGCTCGAAGCGATTGCGCTTCGACTCAACTCGCAAGACCGGATTGCCCAGCCATGATTGATTACGTCCGCGACGGACAGGCCATCTACCGCGAATCGTTCGCTACGATCCGCACCGAAGCCGACCTCTCGCGCATCCCTGCCGACCTCGAAAAGCTCGCCGTTCGCGTCATCCACGCGTGTGGCATGGTCGATATCGTCGATGCCCTGCAATTCTCGGACGGCGCAGGCACGGCCGGACGCAACGCCCTGCGCGCCGGCGCCCCGATCCTGTGCGACGCCAACATGGTCGCGCACGGCGTGACCCGCGCCCGCCTGCCCGCCGCGAACGATGTCGTGTGCACGCTCACCGATCCCGCCGTGCCGGAACTTGCCCGCTCGATGGGCAACACGCGCTCGGCAGCGGCGCTGGAACTGTGGCGTCCGAGGCTCGCCGGCAGCGTCGTCGCCATCGGCAACGCGCCGACCGCCCTGTTCCATCTGCTCGACATGCTCGATCAGGGGGCACCGCGCCCCGCACTGATCCTCGGCTTTCCGGTCGGCTTCGTCGGCGCCGCCGAGTCCAAAGCCATGCTCGCGGCTGACAGTCGCGGCGTGCCGTACGTGATCGTTTCGGGCCGCCGAGGCGGCAGCGCCATGGCCGCGGCCGCCATCAACGCTCTGGCATCGGAGATCGAATAATGACAACCTCCGGCAAACTCTTCGGCATTGGTGTCGGCCCCGGCGACCCCGAATTGCTCACGCTCAAAGGCTTGCGTCTGCTGCAAGCCGCCCCGGTCGTCGCGTACTTCGTGGCGAAGGGCAAGAAAGGCAACGCCTTCGGCATCATCGAAGGCCATTTGCTCGACTCGCAGACACGCATGCCGCTCGTCTATCCGGTCACGACCGAAGCGCTCGAACCGCCGCTGTCGTACGAGACGATCATCGCGGACTTCTACGACACGGCCGCCGCACTGATCGGCGAGCATCTCGAAGCGGGACGCGACGTCGCCGTGGTCTGTGAAGGCGATCCGTTCTTCTACGGCTCGTACATGTATCTGCACGACCGGCTGGCCGGGCGGTTCGACGTCGACGTGGTCCCGGGCGTGTGCTCGATGCTTGGCGGTGCCGCCGTGCTGGGCACGCCGCTCGTCTATCGCAATCAGAGCCTGTCGGTGCTCTCGGGCGTGATGCCCGAAGCGGAACTGCGTCGCAAGCTCGCCGATACGGACGCCGCCGTCATCATGAAGCTCGGACGCAACTTCGATAAGGTGCGGCGCGTGCTCGACGAACTCGGACTCGCCAGCCGTGCGCTCTACGTCGAGCGGGCGACGATGGCGAACCAGCGCATCGTGCCGCTGACGGACGTGGACCCGAGCGCCTCGCCGTACTTCTCGCTGCTCGTCGTGCCGGGGCAGAAATGGCAGGGATGAACCTCTCGACCATGGGGCAGGCCATCGCGCCGGCACCGGCCATCGTCGTGCTCGGGCGCAGCGCGCTCGACACCGCGCGACGTCTTCAGGCGAGCCTGCCGGGCGCGACCGTGCACGGTCTCGAAGCCCGTGTCGGGCACGACGCCGACGTGAGTTTCACGCAACTCGGCGAACATCTTCAGGCGCTGTATGCCAACGGCACGCCGATCGTCGCCCTGTGCGCGGCCGGTATCGTCATCCGCTGCGTTGCCCCGATGCTGAGCAACAAGGGAACGGAGCCGCCGGTGCTGGCCGTCGCCGAAGACGGCAGCGCCGTGGTGCCGCTGCTCGGCGGACTGGCCGGCGTCAACGTTTTGGCGCGTCACCTCGCACAAACGCTGGGGATCGCCCCGGCCATCACGACCAGCGGCGAGCTGCGTTTCGGCACCTGTTTGTTGAATCCGCCGGAAGGCTACGTGCTCGCCGATCTCGAGCAGAGCAAGCATTTCGTCTCGGATCTGCTCGCGGGTGAAACGGTGCGCATCGAAGGCGACGCCCCGTGGCTCGACGATGCCGACCTCCCGAAAGCCGACGGTGCCGCGCGGACGATTCGCATCACGCCGTTCGTCGATGACGCCCATAGCACCTCGCGTCCCGACGCACTGGTGATTCATCCGCGCAGCCTGCTCGCCGTCGTCACTAAGCCGCAAGGTGCCGACGCGCAGCAGATTCGCGCGATGCTCTCGGCGCAAGCGCTCTCGCCACAGGCATTGGCGGCTGTGATTGCGCCCGTCTCGTCGATGGGCGACGCCGCCGTGCAAGCCATTGCCGACGACCTCGCGGTGCCGCTGCGCTTTGCCAACTTCAACGCGAACTTCAACGCGGATTTCAACGATTCTGAAGCCTCCACCGCCATCGATTGGCTGGTAACGACGCTTGGCCCGGACGTCGACTTTCATCACGACGCCACCGGCATCGCACTCGCCCGAGCGCGGGCGCCGATCGATCCCGCGCGGATCGGTCAGGCGCGCGGCACACTGACTGTCATCGGGCTCGGGCCCGGCGACATCGGTCTGCGTGTGCCCGATGCCACTGCCGCGCTGGCGGCGGCGACCGACATTCTCGGCTATGCCACCTACGTCGCCATGGCCGGCCCGTTCCGCGACGACCAGCAAGTGCACGCGACCGACAACCGCGAGGAGTTGATGCGTGCACGCCACGCGTTCGAACTCGCGAGCGCGGGCCGGCATGTCGTTGTGGTGTCGTCGGGCGATCCGGGCGTGTTCGCGATGGCGAGTGCCGTGCTTGAAGCGCTGGATGTGAGTGAGCATGCGCACTGGAAGACCGTCGACCTGCGCATCGTCCCGGGCATTTCGGCGGCCATGGCGACAGCAGCACTCGCAGGCGCACCGCTCGGTCACGACTTCTGCGTGCTGTCGCTCTCGGACAATCTGAAGCCGTGGCAGGTGATTCGTGAACGCCTGCAACACGCAGCGCAGGCCGATCTCGTCATGGCGTTCTACAACCCGATCTCGCGGGCGCGTCCGTGGCAACTGGGCGAAGCGCTGGACATCGTGCGCGAATGGCGCACGCCGGACACGCGCGTGGTGCTCGGACGTGACGTGGGCCGCCCCGGCGCCACACTCGTCAACACCACGCTTGGCGAGTTGCGTGCGGAGCAGGTCGACATGCGCACGATGGTTATCGTCGGCTCGTCGACCACGCGAGGCATCGATGGCGGCCCGAACGGGGAGTGGATCTACACGCCCCGCTGGTACGGCGAGCCGCCGAAGCGCTGAGGATTGACGAGGCTCAGCGGCGCGACGAAATAGAAGAAGACGTTACGCCGCCTCGGCCGGCCCGAGCTTGTCGTACCCCTTGATCCGGTAGACGACGAACGACAGCAACCACGACAGGATGAACACGCCGATGATGGCGAAGCCGAGGTTGTTGAAGTTCTCGTTCAGCTCGGCGATGACATCCCAGAACCCGCCCGTCAGTTCGTACTTGTTCTGGAACATGCCGAGTGTCTCGATCCCGCCGATGAGCACGGCGACGAGCACCGACACGAGCGTAATCGTCAGGTTGTAATACAGCTTGCGAATCGGACGAACGAAGGCCCACTCGTAGGCGCCGAGCATCAGAATGCCATCCGTCGTGTCGACGAGCGTCATACCGGCCGCAAACAGCGCCGGGAACACCAGCACCGTGCCCAGCGACACGCCATGCGCCGCCTGACTGGCCGACAGCGCCAGCAGACTCACTTCCGTGGCCGTATCGAACCCGAGACCGAACAGGAACCCCAGCGGCAGCATCCACGCCGGATGCGACACGAGCCGGAACATCGGACGGAACAGGCGCGCCACGAAGCCACGATTGTTCAGCAGAATGTCGAGATCGTCGCTGTCGTAGGGCAAGCCGCGACGCACCTTGTCGAACGCCCGCCAAACGCCGCGCAGGATGAAAATGTTCATCGCAGCGATCAGGAACAGGAACGTTGCCGAGATACTGGTGGAGATGATGCCGCCGACACCCCGCCATTCCTCGACACGGTTTTGCAGCGCCACCGCTGCAAGCGCCACGCCGGCCGCCACGATCAGCACCACGGCTGAGTGCCCGAGCGCGAAGAAGAAGCCGACCGAGACGGGGCGCTGCCCGTCCTGCATCAGCTTGCGCGTGACGTTGTCGATGGCAGCGATGTGATCGGCATCCACCGCATGACGCAGGCCGAAGCCCCACGCCAGCACGCCGGTGCTCAGCAGCAGCGGGTCGCCACGGAACGCGACGAACGCCCAGACCCACGCGCCGATATTGAACGCCGCGAGCAAGGCATACATGCCGCCGACGCGAGTGCGCAAGCGCCCCGCCGGGGGCAGGGAGGTAAGAGACATGGACATACGGTCGATCCTTAAATCAAGTGAGTCCGTGCAACTGGGGAATCCTTAAACACGCGGTGCAATCTCATCCAGACGAACGCATTCGGCCGCCCACGCGCGGGCGAGACGTTCGCAACCACGCAGTGCGATGTGTGCGACATGTCCGATACGCGCCTGCTCGCAATCGACCACGACAACGCGGTCGACGCCCGGGGGCTTCGACGGCATGTCGCGGGTGCGGCCGTCCGTCAGCAGCCACAACACCCGCACCTGCGATGCCTGCGGCCCTTCGGCACGTTTCGCCCGCGCGAGCAGTCGTGCCGCGGCGGCGACACCCGCCGACAGCGGCGTGCCGCCACCACCGCCGATGGGCTCGATCCAGCGCTCGTTCCACCATCGCGGCACGGCGGGACCGAACAGCACCTCGGCACGATCGCCACCAAAGCGAATCAGCGCGACTTCGGATCGCTCCCGCGCCAGGCGGTTGAAGCTATCGAGCAACCAGCCTTTCGCCTGCGCGAGACTGCCCAGCATCGATGCGGAACCGTCGAGCACGAAGCAGTGCAACTCGCCGCCGGGGGTTTCGTCCCCGGCGTAACGCAGATGCGTTCTGTCCAGCGGTTGCGGACCTTTGCGCAATAGCGTCGCGCTCCAGACGATGCGTCGTCCCGGCACGGACGTCTCGCTACGACGTTTCGCGCGTCTTGCCTGCCCTGCACCGTGTAACCACCGGGAACCGCCGGACGAGCCGACGGCGGCGCGCTCCCGATGGTTCAGCGTTTTTTTGACGACAGCGGGACCACGCCCTTCACGCGAGTCGTTCCGATGGGCTCGGGCGGCAGATAGCCCCAATCGGGGGCCGCGTCGCCTGCCCCACTGCTCTGCGGTGCGTTCCCGGCGTCAGCCTCACGGGCCTCTTGTGCAGTACCGCCGGTGTCCTGAGGCGGACGGCCGGACGACGCCCCTTGCGCGGGCGCATGACGACGATGCCCCAGCACCGACTCCGCCACGCGCTCGACATGCGCGCGCGTGGCCATCGGCGAACCTTCCAGCGCGGCCAGTGCCCGTGCCGCACGCAGCATGATGAGATCCGCGCGCATGCCATCGACCTGCGCTTCGATACACAGGGCGCTCACGGCGTCGTGCACGTCATCGTCGATGCCGACATCGGCCAGCGCTGCACGCGCGTCGAGAATGCGCTGACGAAGCTCGGCCTGCGCCGGTGCACATCGCGCGTGAAACGCCGCCGGATCGAGATCGAACGCCAGCCGCGTCTTCACGATTTGCTGACGCACCTGCGGATCGAAACAGTTCTCCAGCACGACCGTCAGGCCGAAGCGATCCAGCAACTGGGGCCGCAGCTCGCCCTCCTCCGGATTCATCGTACCGACGAGCATGAAGCGCGCTGCGTGCCGGTGCGATACCCCGTCGCGCTCCACGACGTTGATGCCGCTCGCGGCAACGTCCAGCACCACGTCGACGAGCGCATCGGCCAGCAGGTTCACCTCGTCGACGTACAACACGCCCTGATGCGCGCGCGCCAGCAGGCCCGGCGAGAACTTCACGCCGCCGCCACGCAGCGCTTCGTCGATATCCAGCGCACCGATCAGGCGCTCCTCGGTCGCGCCCAGCGGCAGCGTCACGAAAGGACAGTCGGGCAGCAGATCGGCCAGCGAGCGGGCCGCCGTCGATTTCGCCGTACCGCGCGGGCCGGTGATCAGCACGCCGCCAATCGACGGATCGACGGCGATCAGCAGCAAGGCGTCGCGCAGTGGCGCCTGACCGACGAGTGCCGTCAGGGGAAATGAAGGAAACAGCTGCGGCATTGGCGGCATCTCAGACGCGCTCAGTTCGTTGGGCGATGTCACGACACGCTCCGTTCGATTTCCTGCCCGACGGCCAGGAGATGATTTTCGATTTGCTCACGGTAGGCGCCGGGCGATTGCCACAGGCCCCGACCGATGGCTTCGAGCAGGCGCTCGCACACGCCGCGCAGTGCCTGAGGGTTGTGGCGCTGCATGAACTCGCGCGTGTGGGCGTCGTTCAGGCAGGCGTCGGTCACGAGCCCGTATTGATGGTCCGACACCACGCGCGCCGTGGCGTCGTAACCGAACAGGTAATCGACCGTGGCGGCAATCTCCGCCGCGCCCTTGTAACCGTGACGCTTCACCCCGTCGAGCCATTTCGGATTGACGACACGCGCACGGATCACGCGGGCGATCTCTTCGGTGAGCGGGCGCACGCGCGGCGCATCCGGGCGGCTGTGGTCGGCGTGGTACACCTCGGGTTGCTGCCCCGAGAAGTGCCGCACGGCCGCCGTCATGCCGCCCTGAAACTGGTAGTAGTCGTTCGAGTCGAGCACGTCGTGCTCGCGATTGTCCTGATTCTGCAAAACGACGTCGATGCTCGCCAGACGCGTCGCAAACACGCCATGCGCCTGCTCACCGGCACTCGCCTGCGCATACGCATAGCCGCCGGACTCACGATAGGCTTGCGCGAGATCTTCGTCCGTCTGCCACAGGCCGTTGTCGATCATCTCCTGCAAGCCTGCGCCGTAAGTGCCCGGGCGTGAGCTGAAGACGCGCCAGCCTGCACGCTTGCGTGCCTCATCAGCGTCGAGGCCGCGCGCCATCCAGGCGTCGCGCTCACGCAGCACACGCGCGCGGATCGGGTTGATGTCTTCCGGCTCGTCGAGCGCCGCCACGGCCTGCACCGCAGCGTCGAACAGGTGCATGACATTCGGGAAGGCGTCGCGGAAGAAGCCGGACACCCGCAGCGTCACGTCGATACGCGGACGCTCCATGCCGCCCGGCGGCAGAATTTCGAAGTCCGTCACGCGGTGACTGCCGGCAGCCCACTTCGGACGCACGCCGAGCAACGCGAATGCCTGCGCGATATCGTCGCCACCGGTGCGCATCGTGGCCGTGCCCCACACCGACAGGCCGATGGCGCGCGGGTAATCGCCGTGATCCTGCAAATGACGTTCGATCAACTGGCGCGCCGACTTCACGCCGAGCGCCCATGCCGTCTGCGTGGGAATCGCGCGCGTGTCGACGGAGTAGAAGTTGCGCCCCGTCGGCAGCACGTCCGGGCGTCCGCGCGAGGGCGCGCCGCTCGGCCCCGGCGGCACGAAGCGTCCTTCGAGACCGCGCCGCAGATGTCTTAGCTCCTCGCTGCCGCACGCATCGAGCGACGGCAGTACTTCGTCCCGCGCTCGCGCCAGCACTTCGCGCGTCGCGCTCAGATGCTGTGTCTTGCCTTCGAGCGACGCGGCGGGCTCTCCGTCCTCGCCGGTCAACGTCTCCAGCAGGTTCGTCGCCAGCAACTCCAGTCGCTCTCGCGTATCGCCCTGATGACGCCACGGTGCATCGCTCACCTGCGCGAGCAACGCCGGACGCGGTCCGTCCCACGGCGCCGACCATTCGGCCTTCAGCGGATCGAACCGGTCGTCGATCTGCAAGTCTTTCGCCAGCGCATCGATGAGGCTGGCGTCGCGGCCCTGCCCGCCACGCACCGGGAAACGCATCAGCGCGAGCAACGTGTCGCGACGTTCGCGCCCCGTCGGCGAACGGCCGAAGATGTGCAGGCCGTCGCGAATCTGCGTCTCCTTCAACTCGCACAGCCAGGTGTCCACGCGGGTGAGCAGTTCGTCTTCCGCGTCCGTATCGTTCGGGGCGTCGAGGCTCAGCTCCTCGTGCAGACGATGACGCACGATGGTCTCGAGGATCGTGCTGCGCAGCAGCCTGGCGCGGCGCGCATCGACCATCAACGCTTCGTAATACTCGTCGACCTGACGCTCCAGATCCTGAAGCGGGCCATACGATTCGGCGCGCGTGAGCGGCGGCATCAGATGATCGATGATCACGGCCTGCGCGCGACGCTTCGCCTGACTGCCCTCGCCCGGATCGTTCACGATGAACGGGTACAGATGGGGCAGCGGGCCGAGCGTCAGGTCCGGCCAGCAACTGTCGGACAGCGCCACGCTCTTGCCGGGCAGCCATTCGAGACTGCCGTGTTTGCCCACATGCACGACGGCATCGACGTCGACCGTGTGGCGCAGCCAGAAGTAAAACGCGAGATAGGCGTGCGGCGGGACGAGTTCGGCGTCGTGATAGCTGGCGTAATCGCCGTCGATGCGAGAGCGCGACGGCTGGATGCCTACGAACACGTTGCCGCATCGCGAGCCGGCAATCATGAAGCGCCCCTGCCGGACGGTGGGGTCCTGATCTGCCGGCCCCCAGCGTTCGTTAAGCGCGTCGCGCACGTCTGCCGGTAACTGCGCGAACGCTGCGAGATAGTCGTCGAGCGCGTAGCTCTGGAAGGCCGGGCGCAACGCACGCGTCTCGGGATCGTTCGTCACGCCACGCGTCAGGCGTGCCATCAGCGCTTCGCCGTCGTCGGGCAGTTCGTCGACGCGGTAACCTTCGTCGCGCAGCAAGGTCAGGATCTCGACGACCGACGCCGGGGTATCGAGTCCGACACCGTTGCCGATGCGTCCCTCGCTCGCCGGGTAGTTCGCGAGCACCAGCGCAAGACGCTTCTGCGCGTTGGGCTTCGTGCGCAGCAGGCACCAGCGGCGACTGAGTTCGGCCACGAACGCAACACGTTCCTTGTCCGGCTGATAGCGCACGACGTCGACCTCGGTGCGCGGGCAGCGATAGTCGAGGCCCTTGAAGCTGATCGCCCGCGTGATGATGCGGCCGTCGACTTCCGGCAGCGCGACATGCATTGCGATATCGCGGGAGTTGAGGCCCTGATTGTCCTTGACCCAATCGTCGCGATTGCCGCCGCTGAGAATCACCTGCAACACCGGCGCGTCGTTGCCGAAGACCTGCGACTGGCGCGGATCTTCCGGCGTCGAGGTGGAGAAGGCCGTGGTGTTGAGGACCAGCGAGACGTCGTAGGTGTCGCAGAGTTGCTGCACGACGTCGCGGCTGAGAGCGTCCTTGAGCGACGTAATCGCGATCGGCAACGGATTCAGACCCCGCGCGCTCAGCGCATCGATCAGGGCGTCGAACACGCCGGTATTCGCCGCCTGCAAGTGCGCGCGGTAGAACAGGATGGCGACGACGGGCGCCCCGGCATGCCAGCAGGCCTGCCAGTCGTCCATCGTGGCGACTCGGGTCGGCGATCGCGGATCCGGGTGGTACAGCGTGGCATTGGGCACGGCGACCGGCAGCGGCGGTTCGTCGCCCCAGCCGAGCGCGTGCCACGCGATGGCACGCAGGAACGCCTCGGCGTTGACCGGTCCGCCCTGACGCAGATAGCGCCACAGGCGCGTACAGAACTCGGGGCTTGCCGTGCTCAGCGCCGTCAGGTTCGGGTCTTCCTGCAAGTCGCCGGAGAACATCACCAGCATCTGGCCGCGACGCTGCGCCAGCTCGACGATCCTCTCGATGCCATACGGCCAGTAAGCTTCGCCCCCCAGATGGTCGACCACCACGACGCGCGCATGCTGCAAGACATCGTCGACATAGAAGTCGACCGACGCCGGCTGACGCAGATACGTGACGTTGGCAAGGCGCAGGCTCGGGAAATCGTCGCCGAGCCGCTCGACCACGCTCGCGAGCAACGACAGCGTGGTGTCGGCCGAACTGAGCACCACGATGTCGGCGGGCTGCTGATCGATGCGGATCACGCCGGCGGCGTCATCGACAAAGCCGCCGGGGACTGTCCGTAACAGATGCATGCGACGCGTCTTCCCCGGCTCAGGCCGCTGCGGTAGACGTGGCCGACGTGGCGCTCACGCCCAGTGCCGCGTCGAATTCGCGCTGGAGTTGGTCGGCGTCGAGGTCTTCGCCGATCAGCACGAAGCGGCTGCCGCGCGCTTCGCCATCGCGCCAGTGACGGTCGAAATAGCTGTCGAAACGCTTGCCGACGCCCTGAATCACGAGACGCATCGGTGCGCCCGGCAACGCCGCGAACCCCTTGGCGCGGTAGATCGTGTGGTTCTGCACCAACTGGCTCAACGCGGCGATGACCGAGTCGCGCGACGCCGGTGCCATGAGCGATGCCGACACCATGACCGAGTCGAACTCGTCGTGGTGGTGGTCCGCATCGTCCGCCGAACCGTGATGGTCGTGGCGCTGGTCGATGGTTTCCTCGGAGGCCGAGTTCAGGCCGAGCAGCACGCTCAGATCGAGGTTGCCGTTGCTCGCCGGCACGATCTTCACGTGCGAGGGCAGTTCGTCGCGAATCAGGGCCGACACGCTGGCTTGCGCCGCGTCGTCGAGCAGATCGGTCTTGTTGAGAATGACCAGATCCGCCGCGCTCAACTGGTCTTCGAAAAGTTCGTGCAGGGGCGATTCGTGGTCGAGGTTCGGATCGGCCTTGCGCTGTTCGTCGACGGCCACCGGATCTTCGGCGAACTGACCTCTGGCGGCGGCAGGACCGTCGACCACGGTAATCACGGCGTCGACGGTGAAGCTGTTGCGGATCGACGGCCAGTTGAACGCCTGCACCAGCGGCTTGGGCAACGCGAGGCCGGACGTCTCGATGAGCACATGGTCGATCTGGTCGCGACGCTCCACCAGCGCTTCCATCACGGGGAAGAACTCCTCCTGGACAGTGCAACACAGGCAGCCGTTGGCCAGTTCGTACAGTTGGCCTTCGGTCTCCTGACCGTTGTCGTCGCAGCCGATGCCGCAACCTTTGAGGATTTCGCCGTCGATGCCCAGTTCGCCGAATTCGTTGACGATGACCGCGACGCGCAGGCCGTTGTTGTTGGACAGGATGTGACGCAGCAGCGTGGTTTTACCGCTGCCGAGAAAGCCCGTGATCACGGTCACGGGGATCTTGCGCATGGAAGTCGACATGGAATAAGGCAAAGCGTGGTGACACGCCTCTTCCGGCCCGGTCGTCGGTGCTGTCGGTATTGCCGGCATGGCATTCGACCAGTCCGGCAGGACACGGCCGCGCCGCCGGTGACGGCTGCATCGGGAAAGCGGAGGAAACGTGGCAAAACTGAAGGTTTGACTGCACACCGCCTACCCGCAGTGCCAATCGTCTTCTCCGGCCGGTATCCGGGCTGACGAAATGGCCGCTTCACCTTCCCACGCTGCCCGTCAGGGCATTAGCGCAGTGGTCTCGCCCCGCGAAACACGTGCGGGGTTGAAGTCGGCCTGGCGTCGCATGACTGCGGCACCTTCGTTTCACCGTTGCGGGGGCAGCACAGGCTGGGGCGTCGCGTCGACCCCATGAGGGGGCGCGCCGCCCGTCTGTTTCCCGTTTAACTGCGCACGCCTGAACGTGTGCGCGAGCACCAGATTAGCCGCGAGTGTAGGTGCCGGATACCGCTCCGTCAAGGCGAGACGCTGGCCCTAAGCCTCCCTCAAGCCGCCCCGCCGATGCCTACAATCGGGGCACCGCCGGGGCGAACGGGCGCGAAGCGAGCCGCACAAGGCCTGTGGTATCCTCGCCACCAAATTTTCGGTCCCCCTGCTCCCTCGATGAGGGGCATGAAGGGCGTTACCGCGCATTCGTTCCGCGCACCGCAGCCGACCGCTCATGCCCTCCCCCGTCGTCCCGCTTATGAGTCATCGCCCTGCCCCGGTCCCGGTGGCACGTCTGCGTCCTGCATCGCGTCCCATGTCGGGTGCCGTTTTCGTCTCGTGCTGCACGATGCACGTCCCGTGCGAACTTCACCACGATTACGCCGAGCGAGGCCAGCAATGAGTCGTGCGTGGCTGATCGGCGCCGGACCGGGCGACCCCGAACTCATCACCGTCAAGGCCATGCGAGCGCTTGGCCAGGCGGATGTCGTACTGGTCGACGATCTCGTGAATCCCGGCATTCTGGCGATGGCCGCGCCGCACGCGCAGATCGTCTACGTCGGCAAACGCGGCGGGCATGCGTCCACACCGCAGCGCGAGATCATCGCGCTGATGCTCTCCCACCTTCGTGCAGGCCGAAGCGTGGCGCGCCTGAAAGGCGGCGACCCCTTCGTGTTCGGGCGCGGCGGCGAGGAACTGCAAGCGTTGCAGGCGGCGGGAGTGCCCGTCGAGATCCTGGGCGGGATAACCGCCGGCATTGCGGCACCGACGACGCTCGGCATCCCCGTCACTCACCGGGGGTTGGCACAGGGCGTGATTTTCGTGACGGGGCACAGCGCAGGCGAAGACGAGCCGGACTGGCGAGCGCTTGCGGCCACGGGCCTGACGCTCGTGATCTACATGGGCATTCGCCGTCTGCAAGACATCACGGATCAGTTGCAACAAGCGGGCATGTCGCCGGACACCCCGTGCGCGGCCATCGAGTCGGCAACGCTCCCGGCGCAGCGTCACGTCATTGCCACGCTGCACACCTTGTCTGCCGAGGTTCGTGCGGCGGCCATCGGATCGCCGTCGATCATCGTGATCGGCGACGTGGTGTCGCTCGCGCAGCGCCCCGGCATGATCGACGGTGATGATGCCGGCAGTGAGATCGCCGGGATTTCCCGACGCCCCACGGCGCAGCGCCCGCTCAGCCTCGGCATCGGTTTTCGGCAAGGCATGACGACAGCACAGATCGAAGCCGCGGTACTCGCGGCACTAGGCTCGCGCTCGCTGGCCGAGGTCGCCACCCTCGCGACGCTCGACAAGAAGGCCGGCGATCCGGCGCTCGTGCGCTTCTGCGAGCACCACGGCATTCGTCTGGCAGGCTATACACCTGCGCAGATCGAGGCGTGTCTCGACGCGCATCCCCAATTGCCCCGCTCCGACACCGTGCTTGCCCACATGGGTGTGCGCGCGGTGTGCGAGCCTTGCGCCGTGCTGGCATCGTCCGGCGGCACGCTGCTCGCGAAGAAATACGCCGGCGACGGCATCACCGTCGCCATCGCGGTGACGACCACCATCGCCGCCTCAGACAACCCTCAGCACGACGCTCAACCGGAGTCACGAAACGATGAAGACAGATAGCGAATCCCACCTGCGCATGACCCAGCGACGTCGCGAAGGGCACGAAAAGAAGCAAGCTGCCGCGACGACCGAAAAGGGCCTGCTGATCGTGCATACGGGCAACGGCAAGGGCAAGAGCACGGCGGCGTTCGGCATGGCCGTGCGCATGCTCGGTCACGACCAGCGCATTGGCGTGGTGCAGTTCATCAAGGGCGCGCTGCATACGTCCGAGCGCGACTTCCTCGGCAGCCACCCGCAGTGCGACTTCATCACGATGGGTGACGGCTACACCTGGAACACGCAGAACCGCGACGCCGACATCGCCACCGCACGCAAGGGCTGGCAAGCGGCCGTCGACATGATCGAGAGCGGCAACTACCGTATGGTGATTCTCGATGAGCTCAATACCGTCCTGAAGTACGAATATCTGCCGCTCGACGAAGTGCTCGGCGTGCTCACCGCACGTGGCGAAATGCAGCACGTCGTGGTCACCGGCCGTCATGCGCCGGACGAATTGATCGAAGCGGCGGACCTCGTCACCGAGATGCGTCTGGTGAAGCATCCGTATCGCGAGCAGGGTGTGAAGGCGCAACAGGGCGTCGAGTTCTGATCATGGCGTCGTGCCCCGCGCTGTTCGTGAGTGCGCCTGCGTCCGGTCAGGGCAAGACCACGGTCACGGCCGGTCTGGCGCAATGGCATCGCGAGCAGGGACGCCGCGTTCGCGTCTTCAAGACCGGTCCCGACTTTCTCGACCCGAAGATTCTCGAGCGCGCCAGCGGGGCGTGCGTCCAGACGCTCGATCTGTGGATGGTGGGCGCTGCGCAATGCCGTCGTCTGCTGGCGGAGGCTGTGCGCGAGGCCGACCTGATTCTCATCGAAGGTGTGATGGGATTGTTCGACGGCACCCCGAGCAGCGCCGATCTGGCGATGACGTTCGGCGTGCCTGTCGTCACTGTCATCTCCGCGAAATCGATGGCGCAGACGTTCGGGGCGATTGCCTCAGGACTGGCCCACTACCGGCCCGGGTTGCCGATGCATGGCGTACTCGCGAATCACGTGAGTTCGCCGCGTCATGCGCAGTTGTTGCGCGAAGGCATGCCTGCTGACTTGCGATGGCTTGGGCATCTCGCGACATCGGCGCAGATGACACTGCCCGCCCGACATCTCGGTCTGCATCAGGCCGATGAAATCGATCGGCTCGATGCCCGGATTGCTGCGACCGCGCAGGCGCTCGCCGGCACCGCACTTGCCGACCTCCCGCCGCCGGTCAGCTTCGACGCGCCGCCTTCGGATGCGATGCCGGACATCCCGAAATTTCTCGACGGCAAGCGCATCGCCGTCGCGCGTGACGCCGCGTTCTCGTTCATCTACCCGGAGAACCTTCGTCTGCTGGAGACGATGGGCGCACACGTGACGTATTTTTCGCCGCTCGCGGACGACGCCGTTCCCGACGCGACGGATGCCCTGTTCCTGCCCGGCGGCTATCCCGAACTACATGCGGCGCGGCTTGCAGGCAATACGCGTAGCGCTGCGAGCGTGCGTGCGCATGCGGCGGCAGGCAAGCCCATCGTGGCGGAGTGCGGCGGCATGCTGTATTTGCTGGAAAAGCTGACGGATGCCGACGGCGTCTCGACATCCATGCTGGGCATTCTGCCCGGGCACGCCACGCTGCAAAAACGCCTCGCCGGTCTCGGCATGCAGGCGCTGGAGACATCGCACGGCACGCTCAGGGGGCACACCTTTCACTACACGCGCATGGCCACGTCGATGGTGCCGATTTACCACACGACACGGCCCGGCAGCGCTGCCAGCACGACGGGTGAGCCGGTGTACCGTCAAGGCGCGATCGTGGCGAGCTATCTGCACGGCTACTGGCCGTCGAACCCGGCGCTTACTGCCGCACTCTTTCATGGCACAGCCTTTTAGCGAGCGCGAACGCGCCGCCGTCTACCGCGCGATCTACGAGCGGCGCGACATGCGCCATTTCATGCCGACGCCCGTCGATCCCGAGGTCCTCGCACGACTGCTCGACGCCGCGCATCACGCCCCGAGCGTTGGTTTCATGCAGCCCTGGCGCGTGGTGCGGGTGACGTCGCCCGCCCTGCGTTCGGCGTTGCACGATGCGGTAGAACGTGAGCGGCACAAGACGGCCGACGCACTCGGTGCTCGCCACGACGAATTCATGAAGCTCAAGGTCGAGGGCATGCAGCAGTGCGCCGAGATCCTGGTGATGGCGCTGATGGACGGACGCGAGCGGCACGTTTTCGGCCGACGCACGTTACCGGAGATGGATCTGGCCTCGGTATCCTGCGCGATTCAGAACCTGTGGCTGGCCGCCCGCGCGGAAGGTCTCGGCATGGGATGGGTGTCGATCTTCGATCCCGACGAAGTCGCGCAACTGCTGGAAATGCCCGCGGGTGCAAAGCCGGTCGCGATTCTCTGCCTCGGACACGTGACCGAGTTCTACGACGCCCCGATGCTGGAACAGGAAGGCTGGGCGTCTCGCGCACCGCTGGACGAGTACGTTTTCGAAAACCGATGGCCGCCGGAAAAGGACGCTGCGGCGAGCGATCCCGGTAGTGCAGCGGAATGATGGGGGTGATGCCGCCGAAAACGAATGGCGGTTTTCGACCCCGAACGACATTTGTTCTTCTGCAAAGCGGCTATTCATCTGTTGCCATTGACGCTGCAGCATTGCCTGATGAATTCGATAGCTTCCGATCCGGATGCCTGGCGTAAATGCTCGAGTCTCGGGCGACTATCACCGCACGAACTGGACGCGCTCCGCATTTTCAACGTCTTCCATACATCGTTGACCGAATGGCTGCATCAGGATGCCGCGCTGGAAGTCGGCCATAAAGGAATGGCGTTCTTTTCGCGCTTGCGCATGTTCTTTCCACATGAATCCGTGGATCAGCCTGAACGGTTGCGTCCTGTAATACACGAACATCTCGAGTGGTACATCAAGTCCTGGCACCCAACCCTCGATCAACAAAATATCCAATTTTGTGCCGTCGTTCTGAGTGACGGTTCCTTCTCGACCGGACGACCATCCCGACACACCGACAGCCTGTTCTCGTGCTGATCGCGCATTTGCAACCGCCTCATGCTGAGTCGCTGCGGAATAGGGGACCGGTGTGGGCGTCTCGTTGTCCCAGTAAACAACGTACGGAACCGCTAGCTCGCTAGGTGCGAGAAGGTGCTGAACATTGATCCCGTGACTAAACGCGTACCCCATGTAGAGGGCCAAGTGCTTTTCATTCATAGAGGAATTGCGCCGTTTGATACCGAAAACATCGCCGAATCTGATCATGTATACCTCGCCTCATTAGAATTCCCCACACTTCGTAGTTCGCGAGAGGTGTGATCTCCTTCCCTCCAGAGGGCGATCAGGCAACGCCACGCTTTGTCCAGAGATCTGCAAATGCCTTGTCCGCATCAGCTTTCCGCGAAAGTACATACTCAAGGAAATCCTCGACATCATCTTCCGAGGGTACATTCGGTACCGCCTCAAGTTGTATGAGTTTGCGGAAGCCGCTGTAGTGTTTATGTAACGTTATAAGGCCAACCCCGAAGCGGCTGCAGGCGGACTCCATGACTTCCAGTCCCTCCAGCTCGGCCCCTTTTGCCCATTCAAGCACCACATATGCCTCATGTGCGAATTTGCGATGTGATGCTGCCTCATAGACCGCTTCTACATTCCATCTTCGCCATTGCTTTACTTCGTAAGTTGTTACGATAAGCTTATCGATACGTTGTCGCGGATAGTTTCGGACTGAAAATTTAACAACATCCGGATTAGTCCACTTGCCACGATTGCGAAGCGACCCGATATCGAAACCAAACGCGTTCTCTTCGTTATCGTAGGCTTCATGGTCGATAACATTAACCAGTTCCTCATAGAGATCTGCTTCTTTTCCGACGGCCGATTCTGGTGAGGGCGCGAGATGTTTTACGCCTTTGGCGGTTAAGGATATACCGCCCGAGCGGCAGCGATATTTCTCAATTAACGCTTCGCCGAGAAGTTCATCTTTCAACCGGCCATATCGTTGATCAGAAACATTCAATATTGTTTTTGCTTGTTGATTCGATGTGCCGCCTTCTTCATTTAGCAACCACAAAAGGCGATCTCGATCGGTCGGTTTGGCCATAGGAATCTTGGAACTAAGGAATAAAAGCGTTCGGTTTTGGGATGATCTGCCAGCTGGCAGCACGATCATGTCACTTCGATATCTATGCTTTCGGGTATAGCCGACTCGACTGACATGATCTGGGCACGTCCGTTATCTTGGGAGAAATCGACGTTTGCATGTCCGCCGCTGCGCGCAGTAGCCCCACCGCCCAACACGGTCGGCTCTGCTCGATACGTTTCGACCTTACGCGCACGCGTGATTTCGGCAGCTACTTTCGAGGCGTAAACGGTCGTTCTCGACATCCTGCTGGCCGACGAGGTAATCAGCGAGGTTGACGGCCCTTCCAAGCAGGGCGAACGGGGTCCATCAACTTTCACGCGAACCGCAACGCGAGATCAGGCCGCCAACGTATCTGCGGAGGCGACAAATGTGTCTCGGGCGACGTTGCCAACTATATTGGTGGTCACAGAGTCAAATGTGGCGCCCACGATGCCGCCGAGTAGCGGTACGGCCTTACCAAGATTGATGACCCCGGTAGTGCCAAATTTCGTGATCAAGCGAAATCCAACTGCCTGATTGATCTTCGTGATCGTTGCGCGGCTAATGCCCTTGATCGAGTTGATTGCGATCTTTTGCGCGATGGCGATGCCCGCATCCTTCAGGATGTCCTTTGCCGCACTTCCCGCGAGACAAGTGTAAGCGAGCGCTTTCACCCGGTCATCCTTAGGATCGTGGCCTCCGATGTAGGCAATTGCTGTGATCATTCGCAACTGCACATACAGAACACTCGCGACGTTGGCGGGAATCGTGACCGGCAACGTCACGATCCCGCCTAACCCGGCGAGAAATCCCGAGGTCGCTGCCTTGGTATTTTGCCAACGGATTAGCGAGTTGACGGCATCAAGCGGTGAATCGCTGTCTTTCAGGTATTGCGCCGCCAATTCCTCTGCGGTTCCCGCTCCGGGAATGCCATTTAAAGCCTTGTCGTAGGCCCATTCAAGTGCTTGCTGAATTTTCGATTCAGTTAACTCATTGGTCATTTTTTTCTGACTGTCCAGATCCGCGAATTAGTGGTGAAAACTCTTTAGCCTAATGTCTAGCGCGTCGTATCTACTCCGCTCGCATGGACAACGGCAGCGAACCGGAAAACTTTAGGGCGTATCGTAGGTATGCGAACTGAATCGGTGCCGAGCGTGTGTGTATGTCTTGGTGCGGCCCAAGGCAACGGTCTGTTACTGGCTGTGGATTCATCCGTTTGCAGCCATTCATGAACGGCCGTTTTCGCCCCGCAAGGCACATACCACCGTGCCGACATCGGTCATTCGACTGCGGCCGGCTTCGCAACGACAATCGGGCATCGGACGTGAGTACGGCACCTTCGGAATCGAAGCCGTCATGGAACCGAAGGCCGTGCTCGGTGTGTTGTGAACGTAGCGGGTTGGCGCGACGGGCAATGTCGAAGCACAACGACGCCCGTCATACTCGCCGACCTTACTTGCCGATCTCGTAGCGAAGCAACAATGCCGCCACACGCGCCCGGTCGACGTCGGGAATGCGTTCCATCCCGACGTACTCCCAGAACTCTTCGACGGCGGCGAGGCCTTCGCTGCCGTCAGTCAGGAGACATGCGAGGGCATCTGCCCGATGCTGCGGCGGCAGGACGTCAAGGCTCAGGATCAGCGCATCCATCACGCGCTGTCGGCGGCTGCCTTTGAAGAACCGTTCGCTGATATCGCCAACGAAGGCAGACCACGCTTCGGATTCGCTTCCGGCCTTCGCCGCGACACCCCACTTCTCGACGAGCGCGGGGTTCGCCTTCAACGGTTCGCGAAAAAACATGAAATCCACTGCGGGCTTCGGCGCTGCCGGCTCGGCCATACGCGCTGACGAGGGCGTCGGTAACGGGTGCCCCGCGCCACGTGGCTCCACAATCACAGCGTTGGGGATTACCGCCGCGCGAAGCTCGCCTCTGCGCGTGAGGCGAACCGTGGCGAGATCGGCTTGAAAACGCTCGCGAAGCGGGCACAAATGCCGGTGAAGCGTCCGCGTCGCCGTCGGTACGGAACTGAGGGTTGCGGCACTAAGGGGATTCATCGTCGACCTCCGTCGTGGAAAGGAAATCGCATCCTGACAGCGCCTGTCTTCAGGACTTTGCGAAACCGTCCACCACTTGTCAGTTCCGACGTCGCCCCCCTGGGGGCTCGACACCGACGCCCCGTCAATGCTCGCTCGGCTCCGGTCGATTTGGTCGTGCTCACGCAGGCAATAACGCATCGGCAGTCGTGACGGTGCAATATTCGGTGTCCAGATTGGCGAGTGACATCGCGTGAACCTCTTCGGCGCTTCGTGGTGCGCCGTTCCAGTCTGTGCGTGCAAACGTGAAGCAGCCGTCAGACACGAGCCATGTCTTGAAACCAAGGTTACCGGCCATGCGGACCGTGGCTTCCACTGAATTATTGGTGATGACGCCCGCCACAACCAACGCGTCGAGCCCTCCGGCCCGAAGCCGATCTTCCAGGTCGGTCCCGATGAACGCACTGTTCGTCTGCTTCGGGATGATCAACTCCCCTGCCACCGGGGCTGTCTCTGGCTTGAATGCATGTCCTGGCTGGCCCGGCCGGTAGTGAGACGCGGGATTTGTGGAGTCGTGCCGAACGTGCCACACAGGCCACCCTCGACAACGCCAGTGAGCCAGTAATCGACCGACTTGTCGCTCGGCATCGGGGTTATTTCGCTCGCCCCAACTGGGATGGTCAATCGCACGCTGCAAGTCGATCAGCAGAAGTACCGCGCCGGGAGGGGGAAGTCGGGCGTCCATGTGTTCCGATATGAAATCTTTCGAATCGATCTGGTGATCAGGACCGGTCACCCGCGCCGGTCCGCGATAGGTGCGCATCGACAAGGCCTGCGAGTTCCGACGCGTGCTCATGCGCCAGATCATGGTTACCCCCTGGGACGACGTGCAACCTAGCGTCAGGCAGCAGTTCGCGCAGCCGCTGGCCAACCGCTAGCGGACTGATGGGATCTGCATCCCCCCAAAGTAAGAGGACAGGCTGTGCAATTCGGCTGAGTTCGTCAGTCAGATCAGCGGTGAACGACGTGAACCAATTCGGGAAAGACGGATTGGCATTGATAAATCCGCTTTGCCAATCTGCCGCACCCAGCGCGCGTGTATCGATGCCGCCAGACGTCACCGTCAATACAAGATGGGTTATCAGATCAGGCCTTTCCAGCGCTGCGCGAATCGCTAACACCCCTCCCATGGATTGAGCAATCAAGGCCGTGGGCTCGTCGATGTGAGAGACGACCTTTCGAACGAGATCGTCGATGTCGTTGACATCAGGCGCCGGCGGCTCCTGACCGAACCCCGGATAGGGAAGGATGACTTTCTTGGCGGGGGTGGTCAGCAGATTCGCGAGCGGCTGCCAGAACGCCGTGTTTCCGGATGCGCCCGGCAGGAAAAACAGTTTCGATGGAGCAGGCAAGCGTAGATTCTCCGTGTCTGGAATATTCGATCAGGCGGGTCAACGGCGCAAACGCCGGGGACCAGAAACCTATCACCCATCAGTTCAATAGCATCCCGCCAATCGGTGCAAGTTGGCGCATTGCCGACGAGAGGGCTTCGATGGTTTGGTCGCCCATGATAAATGCCCCCTCCCTATCAAGGAATGACGATTGCCGCTGGACGAATCGCGATGGGCTTGCCCAGTGTCTGCGCAACGGGTGATGCTCGCACCGCCTCACGAGCAAGTGACTCGTGCGCCGGCGAGGGGGCTGTCGAGAAGTGAAGAGACACGTCGAACGCGGTTTCGTGGTCTTGCCTGTCGATCGTCACTTTGACTGTGACGGCGGGAAGTGTGGCACCCGCGCGCTCGGCAGACATATCGATGGACATGCGAATGCACGCTGCAAGCGCACTCTCCAGCAGCTCATGCGGTCGCATGCCCGCACGCCCACCTTTCCCACCCTTTTGCGTGTCCGAGGACACCAGACAACGCCCATTGGTCAATTGGACGCCATATGGCTCGCCCTGCCGTGTTGCCGTAATCATGATGGTATCCGTGGCGTCGAGAACGATTGCCAGTGTCTGCGCACAGTGCTCGCTTAGGAAGGCAAGTCGTTATCCCGGTATGGTTTGTGACAGGCTTCGGACGGATGATTGTTGCCGCCGGGGCAACATGGTGCGCCCCACCCCGGATCTTCTGCCATTCGGTGTCGACATCTAAGATGAAGAGGCTGTTTTATGCCTTAGCGTCCTGACCGAACCGCATCGGGACGCGTCAACCCATCGAGGTCGCCACCATGAGTCAACGTCTGAACGCCTTCGCCCAGTCGCCCGAGCTTTTCAAGAAATTCGTCGAGTTCGGCATGTTGCTGAAGTCGAGCACCATCGAATCCTCGATCCTGAGCCTGATCGAGGTTCGTGCATCGCAGATCAATGGCTGCGGCTTCTGCCTCGACATGCACGTGAAAGAGGCGAAGATTCGCGGTGAGCGCGAGCTTCGCCTGCATCACGTGGCGATCTGGCGCGAGTCTCCCCTCTTTTCCCCGCGCGAGCGCGCCTGCCTGGCATGGACCGAAGCCCTGACGACGCTGGCCCCGCACGGCGTGTCCGACGACATCTACGAGCAGGTACGCGCGCACCTGTCCGAGAAGGAAATTTCGGATCTCAGTTTCGCTGTCATGGCCATTAACGGCTGGAATCGGCTGAACGTCGGCTTCCGTACGGTGCCCGGCTCGGCCGACAAGGCATACGGCCTCGACAAGGCGAATCTCAGTTGAACACGCCTTACGGCGACCGGCGATGACACCGGCTATCGCCGGTCGTCGCCCACGCAACGCGCCAGCTTGCTGATTACGCCTGCTTCAGCAGCACCCCGTCAAAGACTTGCAAGTCCAGCGAGCGGATGCGCTCGGTCATGTAGTCAATGAACACGCGCATCCGGGCCGGCAGGTGCTGACGGCTCAGGAAACACAAGTAGTGCCCATAGTCGTCGGGCGCGTGTTGCGCAAGGCACGCCATCAATGTTCCGGCACGTAGATGGTGGCTTACCTGATAGGCCGCCATCTGCGCAATCCCCTGACCGTCCAGCACCGATTGCAGGACCAGATCGGCATCGTTGAACGTCAGCATGGCGTTCGGCGCGACCTTGAGCGGACGGTCGTCCTTCCTGAACTCCCATTCGCACAGTCGACCGGACGCCAGCCGGTAATTCACGCAACTGTGATCGGCAAGCGTCTCCAGACTCGTCGGCAATCCATGTCTGGCGACGTATTCGGGCGACGCGCACAACACCATCTGCATGGGAATCACCTGCTTCGCGATGACCTGACTGTCTTCCATGCGGCCATTGCGAAACGCGATATCGACGCCGTCGGCGGCCAGATCGACAGGCGCGTCGTCAAGCAGCAACTCGATAGCGATGTCCGGATTGCCACGTCGGAATCCGGCGAGGAGGGGGGCTACGACCTGCCGGCCGAAGCTCACCGTCGACGACACGCGCAATCGTCCCGACGGCGGGCCTTCGCGTAGCTCCCGCATGTCGTCGAGCGCCTGCACGATACGCGTCACGCCGGGATGACATTGATCGTAGAAACGTTGTCCTTCGGGCGTGAGCGAGGTGTTGCGCGTGGTGCGCACAAATAGCCGGACGCCCAACTGCGCCTCAAGCTTTTGAACACTGCGACTGACCGCCGAGCGGCCGATGCCCAGCCGGTCGGCGGCCTTCACGAAGTTGCCTTCCGCCGCGACGGCCAGAAACGCCACGACACCGGCATAACTCGTGGCGAAGCTGTCCGCCAGCGAATCAGCACGACGAGCACGATCGGCGCCAGCCCGGCCGGGCAGCGTGCTCGGCCCCGTGACGGAGGGTTTGACCGGCAGCATTGAGAGGGATATCGACATGATGGCGAGCCCGCGGTTTGTTGACCATACCGCTAAGACGAGCCGCCGGATCGATTTGTGACATCAAATGAAAAAAATTTTCTCAGCGCCGTGCGAGCGCCGCCGCGATCCCTGCCAGCTTGTCCGGGTTGCGTTGCGCCAGAATGCGCGTCAGGCGTTCACCATCGGTCTCATACGCGAGCACCGACTCCAGTTGCCCATCGATGAAGCGCAGCAGTGCCCATTCGCCGTTGACCCGTGCCACTTCGACCCGCAGCGCGTCGCCATAACGACGCGTGCCCGCGAAGAAGAGCTGTGCGAGCCGCTTCCCGCCGACCAGACGGCTGAAGGCCGAGACCTTGCCGCCACCGTCGCCGATGAGTTCTGCGTTGTCGCTCAGCAGCGCGTGCAGCGCATGGAAGTCGCTGCGCTGCATCGCGTCGGCAAAGGCTGTCAGCAAGCGATGCAGCGTGGCACGCGGCACGGACTCGCGTGGCTTGCCGTCGCGCAATGTCTCTCGCGCGCGTCGTACGAGCTGGCGGACGGCGGCAGGCGTCTTCTCCAGCGTTTGCGCGATGTCGTCATACTCGGCGTCGAACACATCGCGCATCAGAAAGGCAGCGCGAGCGTCCGGCGAGAGACGTTCCAGTGTGTAGAGAAAGGCGACGGAGACGTCTTCGGCGAACTCGTGCACCTGCTCCGGCGTCGGCGGCGCCTCGGCCATCAGCACCGGCTCGGGCAGCCAGACGCCGGTGTAGTGCTCGCGCTCGGCCTTGGCCGCGCGCAGGCGGTCGATGGACAGGCGTGTCGTGATCGTGACCAGCCACGCTTCGGCGTTCTCCACCGCATGCGGGTCGGTGTTGTGCCAGCGCAGCCACGCATCCTGCACGACGTCCTCGGCTTCCGCGACGGCGCCCAGCATGCGATACGCAATCGCTTGCAGGCGCGGACGGTGACGCTCGAAGATGAGTGCGGAGTCGGTCATGTCGTGGCGAAGGCCAGAAAATGTGCGGGCAGTGCGCACGCGCAAGGCTGCTCATTTTGCCGCAGCACGACCGCCCCGACAAGAACGACGCGCGCTCAGACCTCATCGAAAAAACCTGGCCCCGCACCACGACTAAGACGGGGGCCGAGCGTCGGCGAGCCACATCGCAGAAATTTCCCGTGCCCCGACTCGCCGGTGAACGACTCGCCGTCCCAAACGACCTTGCCCCGGCTCATGGTGAGCCCCGGCCACGCCTTGAGCTGCATCCCTTCATAAGGGGTGTAGTCGGCCCCGTGGTGCAGGTCGGCATTCGCAATCGTTTTCGCCCGCTCGTCCCAGATCACGAGATCGGCATCCGATCCGATCGCAATCGCCCCCTTCCTCGGATGAAGGCCATAAGCCTTGGCCGGCCCCGTGGCCGTCAGTTGCACGAATCGGGGCAACGTAATGCGTCCCGCGAGTACCCCTTCCGAATAGAGCAACGCCATGCGCGTTTCAATGCCCGGTATGCCGTTCGGAATATGCCTGAACGGCTGTTCGTGCCCGCCCGGGCGCTTCCCGTCGACGCCGTCCATCCGGAACGGTGCATGATCCGACGAGAAAACGGAGAAGAGACCTTCGTTGATGGCGTTCCAGATCACTTCCTGATTTTGCCGGTCCCGAGGCGGCGGACTGCACACGCAACGGGCGCCGTGATAGCTGTCGTCGATACCGAGATCGTCGGCGGTCAGGAACAGATACTGCGGACAGGTCTCCGCGTAAATGGAAAGCCCCTTGCCGCGTGCCGAACGAATTTGCTCGACGGCTTCACGCCCCGACACATGCACGATGAGAATCGGAACATCGATCAGTTCCGCCAGCGCAATCGCCCGGTGTGTCGCCTCACGCTCCACCAGCATCGGTCTCGCGTGGCTATGAAAACGCGGTGCGGTACGTCCCACGGCCTCCAGCTTGCGCGTCAGCCATTCAATGCAATCAGAGTTCTCCGCATGCACCATGGCCATGGCACCCGACTGACGCGCGACCGCCAGCAAATCGAGGATCTGAAAATCGTCGAGCTTCAGGTCTTCATACGTCATGTAAATCTTGAAGGACGTATAGCCGTTCTCGATGAGATGCGGCAGCTCCGTTTTGAGCAGCACCTCGGTGGGATCGGTCACGATCATGTGAAAGGCGTAATCGATGCATGCCCGCCCCTCGGACTTTGCGTGATACGCCTTGACGGCTTCGGCGAGCGAAGTGCCGCGACGCTGTACGGCGAACGGCACGATGGTCGTCGTTCCGCCACAGGCCGCTGCGCGACTTCCGGTCAGAAAATCGTCAGCCATTCTCAATGGGGGCTCCATCGGTTCATCCAGATGGCAGTGCGCATCGACCCCGCCCGGCGTTACGACGCGGCCCATGACATCGATCTCGTGCTTCGCAGATGGCAAGTTCGCCCCGAGCGCCGCGATTTTGCCGTCACGAATGCCGATGTCGGCCAAAAAGACATCGGACGCCGTTGCCACTCGTGCGTTCCGAAGCACCGTATCAAACTCAAAACTGCTTTGTCTTTCCATGACCGGCATCCTTTCGATTCAATGAATTTAAACAGGATTACTAAATTAAAATTCGTGAGGACCGCGTGGCAATCGCAACACAGGACCACTGACGGCTCGATCAAACGCTGCGTCCGGCCATTTCCATGGCATCTTCCTCGTGGGCAAGGCACGTGTCGTCCGAAGGAAAAGCGCGGCAAGGCGCCAGGATTCGGATTCGAACCGCCCTGCCGACCGGCAGCGGCGCATCACCGTCAAGAAAAATCTCCGCAATGCGCTTTTCCCGATGACTGGCACCCGGCACGCCACTCAACGCCACGACACCGTCAACGACTGTCCTGTCGTTGAACGTGATTTGCGCATTGAATAGCCCGACGAGACTCGGCCGAACATAGCCAACCCTGACACGCAGCCATCGCTTGCCGTCACGCGCGCCGGCTGCAGCCAGTACCGTGCCGGCAAACGCAAGGTCCCGCCCCAGCAGGCGCTCCGCTTCGCGCATGTCGCCCCGGCTCAATACCTGACGGATCGTCGAACTGGAAATGGGTACCCCCCGATCCAGCACCGTGTCGCTCCGGCTCACGGTGAACGAATGCTGCTCGCCTGCCTTTGCCAGAAGCGCGAAGTCTCCCGCCCGCTTTGCACCGAACCGGAAGTCCTTGCTCACCTGCAACCAGGCAATGTTCAGGGTGCCGACCAGCACGTCCTCGATGAACGCCTCCGGCGTCAGACTCGCGAACGCCCTGGTGAAGGGTTGCAGCACGACGTGATCGACGTCGCACTTTTCCAGCGCCAGCAGCTTCTCGCGTACCGGAAGAATCTCCGTAGGCGCACACGCCGGCGTGAGCACCGCTTTGGGATGGCGGTTGAACGTCAGCACGACCAGCGCAATCCCCAGCCTCGCCGTTGCGACGCGGGCATGCCAGAGCACCGATTGGTGCCCCCGATGCACGCCATCGAAGTTGCCAATGACAAGGCCGCATCGGGCAGGCGCTCGCCCCTCGGCAAATGTCGAAATGCCACGACTCACTTTCATTCCGATCACTCCGTTCACTTCATTGACTGCGTTTGCCGCTGACCGAAACACGCGTGATCTCGTGATCTGTCGGGACCTCGCGCGGCGTCGGCAAACGCTTCGTCGTCTCATGAAAGGAGTGTACGTCAAATATCCAATCATGTTTACATTGATGTAAACAACAACACTCATCGTAAACCAGAATTTTTTCTCAGTTGCAAATAAATATATTGTTAACAACACTGTTTACATGATCTAGCCTGCATGCAGGGCAGCCATTCAGTAAGAGAGACAAACTCAAAGGACAGACGATGACGAATTCGAAAGCCGAGACCATTGTTGTGACCGGCGCTGCGGGACTGCTGGGTGCCGCAGTTGCGCGCAAGCTCAAAGACAGAGGAGACGATGTCATTGCCATCGACAGAACCGGTGGACACAGCATCGATGGACTGGAAGTGATTCGATGCGACCTCACCGAGATCCATCGCCTTCATGAACTGACCCGCAAGGGCGTCTCGGCCATCATCCATTGCGGCGCTTACTCCGGGCCCATGGTGGCGCGCGACGAGCCTTATTCGATGGTGCAGGTGAACATCGTCGGCACCGCGAACATGCTGGAGATCGCGCGGATTCATCAGGCGCGACGGTTCGTCTTCTGCTCGTCGACGAGCGCCTATGGGCACATCGCCCTTCCCGAGGGTGGCCGTATCGGCGAAGACTCGCCGCTGAAGCCGGAAAGCCTCTATGGCGCGAGCAAGGTCGCGTCCGAATACCTCGTCGAGAGTTACGCGAAACAGTACGGCGTCGATGGCGTGAGCGCGCGCATTTCGTGGGTGTACGGCCCGCGCCGCACGACGGACTGCGTCATCCGCACGATGCTGACCGACGCCCTTCGCCAGCGCCCGACCCGCATGCCGTTCGGTAGCGACTTTCACCGCCAGTTCATCCACATCGACGACGCCGCCAACGGATTGATCCGCGCACTCGATGCGCCAACGCTGCCACGTCGCACCTACAACATCACCGGTGGATCCCGCGTCACGTTCAGCCAGATCGCCGAGATCGTGCGCGCCGTCGTCCCCGAAGCGGATATCCAGTTACAGGCGGGCCCCGATTGCCTGGACGAGAGTCAAGGGTTGTTCGACATTTCGGCGGCGCAACGGGATCTGGGCTACTCCCCGCAAGTCAGCCTGGAGGCGGGCATCGAACGCTACGCCGCCTGGTTGCGACAACAGAGCACCACCACAGGAGGCTGAACGAACGAATAGTTTGAGTGCTTGTTACGACGCCGCGTCAGGGTTTCGAAAGCCCGACGCAACGGCCGTCAACCGTTTCATCAAGACGACAATGGAGATGAATTAATGAAGAAGATTGCGATTATTGGTGCTGGTCCCGCAGGATGCATTCTGGCTTACGCGCTGCTCAAATCGAACTACGACGTCACGCTCTATTCGGATCGGTCCCCCGATCAATGGTTGAATCACTCCAAGCCCACGGGTTCGGCGTACCTGTATGACGAAGTCATCGAGATCGAGCGCTCGCTGGGCATGGATCACTGGTCGGACAAGTCCTTCCGTGGGCATGGCTTCCTGCTCGACACCCTCGCGACGGTGGGCGGTCCGCGTACGGCAGTGCAGGGACGCACCGAGTACGGTCGTCGTGGTGCGGCAATCGACCAGCGTATGCGCGTGAGCCGCTGGCTGGAGGATCTGGAAAGCCGTGGCGGCAAGCTGGTCATCGAGAGCGTGACGCTTGAGCGCATGGACGAGATCGCCGCCACGCACGACCTCACCGTGCTGGCCGCAGGCAAGGCCGACCTCGCGGCATGCATCCCGCGTCACGCGGAACGCGCCGTCTACGACCGTCCGCAGCGCAACCTCGCCATGGCGGTGGTCCAGAGCAAGTCGGGCAAGCACACCGAATGGTTCTCGGATCGGGTGCCGTACGTGCCGGTCAAGTTCAATCAGTATGGCGATGTGGGCGAGTACTTCTGGGTGCCTTACGAGCACAAGACCGCCGGCGCCTCGTTCGCCATCCTGCTCGAAGCCCGCCCGGGCGGCATGATGGATCGCTTCGGCGACTGCAAGACCGGACAGGATGTGGTCAAGGCGGCGTGCGACATCATCCGGGATACGGCACCGTGGGAAGCGCATATTGCCGACGACATGACCTACGTCGAAGGCGATCCCCACGCATGGCTGGTCGGCCGATTCTCGCCCACCGTGCGTCAGGCGTTCGCCAAGATGCCGTCCGGCGGCTACGTGATTCCGGTCGGTGACACGGCGATCACGTTCGACCCGGTCTGCGGACAGGGCGGACAGTTCGCCAATCGCAGCGCCAACTTCCTTGCCGAAGTCATCGTCGCGCGAGGCGAGCATCCCGTGACGGAACAGTGGCTGACGCAGATCAACGACGATCTCTGGGAAAACTATGGCCGTGCGGCCTACAAGTTCAACCATCACTTCCTGGAACCGTTCGATTCGGCCGGCGCAAGCGTGATTGCCACGGCAGCACAGAATCTCGACGCAGGCGATGCGCTGTTCAACGGATTCGCTCGCCCGGATCGCATGCTCGACACCTTGCTTTGCCCGCAACAGGCACAGGCATTCGTCGAGCGCTATCAGGCCTGACAGGCGCGGAGACGCAATGGACACTTCCACTTACGAAGGCGATCTCTCACGACAGCAGTTCCGCGACGGCATGTCCCGGCTCGGCGCTGCCGTGAACGTGATTACGTCGGACGGGCCCGCCGGAAAGCTCGGTTTTACGGCGTCCGCGGTATGCAGTGTCAGCGATACGCCGCCGACCCTGCTGCTGTGTATGAATCGCTCGAGCCTGCAGAACGTGCCGCTCAAACAGAACGGCGTGTTCTGCGTGAACAGTCTGTCGGGTCATCAACAGCATCTGGCAGACACCTTCGCCGGCGTCGGTGCGTTATCCATTCCCGAACGTTTCGAGAAGGCCGAGTGGACCACGCTCGCGACCGGTGCGCCGATCCTGCGCAACGCTGTCGTGTCGTTCGACTGCCGAATCAAGGAGGTCTCGGAAGTCGGCACGCATTCGATCATCATCGCGAGCGTCCTTGCCGTCGGGCTTTGTTCGTCGGCCGCGCACGGGCTGATCTACTTCGGCCGTCGTTACCACGCGCTCTCCGAAGCGCCGGCTGTTGCTCTCAAGTAGCTGCGTCGTTGCCAAGGCACACGACGGTTCCGTAGTTAGCTCAGGATTCGCTCGGGCTAGAGGCATGGTGCAAGGTTCGGCCGTTTCAGCCGCTTTGGCCGCAACCTTGCATCTGGTCGACATTGGAGGAGCGAACCTCACTTTATGAAGCAGGTGAAAAATGAACTTGCAGCCTTCCGATGAAGAACAAAACAGCGATTTCGCCGATCGCCCGATCCCTGAAGACCAACGGATGAACAAAGGCCCGCTGACAATGGCGTGGTGGGCCGTATGCAGTTCGATGTGCTGGCTGGTGTTCTCGGCGACGATGGCCATCAACTTCGGTACGGTCAACGCCCTGATCGGCCTTGGCCTGACGGTCATTTGCTACAGCATCGTCAACGGCATCATCGCCAGATACGCCATCAACTCCGGACTGTCCGTCGCGCTGTTCTCGCGGATTCTGTTCGGCCGGTCCGGCGCGGCACTGGCCACACTCATCTTCTTTGCCTGCGCCACGTACTACGGACTGTTCGAAGGGTCGGTGATCAGCATTGCACTGCACTCGTTCGTTCCCGCCGTGCCGCAAAAGGTGATGAACCTGTTCGTGGTCGTGTATAGCGTCCTTCTGGTATTCGGCAGCGTTCAGAAATGGCTCGACAAGTTCAACGGTGTCTTGTTGCCGTTCTATCTGATCGGGCTGATCACCGCAACGGCGCTGACCATCTACGACGTGGGTCTGACGACCCAGTGGCTTCATCTCGGGCCGGCACACCCTTCGCGATTCGGATGGTTTTCATCCTTCGCGTATCTGATGGGGGTGTGGATCATGATGATGTTCACCTTCGACTACGCCCGCTTCGGCAAGAAGCGCGACGTCAAGTATCACGCACGCCTGAACTTCGGATGGCCGTTCTACTTCTTCACGTTCTTCGTGAACGGTCTGGTCGGTATCTTCCTCGTGGGGAGCCTGTCGTCCGGAGACAAGGTGTCGGAACTGTCGGTCGTTTTCGCCATACTGAAGCTCATGGGCGTGGGCGGTCTGTTCTTCGTATGGGTCAGCCAGACGCGGATCAACACGGCCAACTTCTATCTGGCTGCGGTCAATCTCCAGTCGCTGCTTCAGACGATACTTTCGCTAAAGCTGCCGCGCTTCGTCTGCGCCACGGTCATCGGGGTGCTGATCTACCTGCTCATGCTGCTCAATGTCTTTGAATACATCTTGCAGGCACTGGCTTATCAGGGGGTGATCGTGGTGGCATGGGTGTCGATCGCCGTCATGCATATCGTCGCCACGCGCCATTCGCAAGGATCGCAGGGATCATTCACGCAGGAGTGGGAAGACAGTTCGCAGTCGTCGTTCAATTTCCCGGGCATTGCCGCCTGGGCGGTTTCGACGGCCTGCGGGATCACGATCATGGAATGGGGGGGCGCGATTGCCGATTTCTCCGGCCCCATCACCGCCGTGACGGCTTCGCTGCTGTACGGGTCGCTGAAGTTCGCGCTCCCGCCGAAGGCGAGCGTCCCGTCGCCTTCCGTCTGAGGCGTCGGAAACCTCAGCAGCGGTTATCGCGCAACGCCGTCGGCGCCTGTCCCTGGCCGACGGCATTGCCATGACCGGGAACCGCGGGGACCGCTGCCGTCAGGCAGCGCTGCCGAAAATCGCTTCCAGATCGGCTTCTTCCGACGCCGCGCCGAGATCGAGCGAATGCTCGACATGGCTCAGATGTTCGAGAATGATCCTGGCAGCCGTCTCACCATCGTTCGCGGCGAGCGCCTTGACGATGCGCTCGTGTTCGTCGGCACGGCAGCTCTCCACGACCGGTGCGTTGTACACCAGAATCACCAGGCAGGTCAGCGTGGACAATTCGCGAAGACTGCGGATGAACGACGAATTACCGGCGAGCGACGCCGCCAGATTATGAAACTCCCCCGACAGACGAATGACGGCGCGCTTGTCGCCTGACTCACGCGCGTCCATCTCCTTGCGCAGATGCGCCTGAAGCGCCGCCAGCTTCTCGTCGTCCATCTCCTGCGCCAGACGCCGCATGACCGCCGGTTCGATGACGCGGCGCGCCTCGAACACATCGCGCGCCTGATCCACCGATGGCTTTGCCACGAACCAGCCCTTCTTAGGATAGACCTCGACAATCTGCTCGTACGCCAGCTTGCTCAGGGCATCTCTGACACGCGCACGATTGGCATTGAAGATGGCCGCCAGCCGCTCTTCGGCAAGCTTGGTGCCGGGCGTCAGCCGATGCTCCAGCAGGGCTAGGTAGATGCGCTCGTAGATCTCTTCACTCGTGCTTTCGGTAGGCTTCGGTGCGGCGCGAGGTGAACGGGAGGCTTTGGACATGTTGGTTGGAGTCGAGACCTGGACACGGACGACGCGCGAAGAAAACGAACGGACTTCGACGCGATACGCACAGCGCGGGCCGATGATTTTTGTTCCTAGATTATACGCATCGACAGCAAAAATCCGCTGGTATGGCGGTATCTGCAACGCGCGTCGCCATATCGATGTCACCGGGATTTCACCGCGCGTCAACACCGGGAGGTGGGATCGCAACGTTTGTGGGCAGTCTTGGCGTGGTTGGCCTGCCCAGAGGGATTCGAACCCCCGACCGTCGGCTTAGAAGGCCGATGCTCTATCCAACTGAGCTATGGGCAGTGCGCTTGCGACATGCTGGCGGCGATCTGATATCGCTGCCGGAGAGGCCCGGACACGACGTCATACGTCACATCCGGGTAATCGGCGATTATAGCGCACGTGCATGCCAAATTCATGCGCGACCCTTCGGGAGTTCTCCCCCTTTGCGTGCCAGCGCGTTCGCATCTAGACTTCAGACGTGGAGGAACGCGCTCATGAACGAGATCGAACGCGAACAACGCTTTGGTGCGCACAACTATGCTCCCCTGCCCGTCGTGCTCTCGCACGCCAAAGGTGTCTGGGTCTGGGACGTCGAGGGCAATCGCTACCTCGACATGATGAGCGCCTATTCCGCCGTCAGTCATGGCCACGCGCACCCGCGTCTGGTCGCCGCACTCACCGCGCAGGCGCAGCGACTCGCCGTCGTCTCCCGCGCCTTCTACACCGACCGGCTGGGCGCCTTTCTCGAACGCCTCTGCGACCTCACGACGCTCGGCGGCGCCCTGCCCATGAACACAGGCGCCGAAGCCGTGGAGACGGCCGTCAAGGCCGCGCGACGCTGGGGATACAGCGTCAAACGCATTCCCGCCGAAAAAGCCGAAATCATCGTCGCCGACGGCAACTTCCACGGACGCACCACCACCATCGTCGGCTTCTCCTCCGAGCCCGCCTATCGCGCCGACTTCGGCCCGTTCGCGCCCGGCTTCGTGCGCGTGCCCTACGGCGATATCGACGCCGTGCGCGCCGCCATCACCCCCAATACCTGTGCCGTACTGTTCGAGACGATTCAGGGTGAAGGCGGCATCGTCGTGCCGCCCGACGGCTTTCTGCGCGGGCTGCGTCAACTCTGCACCGAGCAGAATGTGCTGATGCTGCTCGACGAAATCCAGTCCGGCCTTGGACGCACAGGCCGATGGTTCGCGTATCAGCACGAAGGCATCGTGCCGGACGGCATCATGCTCGGCAAAGCGCTCGGCGGTGGCCTGCTGCCGGTGTCGGCCTTCGTTGCGCGGCGCGACATCATCGACCTTTTCGAACCCGGCAGCCACGGCTCGACGTTCGGCGGCAATGCACTCGCCGCCACCGTCGCGCTCGAAGCGCTCGACGTCATGGCCGACGAAGACCTGCCGGGCAGAAGTGCGGAAATGGGGGAATATCTGCTCTCGCGTCTGCACGCGATTCACTCGCCGCTCATTCGGGAAGTGCGGGGACGCGGCCTCTGGGCAGGCATCGAGATCGATCCGTCGCGCGCCGATGCGCACGACCTGTCGATGCGCATGCTGCGCCGTCGTGTGCTCGCCAAGGAGACGCGCTCGACCGTGCTGCGTCTCGCGCCACCGCTCGTGATCGAACGTACGGAGATCGATACCTGCATCTCTGCACTCAAGGCGGTGCTCGCCGAAGCGGAGCACGACGCATGACGCGCTGACAGGCAGCGCGGGAATTGCATCATTGCGCGCTGCCCCTCGCTCTCGCATCACGTCGCAATGCCAACGATGCCAACGATACCCGCAACGCCGGAATGCGCCGGTGCGTGTGTCAGTGCGCCGACGTCTTCGACCAGAGATTCATCACCAGCACGCCGGCGATGATCAGCGCCATGCCGAGGATGGCCGGTGCATCGAGCTTCTGTCCGAACAACACGCGTGACGCGATGGAAATGAGCACGATGCCCAGCCCCGACCACATCGCATAGGCAATGCCCACGGGGATCGTGCGTAGCGTGAGCGAGAGCATGTAGAACGCAATGCCGTAACCCGCCACGACCAGCGCGACCGGACCGACCCGCGTAAAACCCTCCGACGCCTTCAGGGCAGACGTCGCAATCACCTCCGCCACGATTGCCACCAGCAGGTACAGATACGCCATCGCCCCTCCTTTTCTTCGGACTTGCCAACACATGGGCGCCCATCTTACCCGACGTCCCCTTGACCACGCGCTGCAAAAATCACTTGCCTAAGCGTTCACCGTCGCGCTACATTCGCCGTCACGGTGTGGCCAGCACACCGGCGTCGCTCGGACGGTTCCGGGCGCTTACGTTCCAGGATTTCTCATGTCCAGCTCTCAGGGCTCGCGCAGCTTTGCGCGCATCAATCGTCTTCCCCCGTACGTTTTCAACATCACCGCCGAGCTGAAGATGGCAGCGCGCCGTCGTGGCGAGGACATCATCGATCTGTCGATGGGCAATCCCGACGGGGCCACACCGCCGCATATCGTCAGCAAGCTCGTCGAAGTCGCACAACGCCCCGACACGCACGGGTATTCGACCTCGCGCGGCATTCCCCGCCTGCGTCGCGCCATCACCCGCTGGTACAAGGATCGCTACGACGTCGAACTCGACCCCGAGCGCGAAGCGATCGTCACCATCGGCTCGAAGGAAGGCCTCGCGCACCTGATGCTTGCCACGCTGGATCAGGGCGACACGGTGCTCGTGCCGAACCCGTCGTACCCGATTCACATCTACGGTGCGGTGATCGCCGGCGCCAACATCCGCTCCGTGCCGATGACGCCCGGCATCGACTTCTTCACCGAACTCGAACGCGGCATTCGCGAGAGTCATCCGAAGCCGAAGATGGTGATTCTCGGCTTCCCGTCGAACCCCACGGCTCAGTGCGTCGAACTCGAATTCTTCGAGCGGGTCGTCGATCTCGCACGCAAGCACGACATTCTGGTGGTGCACGATCTGGCCTATGCCGACATCGTCTATGACGGCTACAAAGCGCCGTCGATCATGCAGGTGCCCGGCGCGCAGGACGTCGCCGTCGAGTTCTTCACGCTGTCGAAGAGCTACAACATGGCCGGCTGGCGCATTGGCTTCATGGTCGGCAACGCCGAACTGGTCGCGGCACTCGCGCGCATCAAGAGCTATCACGACTACGGCACGTTCACGCCGGTTCAGGTCGCAGCCATCGCTGCGCTCGAAGGCGATCAGACGTGCGTCGAAGAGATTCGCGAGCAATACCAGCGCCGCCGCGATGTGCTCTACAAAGGCCTGACGGAAGCGGGCTGGACGGTCGATCTGCCGAAGGCGTCGATGTACATCTGGGCGCGCATTCCGGAACCGTATCGCGCGCTCGGATCGCTGGAGTTCGCCAAGAAGCTGCTCGCGCAGGCCAAGGTATCGGTCTCGCCCGGCATCGGCTTCGGTGAGTATGGCGACGAGTACGTGCGGTTCGCGCTGATCGAAAACGAGTCGCGTATCCGACAAGCCGTGCGCGGCATCAAGCACATGTTCCGTGAAGACGGACTCGTGCAACCGACGGTGGCATAAGGCATCGCAACCAGTACGGCACGCAAAGTCAAAGGGGCGCCTCGGTGGCGCCCCTTTTTCGTTGGGACGTCGCACGCCTCACGCGTGCTGAACACCCTCACCCCGCGCCGCGCTAAGCGAGCGCGAGATAGCGACTCGGCGGATCGCCAAGCACCCGGCGAAACGCGGCAGTGAACGCGCTAGGACTGCCGTAGCCAAGATCCAGTGCGACACGCGTGACCGGCTGTCCGTCGCTCAGCCGCTCGACCGCCGCCAACAGACACACCTGCTGCCGCCATTGTGCAAAGCTCACCCCCGTCGCCTCACGAAAGCGGCGCGTGAATGTTCGGCGGCTCATCGACGCCATCGCCGCAACGGTATCCAGTTCCAACGTCATCGACGGTGCGGCGAACACGTCCCGACACACGCGCGCCAACTCGGCATCGGTTGGCAACGGCGCATGTAGCGACAGACGCGGCATCGCCGCGATCTCGGCGAGCAGCAACGCCATGAGCTTGCCGTCGCGCGCCTGCTCGTCGTACAGCGGCGGCAAGTCGATGGCGTCGTCCAGCAACTGGCGAAGCAGCGGTGAGACGCCATAGACACAGCATCGATCCGGCAAACCCGCCGACCTCGCCGCTTCGGGCGTGACGAACGTGTTGAGCATCGTCACCGGTCCGTTCATCGTCATGTCGTGCGAAACCTGCGCGGGCACCCAGCAGGCGCGCTGCGGCGGCACGAACCATCGCCCCTGCGGCGTCGACACCGTAATCATGCCGCGCGACGCGAACGCGAACTGCCCGCGTGCGTGGGCGTGTTCCGGGAAGGTGAGCCCGGCCGGGTAGTCGTTGGCCGTGACGACGACGCTGCGCGGCAAATGCTCGTAGGGATCGATCAACGTATTTCGCATGGCCCAAATTCTACAGCGATTGACCCGTCATCGACGGTGGGCAATCTCCGCCGTGGCTACGATGAGCGTCCGGGCAATTCCCGCTGTCCCGAAGGATTCGACATGCCAGATCGCAAACCCAACACGTTTCACCGCGTCGGCCACGGCCCGCACGCCATCCTCGCGCTGCACGGCTGGTTCGGCGACGCCCGCTCGTTCGCCGCCTGCGAGCCGTGGCTCTCGCAAGACGACTTCAGCTACGTCTTCATGGACTATCGCGGCTATGGCGGCATGCTGGACGTCGCGGGCGAGCACACCATTACCGAGATCGCCACAGACGCCATCGCCCTCGCCGATTCGCTCGACTTCACGACGTTCAGCCTGATCGGTCATTCGATGGGCGGCATGGCGATCGAGAAGGTCGCCGCACTCGTGCCGCACCGCGTGCGCAAGCTCGTCGCCGTCGCGCCCGTGCCATGTGGCGGTGTCGTGTTCGACGCCGCCCGTCGTGCCCTGTTCGAGAGCGCCGCCACCTCGCTCGATGCCCGCAAGGCCATCATCGACCGTAGCACCGGCAACCGACTGCCATCGCCGTGGATCGACTGGAAGGCCAACGCCTCGGCGACAGGTTCGTCGTCACAGGCTTTCGCCGCGTATTTCCCGGCATGGGCGGATACCGACTTCAGCAACGAGATCAATGCCGATGTGCCCGTCAAGGCGCTCGTCGGCGAGCACGATCCGGTGTTTACCGCCGAGCTGATGGCGCAGACCTATCGGAAACGCTACGCGCGGACGAGCGTCGAGGTGATGCGCAACGCCGGTCACTATCCGATGAACGAGACGCCGCTCGCGCTGGTGAACGCCATCGAGTCGTTCCTCGGCAGCGGCGATTAGTACCGACTAGTGCCCACCAGTGCCAACCAACGCAAATGGGGAGTCCGAAGACTCCCCATGCGCTTTCACGTATACCGACAATCTGTCTGTCGTTGCGGCGTCAGGCCGGCAACCACTCCTGCAACGTCACTTCGATGGTGATGAACGACAGGTTGCCACCACGAACGAAGCGACCCGCGAACATGCGCCCGTTGGTGTCGGCCACCATGCCATGCAGCATGGGCAGCGCGTTCGCCGCACCCGGCCGAGCATCGACCTCGCCGAACACGTTGAGGATCTCCACGCCGGGGCCGTTCACCACTTGCTCACGCCAGCCGTCACCCGCACGGAACGCCAGTCGTGCGTCGATCAGGCTGCCGACGGCCCCCCGCACGATGGCGCGCGAGATGGCATGCTCGGCGCACAGCGCCTCGATGCTTTCCGTCAGATCCTGATTCGGCTTCAGGCGCGCCACCACCAACCGGCCCAGCGTGCCGCTCTCGATGGCGACCGGAACATCCAGTGCGACGCTCATGAGAGATCTCCCGCCACCGGACGCAGCAAATGAAACCGCGTCTCCTCGTCGTCGCCCGTCACATATCCGCCATGCTCGAACAGACACAGACGAATCACCACAGGCTCGTCCCCGGCCCAGGTGTGATCGAGGATCAGATGCCCGCCGTGCAACTCGCCGGACGGGTCGGAGAACCCCGCATGGCAATGCAGCAGCGTGGCGCCGTCAGCCGTGCGACCGACGGTGATCGCGCCGCCGATCAGATCGACCTCGCGCATCTCGTCGACCGGCGCGCCGTACCCGAAGGGGCGCTCCACGTCTGTCGTGTTCTCGATCATGTGATACCGCAGCCCTCGCGCGGTACCCGCACAGAAACGCCCGACGCCGCCACCGTACGCATAGCGGGATAACGCCGCGCGTAAGGACTCGCCGAGATTCGCACCAGACCGGATCGTCACGCGCAGTTCGTGCTGCCCGCTCAACACGCAGTCTTCCACACGGGGTAACGTGGGGACGCCTGCATGCTGATAGACCCGTGAAAGCGCAGGTTTCATAGTCGATAGTCTCCTTGCTCTTCGAGCATCGTCTTGATTTGCTTTTTCACGATTTTGCCGTAGCCCGATTTGGGCATGGCACTCCAGAATACGAAGCGGCGCGGCCACTTGTAGCGGGCAATACGCGCTTCGAGATGTCCGAGCAGTTCATCGGCCTGTGCGGCCATGCCTTCCCGGGCGACCACCACCGCGAGCCCGCTCTCACCCCACTTGGGGTCGGGCACGCCGAGCACGGCACACTCGGAGACGCACGGGTGTGTCAGCAACGCTTCTTCGATCTCGCGCGGATAGACGTTCGAGCCGCCCGAGATGTACATGTCCGACGCCCGCCCCGTGATGTACAGGAAGCCCTGCGCATCCACATGACCGAGGTCGCCGGTGTGGAACCAGTCGTCCTTGAACGCCTTGGCGTTGGCGTCCGGATTGTTGTGATACCCCATGAAGACGGCCGGCCCGCGCACGCAGATCTCGCCCGACGCGAACGCCGGCTGACGCTGCCCCTGCTCGTCGAGAATCGCCACCTCCATACCCGTGCGCGGCAAACCGCAGGTGCCCACGCGGGCGTCCGGCGCATCATCGTCGTCGCTATGCAACCACGGCGGCAGCACCGTGATGTTGCCCGTCACTTCGCCCAGGCCGTAGTACTGCACCAGCACGCGCCCCAGCTTCTGCAACGCATACTTCTGATCGGCGCGGTACATCGGTGCGCCCGCGTAGATCACGAAGCGCAGCGAGCTATGGTCGTACTCGTCCACCGCCGGATCTTCGACCAGCATCTTGACGATCGTAGGCACCGTGAACATGTTGTCGACACGGTGACGCTCGACTGCCTGCCAGACTTGCGCTGCGTCCATCTTCTCGCCCGGCAGCAACACGCTCGCCGCGCCTCGCGCCGTGTTGACGATGGCGTGAATGCCCGCGCCATGCGAGAGCGGCGCCACGACCATCGAGCGGCTGCGATACGTGATGCCCGGCATCAGATCCGCCAGATGGTTGGTGACGACGAACGCCATCTGCCCGTGCGAGAGCACGCCGGCCTTCGGGTGCCCCGTCGTGCCGGACGTGTAGAAGAACCACAGCGGGTCCTCGTACTCGACTTCTTCCTCAAAGCCCGGTGCACCGAGATGTTCGGCCACCAGCGTCTCGTAGTGCAGCTCGCCTTCGCGCGGCGCGCCCAGTGCAATCACATGACGCAACGCCGGCGAGGCGGCGCGCACGGCATCGACATGACCTTCGAATCCTGCGTCGTAGATCATGGCGCAGGCGCCGCTCGACTGCCCCAGATAGGCGGCCTCCGGAGCGGTGATGCGAAAGTTCGTCGGCACCCACACCGCGCCCAGACGAAACGCGATCCACGCGCTCTCGAAGATCGGCAGGTTGTTGCGCGAATGCACCAGCAGCTTGTCGCCTTTGCCGACACCGAGCTTGCGCAGGGCTTCGACGGCAGCGTTCACGCGGGCATCGATCTCGCCCCACGTGGTGATCTTGTCGCCCACGATCAGACCGGGTTCGTCCGGATGACGGCGGGCGACGTCGGCCAGTAGTCGGCCGAGGTTCATGACCTTCTTGAGCATCTCTCGTCTCCTGTATGCACTCAGCGTGCTTCGAGAATGCTCACGTAGTTCGCTACAGCCGCGCCGCCCATGTTGAAGACGCCTGCGAGCTTCGCCCCCGGAATCTGCATCTCACCGGCCGTGCCCGTGAGTTGCATCGCCGCCATGACGTGCATCGACACGCCCGTCGCGCCGACCGGGTGACCCTTCGCCTTCAGACCGCCCGACGGGTTGACCGGCAGCAAGCCGTCTTTTTGCGTCAGCCCTTCGGCCAGCACGCTCGCGCCCTGCCCCGGCTTGGCCAGCCCCATGGCTTCGTATTCGATCAGTTCGGCGATGGTGAAGCAGTCGTGGGTCTCGACCAGCGAGAGGTCTTTCAACGACACGCCCGCAACCCCCAGCGCCTGACGCCACGCGTGCTGACCGCCTTCGAACGCCAGCGGATCGCGCCGCGAGAGCGGCAGGTAATCGTTGACCTGCACCGCCGCACGGAAGCCGACCGCTTTGGGCATGGCGCGCGCCACATCGGCCTTCGAGATCACGAGGGCGGCTGCGCCATCGGACACCATCGAGCAGTCGGTGCGCTTGAGCGGACCGGCCACGAACGGGTTCTTCTCGGACACGTTACGGCAGAAGTCGTAGCCGAAATCGCGGCGCATGTGCGCGTACGGATTGACCGAGCCGTTGCGGTGGTTCTTCGCGGCAATCTGGGCGAGCGCGTCGGACTGGTCGCCGTAGCGGTCGAAGTACGTCTGCGCGATGGTGCCGAACACACCGGCGAAGCCACCGGGAATGCCGGCTTCCTCACGCGCATACGAACACTTGAGCAGCACTTCGCCGACTTGCGGCGTAGCGAGTTCGGTCATCTTCTCGAAGCCGATCACCAGCACGTGCGTGGCCTTGCCTGCTTCGATCGATTGCAGCCCGCCATGCACAGCAGCCGAGCCCGTGGCGCAGGCGTTTTCGTAACGCGTGGCCGGTTTGAAGCGCAGCCCGGGAATCCGGTTGAAGATGAGCGACGACGGGAAGTCCTGATACAGGAAACCGCCATTGAAAGTGCCGACGTGAATCGAATCGATCTGTTCGGGCGAAAGGCCCGCGTCGTCGAGAGCCGCTTGTGCGACATCGGCCAGCAGGACTTCGGCATCGACGTTATCGAGTTTGCCGAACTGGGAGTGGGCCCAGCCGGTAAGGCATGCAGCAACCATGAAGTGTCTCCGGAAAAATGGGGTCATCCAGACTCCGGTGAGCAATTTCGATGCCAGACCTCTGCCGCGTGTCTGCGCGCGGTCCGCACAGGGCCAGGTCTGCGACATCGACGGCTCGGTCAGTCGTCGTTGCGAGTTCGATCTATCTCACACGCTTTTGGCGCATTCGCAATTGACGCAAGCGTAAAGCGGGATTTATCGCCGCATCAAGTGAAATTTGAAAGTCGGTGACGTTTGTAATACGCGGAAATTTTGCTGTGCCGCAGCAGAAATCGTGGCACCGATACCGATGCGACACCTGTCGCACCGGGCGTGTCCGGGCATGCGACAGGTGTCGCAAGGCATCGGCGAAATGCGACAGGTGTCACCCCCCGATCGCCGGGCGTCCCGGCACCGTTCGCACGTGCAGCAAACGCCCGTCATCGCGCCAATTCGCCGCGAAGCCTTGTTGCGCATGACGAAAGGATGCCGACACGCCACGCGGGATTTCACTGATGCTTAACAACGTAAGGGTTTTCCCGTTCAGGGCCCGAACTGGCATTCGATTTGCGTAAGATGACCCAGCCACTTGCGAGCCGAATGTCCGGCAGATGACGCGAATCGGAAGTCGAACGAAGAATTTGCGCATCGCCAGTCGAGTTGGCCGTGATGTTGCGAGGCAATCTGCCTCTCACGTCTCGCGCATCAGACGCAGTCACCAAACTTATAAATAGGAGACATGCAGTATGAGCACCATGGATCGTCGCCACTTCATCAAAGTCGTGGCCACCACATCGGCAGCCGCCGCTACGGGGTTGTATCAGACGCAAGCCCACGCCGCCGAATTCACGCTGAAGTTCGCCAACAACCTGCCCGTCAGCCATCCGATGAACATCCGCGCCAAGGAGATGGCGCAGAAAATCGCGGAGCAGTCGAAGGGACGTATCGACTTCCAGATCTATCCGAACAACCAGCTCGGCTCGGACAGCGACATGCTGAGTCAGATCCGCTCCGGCGCGATCGATTACTTCACGCTCTCGCCGCTGATTCTCGGCACGCTCGTGCCGGCCGCGCAGATCTCGGGCGTGGGTTTCGCGTTCAAGGATTACAGCCAGGTGTGGGCGGCCATGGACGGCGATCTCGGCGCGCACGTGCGCGGTCAGATCGCGAAGACCACGGTGTTCGCCTTCGACAAGATCTGGGAAAACGGTTATCGCCAGATCACCACGAGTAGTCGTCCGATCAACTCGCCGAACGATCTCAAGGGTCTGAAGATTCGCGTGCCGACGAGCCCGCTGTGGACGTCGATGTTCCGCGCGTTCGATTCGTCGCCCACGTCGATCAACTTCGCCGAGGTCTATTCCGCCTTGCAGACGCACATCGTCGAAGCGCAGGAAAACCCGCTGGCGCTGCTGACCACGGCCAAGCTCTACGAAGTGCAGAAGTATGTGTCGATGACGAACCACATGTGGGACGGCTTCTGGTTCCTCGCCAACAAGCAGAAGTGGGACAAGCTGCCGAAGGACCTGCAGGACATCGTGACCGCCAACGTGAACGCCGCCGCCGTCGCCCAGCGTGATGACGTGCGCAAGCTTAACGAAGGCGTGACGGCCGAGCTCAAGCAGAAGGGTCTCGTGTTCAACGCACCGAACAACGAGCAGTTCCGCGACAAGCTGCGCGCCGCGGGCTTCTATGCCGAATGGCACAAGAAGTTCGGCGACGAAGCATGGGCCATGCTGGAAAAGTACACAGGGAAGCTCGCGTAAATGGAAACGTTGACGATGACGGCCGAGCCGACGCACGCGCTCGCCCGCCTCTTCTGCCACGTCAACCGCGCGGTGATGAAAGTCACCGAAGCGGCTGCCGTGCTGCTGGTGGTGGCGGAAACTCTCATCCTGCTCGCGGGCGTGATCTCGCGTTACGGGTTCGACAATCCGCTCACGTGGTCGGATGAGCTTGCACAGATTCTTTTCATCTGGCTGTCGATGCTCGGCGCCGTGCTCGCCCTCGACCGGGGCGAACACATGCGTCTGTCCGCCATCGTCAACAAACTTCCCGCTGCATGGCGCGACTGGTTCCAGACCATGGCCGCGCTGACCGTGTGCGTGTTCGTCGCGCTGATCATCATGCCGGCGTACACGCATGCGATCGAACAGATGGACATCACCACGCCCGCCCTCGAGATTCCCGACGGCCTGCGTGCGGCTGCGCTGCCGGTGGGCGCCGCCCTGATGCTCATCGCGGCGATCTCGCGCATGGCGCGCTGCTCCAGCCTGCGTCAGTTCGGGCTCGGCGTGCTGTTCGTCGCCGCGCTCGGCGCCGCGCTCTGGCTCGGACGCCCCGCGCTCATCGCCATGGGCAACTACAACCTGCTCATCTTCTTCGTGCTGATCGTGGGCGCGTGCGTGGCGGGCGGCATTCCGATTGCCTTCGCGTTCGGCACGGCCACCCTCGCCTATCTGGCGCTCGTGACCGATGCCCCCTTGCAGATCGTCGTGAGCCGCATGGACGAAGGCATGTCCGGGCTCGTGCTGCTGTCGGTGCCGCTGTTCGTGCTGCTCGGCGCGCTCATCGAAATGAGCGGACTGGCACGCAGCCTGATCGAATTCATGGCCTCGCTGCTCGGTCACGTGCGCGGCGGCCTCCAGTATGTGCTGCTCGGGGCGATGTTCCTGGTCTCGGGCATCTCCGGTTCCAAGGCGGCCGACATGGCCGCCGTCGCCCCGGCGCTGTTCCCTGAAATGCAGCGACGCGGCTCGAAACAGGAAGACCTCGTCGCCCTGTTGTCCGCCACCGGCGCGATGACGGAGACGATCCCGCCGAGCCTCGTGCTCATCACCATCGGCGCCGTGTGCGGCGTGTCGATCACTGCCCTGTTCGTCGGCGGCCTGCTGCCTGCCGTGATCGCCACACTGGCCATCGTCGTGGTGTGTTTCGCCCGCTCGCGCAAGGAAGCGCCCAACGCTGCGCGTCGCGCGCCGTGGAGCGTGATCGGCAAGACCTTCATCATTGCGCTGCCCGCGCTGGCGCTGCCGATCCTCATCCGTACGGCAGTGATCGAAGGCGCGGCAACGGCCACGGAAGTGTCGACCATCGGCATCGCGTACACCATCGTGATCGGCCTGATCGTCCACGCCTTCAAAAAACATCTGAATTTCAAGCGTCTCTATCCGCTGCTCACCGAGACCGCCGCCCTGTCCGGCGCGATCCTGCTGATCATCGGCATGGCCACCGCCATGGCATGGGCGCTCACGCAATCGGGCTTCTCGGCCAAGCTCGTCGGTCTGATGCACGGCGTGCCGGGCGGACAAGTCGGCTTCCTGCTCATCTCAATGGTCGTGTTCATCGTGCTCGGCAGCGTGCTCGAAGGCATTCCCGCCATCGTGCTGTTCGGGCCGCTGCTGTTCCCGGTCGCGCGCTCGCTCGGCATTCACGACGTGCATTACGCCATGGTCGTGATCCTGTCGATGGGCATGGGCCTGTTCGCCCCGCCGCTCGGTGTCGGCTTCTATGCCGCCTGCGCCATCGGCAAGACGTCGCCCGACAAGGTCTTCAACCGGATGTGGACATACATGGGCGCGCTGCTCATCGCGCTGCTCATCGTGGTCTTCATCCCCTGGATCTCGATCGGTTTCCTGAAGTAACGCCAACCCCTTAACGGTTTCGCGATATCACCGACGGGCTCCGCCGCTTAAGCGTGCGGCGGAGCCCGAGCTGTAACTGTCAGTAAATTTAGGAGTCCATAGCATGACGGAGAAGGTAGCAGTAGTCACGGGCGGCGGTATGGGCATTGGTGCCGCCATCTGCGAACGATTGGTCAAGGATGGCATGACCGTAGTCGTGGCCGATCTGAACGAAGGCGCGGCCACGGAGACGGCCGCAGCGCTCAGCGCAGCAGGTGGTCGCGCGTGGGCGCTGGGGATGAACGTGGGCGAGGAAGCGTCGATCGCCGACGGCTTTGCGCAGGTGGCGAAACGGTACGGACGGTGCGACGTGCTCGTGAACAATGCGGGCATCGCCAAGACGTTTCCGTTCCTGGACTATCCGCTCGAACACTGGCATCAGGTCATGGCCGTGAACCTCACGGGCACGCTGCTGTGCGGACAGCACGCCGCGCGGCTCATGCGCGAGCAGCGCTGGGGACGCATCGTCAATCTGGCATCGGTCGCAGGGATTCTGGCCAGCGCGGGTCGCACGGCTTACGGCACGTCGAAGGCGGCCGTGATCGGGCTGACGCGTCAGATGGCGATCGAACTCGCGCCGTTCGGCATCACCGCGAACGGCATCGCGCCCGGGCCGATCGATACGCCGCTGACCAAGGTGCTGCACTCGGACATCTCGCGTCGTCACTATACCGAGACGACCCCGCTGGGGCGCTACGGGCAACCGAACGAAATCGCCGGTGCGGTGAGCTTTCTGGCGTCGGACGACGCCTCGTATGTGACCGGCCACATTCTGCCGGTCGATGGCGGCTTCGTGGCCGCAGGGATTCTGGAAATCTGACGGCGCGCTCGCGCCCCGGCATTCCCCGTATCTACGTCCCCCGCTTCCCTCGTCTCACCGCTTGTCCCCCACGCATGACGCGCTCAGCGCAGGCTGGTGTCCGGCAGATCGGGCACCAGTCGCGCACCCGGCGCGCGCTGCATCTCCCGCCACACACTGCGTGCGTTCTCCACGAACGTCGCCACGCAGGGGTTGTGGTTGTCCCGGCTCCACAGCAGCGCCACCTCAGCCACAGGCGCGTTCCTGAGCGGCTTGAACACGGCGTTGCCCGAGGCACTAGCACTGCTCATCGACATCGGCACCATGGCCACGCCAAGGCCCTCTCCGACGAGGTTGATGATCGTCTGCTGCAAGTTGGTCTCGAGACGGATGTGCGGCGAGAAGCCCGAGCGCCGGCAATGCGTGACGATCAGGTCGTACACGAGCGGCGCGATCTCGCGCGGAATGCTCACGAACGATTCTTCGGCGAGATGCTCGGCGTCGAGCACGCGCACCTTTGCGAGCGGGTGCGTGCGGGGAATGACCGCCACCATCTCCTCGCGAAACACCGTCGCCGTATCCAGCCCGGTCAGATCCTCCGGGCGGTACATGATGCCGACGTCCGTCTGCCCGGCCCGCACCGACTCCGCGAGCAGATTGGGCAGCGTTTCTGCCAGCTTCATGTCGACGCGTGAATACGCAGCGGCATACGTCCGGGTGAGCGCGGGCAGGATGTTGTAGGCCGACGACATCATGAAGCCGACGGTGATCGCGCCGTCCTCCCCACGGCTGGCCGCCACGACATTGCGCCGCGCCCGGTCGACCGAATTGAGGATTTCCACCGCGTCCTGATAGAAGCGCGTGCCGGCCCGTGTGAGCCGCACGCTGCGATTCGTGCGCTCGAACAGTTGTACGCCCAGTTCGGCCTCCATCAGCGCGATCTGACGCGATAGCGGCGGCTGCGAGATATGGAGTTGTTGGGCCGCGCGGCCGAAGTGAAGCGTCTGCGCGAGCACGACAAAGTACTGGAAATGGCGCAATTCGATCATTTGATACCCCAGAGGTATTATTGGCGCATCAATATTGTATTGGATGTTATGACTCGGCGGTCGTATCCTGCATTGGCGGTTGGCCACCCGAGCCGGTCGCGACATAAAGAGACGTCAGGAATCGCCAGGCCACAAGCCACCGACGGCGCCCCTTTCGTACCAATACGAGAAGGAGACAAGTCATGCCCGCTCACCTAGCCGTAGCGCACGCCCCCGCTCGACCTGTCGGCCACGCCAGCCCCCTCGGCGCCGCCAATGCGAATACCGTCGGTGCTGTCGGCACCCACAACACTGTCAACACCGCCTTCAACAACTTTGCCGCGCTCGCCGAGCGCATCGTACGTGTGCCTGCGGCCGCCCCCGCCCGTCCCGCACCGATGCATGCCCGCCATTTGCGCCCCGACTACCTCGACATCGACGACCTGTGCGGCACCGACGCCCGCATGCGCGACCTGCTCGCGCGCGGCAAGCGCTTCGTCGATCGCGGGTTGCCGGTGCTGATTCTCGGCGAGACGGGCACCGGCAAGGAATTTCTCGCGCGGGCATTGCACGCGTACAGCGAACGTCGCGCGCAGGCCTTCGTCGCAATCAACACAGCGTCGCTGCCGGAGCATCTGGTCGAGAGTGAGTTGTTCGGCTACCAGCGCGGCGCATTTTCGGGCGCATTGCCCGGCGGCATGAAAGGAAAACTGCAACAGGCCGACGGCGGTACGTTGTTTCTCGATGAGATCGGCGACATGCCGCATGCGTTGCAAACGCGTTTGCTGCGCGTGCTGTCGGAGCGCGAGGTCACGCCGCTGGGCGCAAGCCAGCCGGTCCCGGTCGATGTGCAACTGATCTGCGCAACCCATCAGGATCTCGCGAGTGCGGTCGCGCAAGGCACGTTCCGCGAAGACCTCTATTACCGGATCGCGGTCGGCGTGCTCACACTGCCCACGCTGCGTGAGCGCGACGACAAGACTGAATTGATTGCGCGCATGCTGTGTGACGAGTGGCCCGGACTGCGCGTCGATCAGGCACTCTCGCGCGTGTCGCCGGATGCGCTCTCACGTCTGCTTTCACACCAGTGGCCGGGCAATCTGCGTCAGATGCGCGCCGCATTGCGTTACGCGTGCGCTGTGATGGGCGAGGATGTGCTGTGCGTGAGCGATCTGCCGCCGGAGTGTCTGCAGGCCGGCGCGCTGCACTCGGCAACGTCGATGCGGATGACGCAAGCGTTATCTCGCGACGACGTGTTGCGCACGAAGGAACTTGGGGAAGGGAAGGATGCGAAGGAGGTGAGCGCTGCGTCGAAGGCGGTCGCACTGCCTGCGGAATCCCTCACGCACGACGCCCATCACGACGCCGAACGCGAACGCATTCTGCATGCGCTCGCCCAACATCGCTGGAACATTTCCGCCGCCGCGCGCACGCTCGGCTTCTGCCGTGCGTCGTTGTATCGCAAGCTCAAGCAGTTGAGCATTCCCCACGTGCGAGATTGCGGCGAAGCCCTCACCACCGGCTACTACGCCTGACGAAACCTGCGCCGGCACGCTGAAAATCGCGGGCAAAAAAAAGCGCGGCCGATGAGGCCGCGCCAAGGTTTGGAGACTTTTCACTCAACGCAAAAGTCTACTTCTCGCGGAACGTAGTATAGGTCTGCATCCCGAAATCATTGTCATCATTCGACGCAATGAATTATTCGGCGACTCGCAATAGTCCGTAAAACCCCATAAATAAAGCACTTTTCGGCACACGACGCTTTCATGCGCTTGCCAGCATCTCAGATTTATCTCATTGCGCGCGTGTACGCGGCGTAGATGACAGCCACATGGCAGCCATCCAACATGACAAGACGACACGCGCGATCGTTGTGATGAAGTGATGCGATGAAACATGTCGTCATCGATGCGCGACACGATGACCGTCACAACGTCCGATGGTTCGATGCGAGGCGTGCGCAATCATTCATGCGACGTGCTTACACACTCACGGAACCAAATCCGATCATGCGTGTCGCGCGCAAATTCAATGCTGGCAACGCTTCGCGCGCGCTTTCTTCTGCACATCACACTGTGTCCCAAGCGCAACACACATCGCTTGCATGGCGATTTCTCACCTACGCTTAATCAAGCCAATCCCTTGTCAGGCAATGCTTTAGGACGTGTCTCGCAGATTCTTTTCATATCTGAAATAGATTCTTGCGGATTCTGAAATAGGCGGGAGTTGCGGTGACTCATACACTGCCCCCTGTCAACAGAGCAGTGCCGATAGCTGTTCGGGTCCGCGAGTGACGCATCGTCACCTCGACATGTTCTGTTTCGCCGCGTTCTGTTTACACGCGAATTCTGCGATTCGTGTCACGTTACTGGAGCTTAAACCATGAAAAAAACTCTTCTTGCCGCGGCCGTTGTCGGCGCGTTCTCGATGACCGCGCACGCTCAAAGCAGCGTCACCCTGTACGGCTTGATCGACGCCGGCGTCGCTTACACGAGCAACTCGACGAACACGGTCGGTGCATCGGGTTCGAAGAACTTCCGTGCAACGAGCGGTCTGGTCAACGGCAGCCGTTGGGGCCTGAAGGGCTCGGAAGACCTGGGTGGCGGTAACAAGGCCATCTTCGTGCTGGAAAACGGTTTCTCGATCAACAACGGCCAGTCGGGCCAGAACGGCCGTATGTTCGGTCGTCAAGCCTTCGTCGGCCTGCAGAACGACAAGTTCGGCGCTGTGACGATCGGCCGTCAGTACGACTCGCTGGTTGACTACCTGGCACCGCTGACCCTGAACGGTTCGTCGTTCGGCGGCACGATCGCCTCGCACCCGTATGACAACGACAACACGAACAACTCGTTCCGTGTTAACAACTCGGTCAAGTACTCGAGCGCCAACTACAACGGCCTGACGTTCGGCGGCCTGTATGGCTTCTCGAACAAGGCTGGCGACTTCGCCAACAACCGTGCATTCAGCGCCGGCGTGAACTACGCAAACGGCCCGCTGACGGTGGCTGCTGCTTACTTGGAGCGTCAAGGCAATCCGGGTAACAACAACGGTAGCGGCGCTGTCGACACGTCGAACGGCGGCGATTCGATCTTCCAATCGTCGAAGCAACGCGTTTGGGGTATCGGTGGTAACTACGCCTTCGGCCCGGCAACGGTCGGCCTGGTGTACACCCACACCCAACTGCAAGGTCTGACGGGCCTGAACTACAACAGCACCGCTGTGTCGTTCGCCAACGACGGCCTGAAGTTCGACAACTTCGAAGTCAACGGTCGCTACATGCTGACCCCGGCAGTCTCGCTGTCGGCCGCGTACACGTACACGATGGCCAAGCAAGATTCGACGGACAAGAAGCCGAAGTTCCACACCGTGACGCTGCAAGCTGACTACCGTCTGTCGAAGCGCACCGATGTGTACCTGACGGGTTCGTACCAGCACATCTCCGACAACGAAGGTACTGGCCTCGCAGCCGGTGTCGGCGCTGCCGGCGGTATGTCGTCGACCAGCTCGCAAACCGTCGTCGGCACGGGTATCCGTCACCGCTTCTAATCAAGGCGGCGTGAACACCGGGGCAGTTATCCGGTGTTCCTGACACGAAAATGGCAGCCCTCGGGCTGCCATTTTTTATGGTGCGATGAACCGATCAGAAACGCGTTTCGCGCGCCGCGCGCAGGAAGTTATCCAGCACCGGCGTGCAGTCGAGAAACTCCGGGCCACCCGCGCGGTGGAATTCCGGGTGCCATTGCAGGCCCATCACGAACGGTGCCTTGCGATAGCGAATCGCTTCGACCACGCCGTCTTCCGCACACACCGCCTCCACACTCAGATCGCGACCTAGCGTCTTCACCGACTGATGGTGAATCGAGTTGACGATCGGCACGTCGACCGGCGCCAGCATCTGCGCGAGCGACGAACCTTCCGGGAAGGTCAGCGTGTGACGGTTGTGTTCGTACGTTTCAGTCACGTGCGGGATCGCCTGCGGCAAATCCGTCGCAATGTCCTGATGCAGCGTGCCGCCGAAGGCCACGTTGATCAGTTGGCAACCGCGACACACGCCGAGAATCGGCTTGCCCTGCTCCACGAACTCATGCAGCAACTCAAGTTCGTACATGTCGCGCATGCGGTCGCCTTGCCATTCGTGACGCGTCGCCACTTCCGAATAGGTCAGCGGCGAAACGTCGGCGCCGCCCTGCAGGACCAGACCGTCCAGATGCTTCGCGTAATCGTGCAGACGAATGTGGCTCGGGTGCAGCAACCCCTGCGTGTCGACCGTCGGAATCATGAAGACGAGCACGTCGCGGGACATCACCCAGTGAGCGATCGACTCTTCCAGGTATTGCAACGTTTTGCTGCGCAGACCTTTCGAGCCAGGCTCCGGATGGAAGATACGCGCCGAGATACCGATTTTCAGCGTGCGCTGGGTGATGCGTTGTCCCGCGCGGTCGTACCACGCACGAAAACGCGCCGACATGATGCGACGCAGTACCGACCACGGCGAGTCGCCTGCCTGCAAATAGGACGGCTGACCGCCCATCGAGGCCGGACTGCCCGGGCGCGGCGCACTCGAACCGAAGGCCGGTTGATGAGGCGGTTCACCACCGCCATCACCTCCACCACCGCCTCCCGCGCCACCACCGGCACCGCCGGTCTTGCCCGTCTCACCGATGTTGCCACCGGCGCTGCCCACACCGGCGGCCTTCACATCGTCACCCGATTTCGGCGCAGGTGCGCCGATCGGGTTGCTGTCGGACGCCACCGCTGTGGCCGACGCGTGCGCTGTGGGCTTCGCAGCCGGCGTTTCCGCCTGCGCGTCCGCCGAAGCGGCAGCATCCGACGGCGGCGCAGGACGTGTCAGCGTGTCGGGATTCGGCGGCATGCCCGAAGACCCTTCAGCGGTCCCGGCAACGGGCTTCGCGGTCGGTCGAGGCGTGGCCGGGGTGGCGGGTTCCACGTAGTCCGATGCGCGGGTCGCAGGCGAATCCGCGGGCGAGCCCGTGGAAGCGTCGGTCGAAGCCCCGGCAGCTTTCGCGGATTCAGGCGTGGAGGACGGCGTTGTCGCAGTCGTCGGGGACGGGGACGGGGAAGTGAGCTTGCTCTTATCGGATTCGGGCTGGGACGGCGGCTGCGGCGATTTCGGATCTTGAGCGTCGGTCATGATGGCTTTGAAATGCGTCCTAAAAAGAACGGGAGGACGAAGGGGAAAGATGGATTGACCACGTCGGCCCGGGAATTATCCCGCTGCCATTATCTGGCCGCAACCGGATTGCCCGGAACGCCAGCACTCGATCGGGCATCATGACGAAGGCGTTCCGAACTTGCCAGATACGCATTTCGCCCCGCCGATCACGCGATGAAACCGTCTCGCCCCAACAATGTCGAAGCTATTTGTTACGCATCGGGCGCCGGTTTCTGGCCATTTGCGGCCATGAGCCACCCTCAGCGCCGCATGCAATCGTTGCGTATAATCGAAACAAGTTGCGCGATATTCAACCAATATTGAGCGATGTTATCCCCGATTGCGAGAAATTGCTTGCCGCCCATGGCAAGCTCATCGGTACCAGGAGTTTGCAAGTGAAGCGTTTTCTTCGTCTGTGGCAAATCGCCCGTCATGATTTCCGCGTGCTCTGGCATGCGGCCCGCGATCCGCGACGTCCGCGCTGGCTGCTGCCCGCCGTGGTGCTCCTCGCGGTTTATCTGCTGAGTCCCATCGACCTGATCCCCGATTTCGTGCCGGTGTTCGGGCTGCTGGACGACGTGGTCGTCATCGGCATGGTCATCCACTGGCTCATCAAGCGTTTGCCGGTCGATGTGCGCGAAGACGCGCGCGCCCATGTCTTCACGCAGCGCGCCTGAACGCCTCACGCGCACATCCCGGGCAGTGGACAGCAACAAACGGGAACGAAAAAGGGACGCCTCGGCGTCCCTTTCCTTTTCAGCCCGCGAAACGCTCAGGGCCGCTCAGGGCCACTCAAGGCATAAGCAACGTCGACCCGGTGGTCTTGCGCGACTCCAGATCGCGGTGCGCCTGCGCGACATCCGCCAGCGCGTAACGCTGGTTGACCTCGATCTTCACCGTGCCGTTACCGACGACCTCGAACAACTCGTTCGCCGTGGCTTCGAGATCGGCGCGCTTGGCGGTGTAGTTGAAAAGCGTCGGACGCGTGAAGAACAACGAGCCGCGCGACACGAGATCGGCGGTGTTGATCTGCGCGACGGGACCGGAAGCGCTGCCGAAATTCACCATCGTGCCCAGCGGACGCAGGCAGTCGAGCGAGCCGATAAACGTGTCCTTGCCGATGGAATCGTAGACCACGGGCACGCCCTCGCCACCGGTAATGTCCTTGACGCGCTCGACGAAGTTCTCGCGCGTGTAGACGATCGGATGATCGCAGCCGTACTGACGCACGAGCGCCGCCTTTTCGTCCGAGCCGACCGTGCCGATCACCGTCGCGCCCAGCGCCTTGGCCCACTGGCACACGATCAGCCCGACACCGCCAGCCGCCGCGTGAATGAGGATCGTGTCGCCCGCCTTGACCGAGTACGTGCGACGCAGCAGGTACTGCGCCGTCATGCCTTGCAGCATCATGGCGGCGGCCTGATCGTCGCTGATGTTGTCCGGCACGCGCACCAGCGGCGCGGCCGGCATCACACGCGCCTGCGAATACGCGCCGCACGGACGGCTCGCGTAGGCAACGCGGTCGCCCGGCTTCACATGCGTCACACCCTCGCCCACGGCCTCGACCACGCCGGCGGCCTCCATGCCCAGACCGGCAGGCAGCGGCTGCGGATACAGGCCCGTGCGGAAATACACGTCGATGTAGTTCAGGCCCACGGCGTTGTGACGCACGCGCGCCTCGCCCGGCCCCGGTTCGCCGACTTCGACGTCGACCCATTGCATCACTTCCGGGCCGCCGTTCTGTTCGATGCGGATTGCTTTTGTCATCCTCGCTCCTTCCCCTCGATGGGTAGTCGATCGGTCATGTTGATCGTGCGTGTCAGGCCGACGGCTGCGCCGCCAGCCGGACGATCAGTTGTTCCAGCAGCAAACGCGCCGTGGCGCTGTTGGTCGCGCACGGTACGTTGTGCACGTCGCACGCGCGCACCAGCGCGTTGATGTCGGGTTCATGCGGTTGCGGTGTCATCGGGTCGCGCAGGAACAGCACCATGTCGACGCGTCCCTCGGCCAGTTGCGCGCCGATCTGCAAATCGCCGCCGTGCGGGCCCGAGAGCATGCGCTCGACGTCGAGGCCCAGTTCGGTGGCGATGCGCCCGCCCGTCGTGCCCGTGGCCACGAGCTGGCATTGACGCAGCACGTCGACGTAGTCGTGCGCGACCGCCAGGATCTCGTCCTTCTTCTTGTCGTGCGCGATGAGTGCGATGCGAACCTTCGGTACTGTCGAAACCGTCATTGATGCGATCCCTGAACGTGAAATGGGTGATGGGTGATGCACGAGAAACCACGCCCGAACGTCGCCCGCGCGACGCCGGAACAAGCTCGCTCAGAAAGTCCCGGGATAGGCGCCGCCATCGATCAACACGTTCTGTCCGGTGATGTAACCCGCCTGCGCGCTGCACAGGAACGCGCACGTCGCGCCGAACTCGTCCGGACGGCCGAAGCGACGGGCCGGGATGGCCGCTGCCCGTTTCGTGCGCATGTCGTCGACCGGCTGTCCGCTCTTCGCCGCAGACGCCTCCAGCGTTGCCGCCAGCCGGTCGGTGTCGAACGCCCCCGGCAGCAGGTTGTTGATGGTGACGTTGTGCGCCACGGTCGTGCGCGCAACGCCGGCCACGAATCCCGTCAGCCCCGAACGCGCACCGTTGGACAGCCCGAGGATGTCGATGGGGGCCTTCACGGCAGACGACGTGATGTTGACGATACGCCCGAAGCCGCGGGCGATCATGCCGTCCACCGTCGCCTTGATCAGCTCGATGGGCGTGAGCATGTTGGCGTCGATCGCGCGGATCCAGTCGTCGCGCTGCCAGTTGCGGAAGTCGCCCGGGGGCGGCCCGCCGGCATTCGTCACGAGAATGTCCGGTTGCGGGCATGCCGCGAGCGCCTGCGCGCGGCCTTCCGGCGTGGTGATGTCGCAGGCCACGGCAGTCACCGTCACGCCTGTCGCGGCGCGAATCTCGCTGGCGGCGGCGTTCAGGGCGTCGGCCGTGCGGGCCACGATCACCACGTTGACGCCGGCGTCGGCCAGCGCCTGCGCGCAGGCGCGCCCCAGCCCCTTGCTCGCGCCGCACACCAGCGCGGTGCGGCCCTTGATTCCCAGATCCATGTTCAGCCTTCAAGAAGACAAGTGATGCGTTGGCGGTGGCTGCGCGAGGAGGCGAAAGTCAGCGCCCGGCAGCCGTCTTGCAGCGATTCTAAGGGAATCGACCGCGCGCCGCTGCGAGGCCGTGACGTCGAAACCCGGACCGGCCTCGTCCGCTTCGGCTAAAATCGCGGCCATGCGGGCTTTTATCGCGACATACCGGTCCGATAGCCCAGCCTCGAATTGCCTGCCATGAAACAAGACTCCCGATTCCCGAACCTTTTCATCTGCGATCATCCGCTGATCCAGCACAAGCTCTCGCACATGCGCGACAAGGAAACGTCGACGCGCACGTTCCGCGGCCTGCTGCGCGAGATCACGCTGCTCATGGGTTACGAGATCACCCGCGATCTGCCGCTCACGACCGAGCGCATCGACACGCCGATGGTCCCGATGGACGCCCCCGTCATCGCCGGCAAGAAGCTCGCCGTGGTGCCCGTGCTGCGTGCCGGTGTCGGCATGAGCGACGGCCTGCTCGATCTGGTGCCGTCTGCACGCGTCGGCCACATCGGGGTGTATCGCGACGATCAGCATCGCCCGGTCGAATACCTCGTGCGTCTGCCGGATGTGGCCGATCGCCGCTTCATTCTGTGCGACCCGATGGTCGCGACCGGCTACTCGGCCGTTCACGCCGTGGACGTGCTGATCAAGCGCGGCGTGGAGCCGGAGAACATTGCGTTCCTCGCCCTCGTGGCTGCCCCGGAAGGCGTGAAGGTGCTGCACGACGCGCATCCGGGCGTGAAGCTGTATGTGGCATCGCTGGACGAGCGTCTGGACGATCACGCGTACATCATTCCGGGTCTCGGCGACGCGGGCGACCGCCTGTTCGGCACCAAGAACTGACGGCTCGACGTCGTCACGCCAGTTACGCAAGACAAAAAGCCCCGGGAAGTCCCGGGGA